>NZ_AP018689.1:1870980-2182810 GCF_002157735.2 Vibrio aphrogenes
AACTATCTAATAGAGGCATTGCTGTTTTCTCCTAAATGTATTTCGCGTAGTCGGTCATTATTACCGAAACCCACTACGATTATCTTGTCATTCTGATTGATGTTGTTTGAGCGCCAACCATAAGAATTAACGAAAGATAGCACATAAATTATCTTATCGCTCAGATGGCGGTGTTGCTCAGCCAACGAATAACGCCCTCACTGCGTCAATACAGCTCAAGCGAATCAGTCGGCGAAGTTTCATATTATGATTTCTTTAAATATGAGAAATAATCAGCAAGAAAATCATCAAAACTTAATTGATCACTTTCTTCAATCTGCTGTTGTTCTTGACGCGAACGTACCACTTCTTGTTCCATCATTTGTTGATTATAGATCTGATACTGATGCGCACGTAATTCTTCACGATATTGATCACCTAAATCACTTCCGACTTTACCAATTCCACCTGACTGACGAATTAAGTGCAGTAAACGACCCGACATGGTTAACTCAGGGTCCTCAATCCAAGACACTAAGGTTTGGCACACTGCTTGGTAATCATTACCACCATTGGCTTTATCCATCTCAATCGCGATGTCATTTAATTGTTCAAAAATTAATTTTCCCCAATGAACTAAGGTATTAGGCTGCTGGTCACAGCATAATTTGAACGATAAGCCTGGTTTACGACCTTCTAAAATGACGTTATTCCAGTTGCCACGCCAGCATTCTAAATCACCGTCTTGCATGGGGGCTGAATCTTTCAGGCCACACCAGGTAACAAACAAATCTAAAAATAGAACTTGCTCTTTAGAGACACCAATCGCACTGAATGGGTTCACATCCAACGAGCGTACTTCGATGTATTCCACGCCGCCACGTTTTAGCGCTTCAGATGGTTTCTCACCACTTTTCGCCACACGTTTTGGTCGAATAGGCGCGTAAAGCTCATTCTCAATTTGTAATACGTTGCTATTTAATTGACGATGCTCACCGTCAACCACCACACCTAATTGTGCAAATCGCTCTGATGGCTTATGCATAGCTGCTTGTAAGCCTGTTAGGTATTCATCTAAACCATTAAAACTGATATTTAAATCACTTTGCGCACTGTTGGTATACCCTAAATCGCTTAACCTTAGTGCTGTTGCATAAGGCAAGTAGAGCGTTTTACCAATAGTTTCAAAGGGTAAGCCTGTTTCTCTTCCTTTAATAAAAGAAGGGCACAGTGCTGGAGAAGCACCGAATAAGTACGGAATAATCCAACCATAGCGATAATAATTACGGATTAAAGCAAAGTAGCCTTCCGATTTAGTCTCAGCACGTTGCTGCTCATCTTGTTCGCCATACAAACTATCCCAATAGCTCTCAGGAAAAGAAAAATTAAAGTGCACCCCTGAGATAATTTGCATCAAACTGCCATAACGGTGCTTCAAACCTTGGCGATATAGGTTTTTCATTCGTCCAGAGTTAGAGCGCCCATATTCCGCTAAAGGTATTTTAGTCTCATCACTCACAAAGCAAGGCATTGACATCGGCCACAGTTTCTCATCTCCCATGTTACTCATGGTGAAATGGTGCACGTCTTTTAATTGGTGTAATAACTCATCAACATTATTAGAAACCGGCGTAATAAATTCCAACAATGACTCAGAGAAATCTGTCGTGATCCATCGATTGGTCAAGGCCGATCCCAGAGCATTAGGGTGAGGAGTTAAGGCAAGCTGAGCATTTGAATCATAACGTAAGGTTTCACGCTCAATTCCGCGTCCAAAGTACTTAAAAGTCTCAGGGTTGCGAGCAACCTGCTGAAGGCGTGCAGAAAATTCGGTCAAAATAGCACTCACTTATTGTGGTTTGTGATCCGGCTAGGATAGTCATTCTGAGAAATAATTACTATAAGGAAATCGAAAGCCGTTAGAAAATAGTAATCATCAACAAAGTCATTTCAATAACAATAGACTAGCCATATTAACGGCTAGTCTGTCTAACGTATGGGCATCAGCGCTGAACTTCAAGCTTTTGAAGTGGAATTCCTAATTTTTCCAATTCAGGCATTAGCTTCTGAGCATCACCCACAACAATAATTTGAAAATCTTGTGGTTGGAACCAAGTCCTTGCCGCATTATTTAAGGTTTGTTTATCTACCTTTTTAACGATCTCAGCTTTCTGAGTAATAAAATCATCACTGAGAGAATAATCTAAGATTGAATATAATAACCCAGCCTTTTGCCCTGGCGTTTCGTATTTTAAGGCATCTTGCTGACCAACAGCTTGCTTCATAAAGGCCAGTTCATCTTCGGTCATCCCTTCTTGGCTATAACGCTTAAGCTCAGATAACAACTCATGGATCGAGGCCGCCGTTGCATCGGCTCTTACTTGAGCGCTATACAAAATCATGCCCGTTTCTTTCGTTCCAAATACGCTGCCACCCGCGCCATAAGTAAAACCTTTATCTTCTCGTAGATTGAGATTAATGCGGCTATTAAAATTCCCACCTAGATTGTAATTAGCAAGCTGAGTTAAATACATCTCCCCGGTGGCATCATAAGGCATACCAATTCGAGCCAAACGCACCACACTTTGTGGAGAGTTCGGTTTATCAACAACATAGAGGTGTTGCTGAGTCAGTGGAGTAATGGCTCCGGCTTGTGGCATCTCGACCGCTTGACCTTGCCATTTTTGTAGAAAACCTAAAGTGTGTTCAGCTTGAGCTTTATCTAGTGCTCCCACGACCACCACTTTTGCGCCTTGTGGCGTGTAATGGCTGTGATAAAAACGTTTCACATCTTCCAATGTCAAAGCTTGTAATGACGCTACACTGCCATCACTATCACGGCTAAATAGGGTTCCTCGGTATAAAACCTGTTTTGTCGCTTGAGACGCTAACCATGAGGGTTGTTGGTGTGAATAAATGATCCCTTGAATAGTTTGATTTTTTATTCGCATGAAATCTGACTGTTGAAAAGCTGGTTTAAATAGCATTTCATCGGCCACTTTTAGCGTTGCTTCTAAGTTTTTAGTCAAAGACGTAATCACTAAACTCGCGTGATAGCCCCCGGCAGAAACACTCACACTACTGCCAAGTTTGTCCAACTGTTGTTGTAACTGCTCGCTGGTGTGTAAAGTAGTACCTTCTTGTAACATCTGCGCGGTTAATCCCGCTAAGCCTTCTTGCCCAGCCTCTACATAACGTTGACCTGCTGGAAATGCAATTTGAATAGCAACCGTTGGAGTCTCTTGAGTTTGCGTTCCTAACACCTCGATTCCATTGGGTAAATTAAATCGATACAAATCAGGCATGACTCCAGTCACAGGCTCGCCAACAGGAGGCATTACCGAGCGATCAAAATCGTCTTTTGCCTCACGAATATTTAATTCTTGATCGGTGATTTTGGGATAATGCGGTAAATAGCGCTCAGCAGGCACAAAGTTCGTGGCTTGCACCGCTAATTGCTCTTGCCCTTTAGGCACCACGCTTAACACCACTTTGTGTTTACCATCCACAAACTGTAAATAAGCATCTTTAACTGACTTCGGTGTCACATTACGAATCTGCGCTAATTCCGTCTGTAAGCGATCTGGCTGATTGAAAAAGGTTTGATTGGCCGCTAATTGAGAAACCTTGCCACTGACACTTTGCAGGGCGTAAATCGTTGCCGCTTCAGCTTGCCCTGTGATGGCATCCAGTTGATCTTGTTGTACACCTTGAGTTTTAACCAATGCTAATGTTTGGTTGAGAGCTTGATAGATTGGCTTCAAATCCCCTTTATCTCCCGCATCTCCCATCGCATACACATACAAGGTACAGGTTAATTCCGCGCAATCTTGAAATGCACCAGCATCAACGGCTTTTTCGGTTTTGACTAAATATTGATATAAGAGACTATTTTTACCATCACCAAGAATCGAGGCTAATGCATCCAATGAGGCTTCCGATTTAGCACCGCGATATTCAGTTGGAAACGCCATCATCACCATAGGTTGGCGAATACGATCCGGTAACGTCACGAAACGATCACTCGATAGGATAACAGGCTGCTTCGGCGCATTTTCCACTTCAGGTCCTTTTGGAATTGAACCAAAATATTTCACCACCCATTTGAGTGTTTGCGCTTCATTGATATCCCCACCTATGGTCAATACGGCATTATTAGGGCCATACCAACGTAAGAAGAAATCTTTAAGATCATTCACATCAACCCGATCTAAATCTTCTACATAACCAATTGTTTGCCATGAATATGGATGAGTTTGAGGATACAAGGCCTCGCCCATTTTTTCATACATTAAACCGTATGGGCGGTTATCATAATTTTGACCGCGTTCATTTTTTACCGTATCGCGTTGTATCTCAAATTTTCGTTGCGAAATGGCGTTCACTAAAAAACCCATGCGATCAGATTCCAACCACAACATCTTTTCTAATTGATTGGAAGGAACGGTCTCAAAATAATTGGTACGATCACGGTTGGTGGTGCCATTTAAGGTTCCACCAGCCTCGGTAACGATTTTAAAATGTTGTTGATCTCCCACATGTTCTGAACCTTGAAACATCATATGTTCAAAAAAGTGAGCAAAACCCGAACGACCGATTTTTTCACGTGCAGAACCCACGTGATAAGTAACATCAACATGCACCAACGGGTCAGAATGATCGGGTGAAAGGATCAGAGTTAAGCCATTATCAAGTTTGTATTTAGAGTATGGAATGGAGGCAACATCAGGATTGGCGGGCTTTGATTCGATCAGACGAATCCCTTCCGGAAGTGGTGAAGCGGATTCACTCTGGTTCCATAACGAACAACCAGACAAGCTGACGACCACTAAACTTATTAGCCATTTTTTCATTTACATCAACCCTTTAAAAATCATGCCTAGGGCAATATACCTTAAACCTTTTCCTAAAAAAATGGCCAAGCTACATAGCCATGGGTTCATTCTCAACCAACCTGCCGCCACACACAGTGGATCGCCAATGATAGGCATCCAACTCATCAATAGCACCCAATAGCCATAATGCTGTATCCAGCTCTCTAATTGGTGGCCACGCCGATGGCGTAGTGTTTTATTTGGCAAAAAAAGCCCTAAATAATAATTGGTCATACCGCCAAGAGTATTGCCTAAAGTTGCAATGCTCATCACCCAGAAAAACGAAATCGTATTTAATTCTAACGCGGCATAGAGGCTAAGTTCAGAGCTACCAGGTAATAAGGTTGCACTTAAAAAGCCCGAGAAGAATAAAAACCAAAGAGGATGCCCTACAAAGTATTGTTGCAGGGCAAAATAAAACTCAGACAAAGGTCACCTTAAGCTTGCATATCCAATAAGATTTTACCGCGAGCACGACCGGTTTCTACCTTTTTATGAGCGTCAACGACATCTTGATACGACATTACTTGTTCAATCTGTACCTTGATCATTCCAGAGCTAATCAAGCTTAATAGTTCTTCCATTTGAGTGACTTCAGGTTCAACTAACATACCCATGCCAATCACACCACGTTCTGAGGCTTGCTCACATACTAAAGAAGAAGTGATGGTAGGTACGGTAATTAAACGACTGCCAGGATGTAAACATGTCATGGCATCAATTGCCGCTTGACCGCCGACTAAATCAATTAACACATCGACGGAACCAATCTCTTTCAAATAATCTGGATTGGAATAATCTAACGCCGTTGCACCCAAAGATTCAACGTAAGCTAAGTTATCGGCACTGCATGAGGCGTATACTTTCGTTTTTGCAGCCACAGCGATTTGAACCGCAATGTGTCCAACCCCACCAGCGCCACCTAAAATAACCACGGTTTCACCGGATTGAATTTGCGCTTTCTCTAAGGCTTGTGCCGCGGTTTGTCCCGCTAATGGAATCGCAGCGGCAGGTTTTAAAGAAATGTCTTCTGGTACTAAAGCGAGCTCCGTTTCCGGCACGCAAAGATATTGGCTATAACCTCCACCACGCAGTGGAAAACCAATAAAGCCTGCTACCATATCATTAAGGTTAAACTTTTTACTGCCAAGCCCTTGTTTAACCACAACCCCTGAAACATCATAGCCAGGAGTCCAAGGTAGGTTGTTTTTGTTATGTTGAGCAGCCCAACCGAGCCCTGCTCTCGTTTTGACATCAATGGGATTCACACCCGCATAAGCGACCTTCAGCAGAACTTCACCTTCTTGTGGCACTGGAATATCCACATCTAAAATTTCAAGTAATTCTGCTTCACCAAATTGTGAGATAACAATTTTTTTATTAGAAGGCATGGAGATCGTCCTTTCCGTTATACCAAAGTGGGTATTGATATTATTCTGATTTAATAGGATTTATTGGGATCATGTTCACCCCAAATAAATGTTCGATGATTTATCACTAAAGTATCGCACTATCACTCAGACTGAAAGCCTCTTAGATAAGCTTTAACGCAAAAAACAAAAAAGCCCCGCACAAATGTGCAGGGCTTCAAAATATGGCGCGCTCGGAAGGATTCGAACCTTCGACCGCCTGGTTCGTAGCCAGGTACTCTATCCAGCTGAGCTACGAGCGCGCAAATTTTTAATACATCCAACATTGTGATTGAAATGGCGCGCTCGGAAGGATTCGAACCTTCGACCGCCTGGTTCGTAGCCAGGTACTCTATCCAGCTGAGCTACGAGCGCGCAAATTTTTAATACATCCAACATTGTGATTGAAATGGCGCGCTCGGAAGGATTCGAACCTTCGACCGCCTGGTTCGTAGCCAGGTACTCTATCCAGCTGAGCTACGAGCGCGCAATAATTCTGTTTTCTACCTAAAGGCAGTTTTGTCAAATGATGGCGCGCTCGGAAGGATTCGAACCTTCGACCGCCTGGTTCGTAGCCAGGTACTCTATCCAGCTGAGCTACGAGCGCGCAATAATTCTGTTTTCTACCTAAAGGCAGTTTTGTCAAATGATGGCGCGCTCGGAAGGATTCGAACCTTCGACCGCCTGGTTCGTAGCCAGGTACTCTATCCAGCTGAGCTACGAGCGCGCAATGATTTGACCTCTAATATAAAAACAGTAACGAGGGAATGTAAATTGCAAGGCTTACATTATCTTTACCAACAAAATGGCGGTGAGGGAGGGATTCGAACCCTCGATGCGGCTACAAACCGCATACTCCCTTAGCAGGGGAGCGCCTTCGGCCTCTCGGCCACCTCACCACGTTTTGTCTTTTCAGAATGGCGCGCTCGGAAGGATTCGAACCTTCGACCGCCTGGTTCGTAGCCAGGTACTCTATCCAGCTGAGCTACGAGCGCGCAATAATCTGTTTTTCTATACTAAAGCATTTCTTTATATATTTCACTTAGTTGCTAACTAAATGTCAAAAGAAAAATGCAAGAATGGCGGTGAGGGAGGGATTCGAACCCTCGATGCGGCTACAAACCGCATACTCCCTTAGCAGGGGAGCGCCTTCGGCCTCTCGGCCACCTCACCGTCTTGCGGAGGCACATATTACGTTTTACCCAAAATATGTCAAACACTTTATTGATAAAATCTTGGAAAAAACGTCCAACAGGATAGTATTCAATCAAATGCGTTAAAAATCGACCTATTTATCCTGTTTTGCCGATAATATAGCGTAAGTTTTTAGATTCAAAAAAATAAAGGCCAGCAGTGCTGACCTAAATTTCACAATACAAATTAGTAGTTGCCAGATGGCGCAGTAGGGTTACCCTTTTCTGCTTGAATTCGCATGTAAATCTCTTCACGGTGAACAGATACCTCTTTTGGTGCATTCACACCGATACGTACCTGATTACCTTTTACACCTAGAACTGTCACGGTGACTTCATCACCAATCATTAAAGTTTCACCAACTCGGCGAGTCAAAATTAGCATTGTCTACTCCTTGAGTAATCTCTATTTATTATTTCAATTACGCCATTATCCATTAAAAGCTCTATTTGGGTAAATAAACTTAATGATAAAAACACGAATTTTTAGGTAAATTGATGCCAATGTATATCGAAATATGAGGATCAAACCAAATTAAATAATTCGTCCCTATAATAGCAACTATTCCATTTGCACATTCAATATAAATTAAAGATTTAGACCGATTAAAGACCATTTTTATGATCTAAACAATAATTTAGCTCAGTATAGGTCGTCTATCACATTTAAACTACCCATCAAAGGTGTCTTTTTATGTCAATCTTTCATCAAAAAAGGCGGCATAATTGCCGCCTCTTAGTTTCACTGAAATATTATAACTTTTCAGTAATCCAAGCTTTAGCAGCATCGAGTGCAGCAGGTAAGGCTGCGGTGTCCGTTCCTCCCGCTTGTGCCATATCTGGACGGCCTCCCCCTTTACCACCCACTTGCTGAGCAACAAAGTTGACTAACTCTCCTGCTTTCACTTGCGATGTTAAATCTTTGGTCACACCAGCAATCAAACCGACTTTTTCATCCGCAACATTACCTAGTAAGATAATTCCGTTACCGATTTGATTCTTCAACTCATCAACCATACCGCGTAATGCTTTATTATCCGCACCATCGAGCTGACTGATTAGCACTTTAATACCTGCAATATCTTGCACTTGGCTAATTAAACTCGCTCCCGCTTGAGAAGCCAGTTTATCTTTCAATTGCTGAATTTCTTTTTCCAACAATTTTGCCTTTGTTTGTCCTTCAAGCAATTTTTGTTGATATTGAGTTTGTTGTGCTTCAATAGCATCTAACGCTGCTTCACCAGTTACCGCTTCAATACGGCGAATACCGGCAGCGATACCACTTTCTGAGGTGATCTTAAATAAGCCAATGTCACCGGTACTTGAGGCATGAATACCACCACATAACTCAGTCGAGAAATCGCCCATTGAAAGCACTCGAACTTGATCATCGTATTTTTCACCAAACAGCGCCATAGCACCTTTTTGTTTGGCTGACTCGATATCCATGATATTGGTTTCAACATGGTGGTTACGACGGATCTGTTGGTTAACCAAGCGCTCGACATCACGTAACTCTTGCTCTGTCACAGCTTCTAAATGAGAGAAGTCAAATCGTAAGCTCTCAGCGCGAACTAAAGAACCTTTCTGTGTAACATGCTCACCCAGTACCTTACGCAGTGCTGCGTGTAGTAAGTGAGTGGCGGAGTGGTTTAACGTGATCGCAGTGCGGCGTTCTGCATCAACTTGAGCCAAGACGTTATCGCCTTTTGCCATTACCCCTTCAATTAGCTTGCCATAATGAGCAATTGCATTACCCAGTTTTTGAGTATCACTTACGGCAAATACGCCAGAATCGGTTTTAATGATACCAGCATCACCACATTGACCACCTGATTCAGCATAGAACGGTGTTTCATCTAAGATGATGATCGCTTCAGTTCCAGCACTGATACTGTCAGTCTGCTCAGATTCAACAAACATTTCAGTGATCACACTGTGACCAGTTACGCCTGTATAGCCACAGAATTCTGTATCCGCTTCCGTTTTAATCGTTTTATTGTAATCCGTGCCGAATTGGCCAGCTTCACGAGCACGTTGACGCTGTGCTTCCATTGCTTTTTCGAAGCCATCTTCATCAATGATCACATCACGTTCACGCGCAACATCATTAGTAAGATCAGCAGGGAAACCATAAGTATCATAAAGCTTAAAGACAGTTTCACCATCCAGTACTTTTTCACCTTCCGCTAACGCATCAATGGCTTCATTTAAAATAGCCATACCACGGTCAAGTGTACGTGCAAAGTTCTCTTCTTCGATACGTAACACTTTTTCAACCACAGGTTGCTGTTTTTTCAGTTCTTCACCAGCAGAGCCCATCACCTCAGCCAGTTTACCCACTAGCTTATAGAAGAAGGTTCCTTGAGCGCCCAGCTTATTACCATGACGAACGGCACGGCGAATAATACGACGTAATACGTATCCACGACCTTCATTTGAAGGCATCACACCATCAACAATCAAGAACGCACATGAACGAATATGGTCAGCAACCACTCGTAACGATTGATTATCGAGATCGTCAGTACCAATGACCTCGGCTGCGGCTTTGATGAGCGTTTGGAAAACATCAATTTCATAGTTAGAGTGAACGCCTTGCATAATCGCAGAAATACGCTCAATCCCCATCCCCGTATCTACGGATGGTTTTGGAAGCGGCTCCATCGTGCCATCAGCATGGCGATTAAATTGCATGAATACGTTGTTCCAGATCTCGATGAAACGGTCGCCATCTTCTTCCGGAGTACCAGGGCGGCCACCCCAAATGTGTTCACCATGATCATAAAAGATTTCAGTACATGGACCGCAAGGACCAGTATCGCCCATTTGCCAGAAGTTATCTGACTCGTAAGGCTTGCCACCTTTTTTATCGCCAATACGTACGATGCGATCCGCTGGAATACCAATTTCTTTATTCCAAATATCAAACGCTTCATCATCAGTTTCATACACTGTGACTAAAAGCTTTTCTTTCGGTAGCTGTAAGACTTCTGTTAAGAATTCCCATGCGTAAGCAATCGCATCATGCTTAAAGTAATCACCAAAACTAAAGTTACCTAACATTTCAAAAAACGTGTGGTGACGTGCCGTAAAGCCGACATTTTCTAAGTCATTGTGTTTACCACCAGCACGAACACAACGCTGAGCAGTCGTTGCACGTGTATAGCTACGTTTTTCTGCACCTAGGAAACAATCTTTAAATTGGTTCATCCCTGCATTAGTAAATAGCAAGGTGGGATCATTAGCAGGAACTAATGAAGAACTATTAACAATTTGGTGTCCTTTGCTTTCAAAGAACGATAGGAACGCGCGGCGTACCTCATCTGTGCTCATGTACATGCAATTCTTCCGGAAATATTTGAGGTATAATTTTGCGTCATTGTAATGGATGAAACGCCGTTAGTAAAACAAGTTACTGTCTTGCTTGCTCTGAATTACCTGCTATTCGTCATCGCATTCAAAACTAGATAGTGCATAGTGAATTTGCTCAAAATCAAAACCTCGATATTGCAAAAAGCGAATTTGTTTCGCATAAGCTTTTTGATCTTGAGCTTTTTGACCTTTAAATTTTTTAAATGCCGTCTGCTTTGCCAGCTCAAACCAATCCTGAGGCTCCTCATTGAATGCCTGCTCAATATCATCTTCAGTGACTCGTTTGAGCATCAGCTCCTGCTGAATACGACGCTTACCATGGCCTTTAAACACATGCTGACGAATCTGACTCTTGGCATAACGCACATCATCCATCCAACCATAACCAATACAATATTCTAAGGCTTGCTGAATATCTTGTTCGGAAAACTCTTTTAACTTGAGCTTTTGTCTTAACTCAAATTCACCATGATCGCGCCGACTCAATAATTGTACTGCGACTTCTTTTGCCGATAAGGTTGTTTTCTTTCTTTGCATTTTGATCAGCTCTGTTCATGACGACATCGATGAAAGTACCATCAATGAAAAAGCCCCACACTAGGCAGGGCTTTGATTTATTTTCTATTATTGATAATGCTTAAAATTCATCACCAGATTCAATTTCAGCCGCTTCAACGACCTCTTCCGCTTCAACAACAGGAGAGAGCAGCATTTCACGCAGTTTGCTATCGATTTCTTGAGCAATATGGGCATTTTCTTTCAAGTATTTACAAGCATTTGCTTTACCTTGACCGATTTTGTCCCCTTGATAGCTGTACCAAGCACCGGCTTTATCTACAAGCTTGTTTTTCACCCCTAGGTCAACTAACTCACCTTCACGGTTAAAGCCTTGGCCATAAAGGATCTGTGTCTCAGCTTGTTTAAATGGTGCTGCAATTTTGTTTTTCACAACTTTAATACGAGTTTCATTACCGACTACTTCGTCGCCATCTTTAATTGAACCTGTACGGCGGATATCGAGACGAACTGAGGCGTAGAATTTTAGCGCATTACCACCAGTTGTGGTTTCTGGGCTACCAAACATCACACCAATCTTCATACGAATTTGGTTGATGAAGATACACATACAATTAGATTGTTTTAAGTTACCGGTTAGCTTACGCATCGCTTGAGATAACATACGAGCTTGAAGACCCATGTGGCTATCGCCCATTTCACCTTCAATTTCTGCTTTTGGAGTTAATGCTGCCACAGAGTCGACAACCAACACATCAATCGCACCAGAACGAGCTAACGCGTCACAAATTTCTAATGCTTGCTCACCAGTGTCAGGCTGTGAAACCAATAAATCATCAATGTTAACACCGAGTTTTTTTGCATAGATAGGGTCCAGCGCGTGTTCGGCATCAATGAACGCACAAGTTTTACCAGAACGCTGCGCCGCGGCAATCAATTCTAACGTTAACGTGGTTTTACCCGAACTTTCAGGGCCGTAAACTTCAACGATACGTCCCATTGGTAAGCCGCCCGCACCCAAGGCAATATCTAAAGCAAGAGAACCTGTAGAAATCGTTTCTACATCCATCGTACGGTTATCACCCAATTTCATAATTGAGCCTTTACCAAATTGTTTTTCGATTTGGCCAAGTGCCGCCGCTAGAGCCTTTTGTTTGTTCTCGTCCATTCTAATTCCACCTATCGGATGCGTTAAACATATTCTTTAATATACGATTCATTATACTGTTGATTTGTACAGTGTCCACACCTGTGTTGTATTTTTTTATTTTCTTTTTAATCTTGCTCACGATCGAGAATATCTTCTAAATGCTCTAAGGCATGCCAGCAAGCTTGCAGACGAACTTCTTCACGATTACCACTAAAATGGTGGGTTGCCGTTTCAAGGACACCTTGCGCATTTCCCCAGCCAAAACACACTGTACCTACAGGCTTCTCTTCCGTCCCACCACTTGGGCCAGCAATCCCGCTCACCGCCACCGCGTAACTGCCACGAGAAAATTGTAATGCTCCGAGCACCATTTCATTTACCGTCTGCTCACTGACCGCACCAAACTCCTCTAGCGTTTCAGCTTTGACATCCAGCATTTCCATTTTAGCTTCATTACTGTAAGTCACGAACGCACGGTCAAACCAAGCCGAGCACCCTGCTGCATCCGTAATGGCACTAGCAATCCCACCGCCAGTACAAGATTCCGCAGTCACTAAAATTTGTGATTGTTGTTTCAGTTTGATTCCGACTCGTTTACTTAAAATATGCAATTCAGATAAGTTCATCGTTGTGCTCCCTTCTTTTTAGTACATGCATCTCTATTTTTGTGAGCTTACTTAACTTTTTTAAGTAAATTCATGGTTCGAACTCACACACACGGTTTTTTAATCCACGTTTAAGTATCCTTTCCTTCTATACTTTTTTAGCTCAAATTCAAAAAACAATACGTTCTATAGGGAAATGACCATGTTAAAAAAATTTGTTAAGCAAAGCTTAGTTAGCCTTTCACTCGCGATTTCCATTCCAGTGTTTGCAGCAAGTTACACAATAGGAACGGGAAGCCAGAGTGGTACATACTACCCACTTGGAGGCATCTTAGCCAAAATTTGGAGTGAAAATATTACCGATTTTGATATGCGCGCCGAAGTCACCGCAGCTTCTGTGGAAAATACTATCAAAGTCGCAACGGGTAAGCAGTTAGTCGGTATTGCCCAAGGTAATGTGGTTTTACAAGCAAACCAAGGTATCAAACCTTTCCCTCGTAAAATGGATGTTTCCGTTTTATTTGCTCTTTACCCCAATGCGGTACAATTTATGGTTCCTGCCAATTCTGATATTCATTCTATAGCTGATCTAAAAGGCAAGCGCATTTCACTAGGAGCCCCTGGTTCAGGTACACGAGTCAGTGCTATCAATATTCTTAATACTTTAGGTGTGACGGAAAGCGATATTAAACCACAATCACTCAACTATACCGCCACCACCAGCGCCCTAGCGAATGGGCAAATCGATGCTGGTGTGATTGTGGGAAGTTTAGGGGTTGGGGCTATTACCGAATTAGCACTGACGCGTAACATTCGTATTTTATCGTTTAGCGATGAGGAAATGAAAAAAATCATTGCCGCTGAACCGTCATATCAAGCTCTTGAGGCTCCAGCAGAAAGCTATAAAAACGTTCCAGCATTTACAACCCCTGCTGTCTGGAATGTACTCGTAGTCAATAAAAACATGCCAGAACAACAAGCTTATGAGATGACAAAAGTTGCGTTTGAAAATATGGGAAAAATACGTCAGGTGGTTGGCGTAACTAAATTTACTACCTTGGAGAATATGAACAAATTATCTGGTATAGCACTACACCCTGGAGCTCAAAAATACCTTGATGAGCAAATGAAAAAATAACCCCACTTCACCTAACCAGTCAGGCAACAAAGTATCTGTCGACTGACTGGTTATAGAGTCTCACTTTATTCACCTATTCGTATTTTGGTTTTTTCATATGGAGTTTGAAATGACAAAATCCAAACCGCTCAACCAAACTGTCACGGATTCTATCGTTTGGGTAGCAGCTATCATTGCTATTGGCTTATCCGTATTTCAAGTATGGCAAGGTTTACAGCCGACATTATCGGCCCCTGTTTTTCGTCCGGTTCATTTAGCTTGGATTTTAACTTTAGCTTTTTTGCTCTACCCTGCGTTAAAACCAGATACACCTTATTCTTTTCTTTATGTAACGAGTCGAATTGTAGACATTATCTTCATTGTGGCCACCTGCTGGGCCACCTATCAAATCAGCATTTTCGATTATGATGACATTAGCTTTTTACTGGATGGTTTACAGCCACTAGATCAAGCAGCCGGAGTGATATTAATTATTGCGTTATTAGAGGCTACACGACGAACTGTCGGCTTTGTGATGGTTTTTATTGCTGCGGTATTTTTAGCTTATGCTTTTTTTGGTGATGCCTTACCAGCGGGTGTGGCAAGTAAAGGATTTTCATTAGAAGAGATCATTCGTTTCCATATTTTTTCGACTAATGGTGTGTTCGGTGCCCCTCTTGCCATTGCGGCAGGTGTGGTCTTCATCTTTGTTTTATTTGGGGCATTTTTACAAGTGACCGGTGCTGGGCAATTTTTCATCGATGCCGCCTTTGCGGTTGCTGGGAAATATCGCGGTGGGCCAGCTAAGGCCAGTGTACTTGCTTCCGCTGCCTTAGGTTCTATATCCGGTTCAGCCATTGCCAATACTGTCACCACAGGTGCCCTTACCATTCCAATGATGAAACGCCTTGGCTATAAACCTGAACAAGCTGCTGGGATAGAAGCGGCGGCTTCAACCGGCGGGCAAATCATGCCTCCCGTAATGGGAGCAGGTGCTTTTGTCATGGCGCAATTTACTGGAATTCCTTATAGCGACATTCTACTGGTGTCGATAGCCCCTGCAATCCTCTACTTTGCCTGTACTTTACTGTATGTGCATTTAATGGCCTGTAAATTAGGGCTTGAAGGCATGAGCGTGACCGACAAGATTGGCGTTGTGATGCAAAAAGGCTGGCACTTTTTAGTTCCTTTGGTCTTCATTACTACGTTGTTATTAATGAGCTACTCACCAGTTTTAGTCGGCATTGCTGGGTGTGCCGCCATTTTAGTGGCAGCCATGTTAAGAAAGCACAGCCGCATCAGCTTTCAGGTATTTTTACAAGGGTTAAAAGAAGGGGCGATTTCAGCCATTCCTATTTCGATTGCCTGCGCGACAGCGGGAATAGTCGTCGGTGTAGTCGGGCAAACCGGCATAGGTTTACAATTTACTCAATTTTTGATTGCTTTATCTGGTGGGCATTTATGGTCTGCATTGGCTTTAATAGCCATAGCTGCGGTAATTCTAGGGATGGGATTACCCGTCACCGCCGCCTATATAGTGTTGTCGGTTATGGCCGTACCAGCTTTAAATGATTTTGGTTTAGGCTTACTCACGGCCCACATGATCGTTTTTTGGCTATCACAGACTTCCAATGTGACTCCACCTATTGCTTTAGCGGCCTTTGCAGGAGCAGGGATTGCTGGAGCTTCACCGATGCGCTCAGCCATTCAAGCTTTCAAACTTGCGCAAGGCTTTTTCATTATTCCTGCCATGATGGCATTTTCCGGATTAATTTGGATTGATGGAGAGCTCAGTCATTTCTTAATTGGAGTGCTCACTACACTGGGGCTGATCTTTGCTTTTGCTGGGGGAATAGAAGGTCGTTTAACTCATAAACTCAACCTAATCGAACGAGGATTATTGCTGCTACTCGCATTGGGTATCTTGTTCAGCGATGACATATACCGGTTGATCTGTCTAGCCCTCGTGGCGCTGATTATGTTATTGAATGCGAAACGCCCGCTCGCGACAGTTTGATGAAAAGTTTCACCTTTTGCTGGCTCAGTTCTAAACAAATTGAGCCATTTTTTGCGGTTATTTTCTGCCATCATCCGCTTGTTGATTGCTTTCTGAGGTCATGAAAAATATCATGTCGCCCAGTGATGTAAATTATTAAAAAAACTTAGGTGATCCGCGTGGCTAAATCTGAAACCCATACCCCAATGATGCAACAATACTTGCGTTTAAAAGCAGAAAATCCCGATATTTTACTGTTTTATCGTATGGGTGATTTTTATGAGTTATTTTATGATGATGCCAAACGTGCTTCACAACTCTTAGATATTTCCCTTACCAAACGAGGCGCTTCAGCCGGAGAGCCTATCCCGATGGCTGGTGTCCCTTTTCACGCAGTAGAAGGGTATTTAGCGAAGCTGGTTCAATTAGGTGAGTCAGTGGCTATTTGTGAACAAGTCGGTGACCCGGCGACCAGTAAAGGCCCTGTTGAGCGTAAGGTCGTTCGTATTGTCACGCCGGGTACGGTAACCGATGAAGCCCTCTTACCTGAACGTATTGATAACTTAGTGGCGGCCATTTATCAGCAAAACGACCAATTTGGTTATGCTACGCTTGATATGACTTCCGGTCGTTTCCAATTGTGTGAGCCGGAAACTTGGGAAGCGATGCAAGCTGAATTACAACGCACTTCGCCTAAAGAGCTGCTCTATCCTGAAGATTTTGCCGCCACAACCTTATTAGAAAAATCGCAAGGTCAACGCCGTCGCCCTATCTGGGAATTTGAATTAGAAACCGCCAAGCAACAATTGAATATGCAATTTGGCACCAAAGATCTCATTGGTTTTGGCGTTGAAAATGCCACGCTAGGGTTATGCGCTGCCGGTTGTCTTATCCAATATGTCAAAGACACACAGCGCACAGCCCTGCCGCACATTCGCTCACTTACCTTTGACCGCCAAGATGACTCGGTGATCTTAGATGCCGCAACACGCCGTAATCTCGAAATTACCCAAAATCTCGCTGGTGGCAGCGATAACACCCTTGCTGAAGTATTGGATAAAACCGCAACGCCCATGGGCAGCCGCATGTTCAAACGTTGGTTACATCAACCAATGCGAAACAATGAGGTCTTAAATCAACGCTTAGATGCCATTACGGAATTGAAAGAAAATGGCTACTTTGCTGAGCTACATCCAAGCTTAAAAAGTATCGGTGATATTGAACGTATTCTGGCTCGTTTAGCTCTACGTTCCGCTCGCCCACGAGATCTTGCCCGTTTGCGTAATGCGATGCAGCAATTACCCGAGCTCAACACTCTAACCTGTGACTTTGAACATGCTTACTTACAAAAACTGGCTAAGGCATGTTTGCCTATGGATGCGGTTTGTTCGCTATTAGAGCATGCCATCAAAGACAATCCACCCGTGGTGATCCGAGATGGCGGGGTATTAGCTCAAGGCTATCATGCTGAATTAGATGAGTTGCGCAATTTGGCAGATGGGGCCACTGAGTATTTAGAAAAAATGGAAACGGAAGAACGCGAACGTTATGGCATCGACAGCTTAAAAGTAGGCTATAACAATGTGCATGGTTTCTTTATTCAGGTCAGCCGCGGACAAAGTCATCTGGTGCCGACTCATTATGTACGTCGTCAAACGCTAAAAAATGCCGAACGTTACATCATTCCAGAATTAAAAGAGCATGAAGATAAGGTGCTCAATTCAAAGTCGAAGGCACTTGCATTAGAAAAACGTCTGTGGGAAGAGTTATTTGATCTTCTGATGCCGCATTTGGAAAGTTTGCAAACCCTCGCTGCATCACTGTCTCAATTGGATGTGTTACAAAATTTAGCCGAGCGTGCTGATTCACTCAATTATTGCCGTCCTACCTTAACTCAGCAGCCAGAGTTACACATTGAGGCAGGTCGCCATCCTGTAGTTGAGCAAGTTTTAGATGTCCCCTTTATCGCAAACCCAGTTGAGCTGAATGCCCAGCGTCAAATGTTGATCATTACCGGCCCCAATATGGGAGGTAAATCGACCTACATGCGACAAACCGCGTTAATCGCTTTGCTGGCACATATTGGTAGCTATGTACCTGCGGAATCTGCCAAAGTGGGTACGATTGATCGTATTTTTACCCGTATTGGCGCACAAGATGATCTGGCTTCAGGCCGCTCTACTTTCATGGTCGAAATGACGGAAACCGCCAATATCCTTCATAACGCCACCCAAAATAGCTTAGTTTTAATGGATGAAATTGGGCGTGGTACTAGCACTTACGACGGCTTATCTTTAGCTTGGGCAAGCGCACATTGGCTAGCAACAAAAATCAAAGCCATGACGTTATTTGCAACCCACTATTTCGAATTAACAGAGCTACCAAGTCAGATTAATCATTTAGCGAATGTCCATTTAGATGCCATTGAACATGGTGATACCATCGCCTTTATGCACGCCGTACAAGAAGGGGCGGCAAGCAAATCTTACGGCTTAGCTGTTGCAGGATTAGCGGGGGTACCCAAAAATGTCATCAAACAAGCGAAAGCCAAATTGCAACAGCTTGAAGCGCTCGGTCATCAAAAAGCCGATACCAAACAACCAGCCTCACCGTCTAAAACAGTGGTCACCGAGCAACAACTGAGTTTAATCCCTGAATTGAGCGAAGTGGAACATGCTTTGGAAAACATAAACCCTGATGACATGAGCCCAAGAGAAGCATTGGATGCCTTATACCGACTTAAGAGCTTAATGGCTTAGAGACGAATAAAAAGCGGTTTCTCGTAGTTCGTGGCTCGTGGCTCGGAAAAGAAAAATACTTTTTCGAGAAACGTACAACGCCCGAGATACGAGCCACGAACATGCTCCTTTTAGGAACTTTACCAACAAAAAAAGGGAAGCCCCAGTAGCTTCCCTTTAGCAAGTTAATGATGATTTAAATCATTCGTAATCGGCATCAAATAAAGATTCCATGCTTAACCCTTGTTTCATTAAAATCTCTCTTAAACGACGTAAACCTTCTACTTGGATCTGACGCACACGTTCACGAGTTAAATTAATTTCACGACCCACTTCTTCTAAAGTGGAGGGTTCATAGCCTAAAAGACCAAAGCGACGCGCAAGCACTTCTTTTTGTTTCGGGTTCAATTCATCCAACCAATCGATTAAAGAAGACTTAATATCATTATCTTGAGTGGAAACTTCCGGATCGGCATTATTAATATCAGGAATAATATCCAGTAAGGCTTTTTCACCATCACCACCAATCGGAGTATCGACAGAACTAACTCGCTCATTAAGACGCAACATCTTACTGACATCTTCAACTGGCTTATCTAATTGGAACGCAATTTCTTCTGCTGTAGGTTCATGATCTAGCTTTTGTGCTAACTCACGGGCCGTACGCAAATAAATATTAAGCTCTTTCACCACATGGATAGGCAACCTAATGGTGCGTGTTTGATTCATTAAAGCGCGTTCGATGGTTTGACGAATCCACCACGTTGCATAAGTAGAAAAGCGGAATCCACGCTCAGGATCGAACTTCTCTACTGCTCGAATCAGGCCTAAGTTACCTTCTTCAATGAGATCAAGAAGTGCTAAGCCACGGCTATTATAGCGACGAGAGATTTTCACTACTAAACGTAAATTACTTTCGATCATACGCTTACGGGCTGCAGCATCACCACGCAATGCTCGACGTGCATAGAGGACCTCTTCTTCTGCGGTAAGAAGAGGTGAGAAGCCTATTTCACTAAGATAAAGTTGAGTCGCATCAAGGGTTTTAGCCGAGACTTCATACTCTTCTTTAACCTCATTTTTTTGCGATGTTTCTTCCGTGTCTATTGCATCGACATCAAATTCTGAATCGTCAATGTCGTTCAATTTAGTTACTGCATTGCTGATACTCATAAGCGCCTCCCCTTGGCGAATTAAGTTTTAGCAAGACATAACAACTTAATATGTCCCTATTGTAAGTTTCCTACTGCAAATAGTTTTCTGGATTTACTGACTTTCCTTGGTATCGAATTTCAAAGTGCAGGCGAACACTATTGGTCCCTGTACTTCCCATAGATGCAATTTTCTGGCCAATTTTCACTGATTGTCCTTCTTTAACAGATAAACTGTCATTGTGAGCATAAGCGCTTAGGTAATCATCATTATGTTTTATGATAATAAGATTGCCATAACCTCTTAGTGCATTGCCGGCATAAACTACGACGCCAGCAGCCGTTGATACAACGTCTTGCCCTCTTCTCCCAGCAATATCAATCCCTTTGTTTCCTTGGTCACCAACAGAGAACTTGCTGATCACTCGTCCTTTGGTTGGCCACACCCAGCGTCCTATCTTGGCATTAGTTGATGTAGATTCAGTGACAGTATTATTATTTTTGTGTGTTTTCTGAGTTTCAACATACTCTTTTGACTTCGGTTGTACAACAGGGGCGGAAGGTTGTTTGCTTGCAACTTTAGTCGTAGATGTCGAAGCTATATGGCTATTACCGGCTCCTGTTCCATCAAAGGCAGGAGGAACATACACCGGTCGCCATAAATTCAGTTTTTGCCCAGGATGAATAATATAAGGTGGCTGTAAACGGTTAAAACGGATAATGTCGTTAACATTTTTATCCGCTAAGTAAGAGATCAAATAAACCGAGTCGCCTTTTTCTACGATGTAATAGCTTCCTTTGTAACTACCACGGTCATTTTTTTCAGGATTGAATGAGCAACCCGATAAAAAGACCACTAAAAACAAAGATATTAATATTTTTCTTTTCCACAACAAGCTTAATACCTTCCTTTAAATTAGGCCAATTCACCGGCAATTAATGGCACAAATCGAACGTCTTCTACCAAAGTAGAAATACACTCTCCATTTCGTTTTTGTATTTTTATTAATTCTTGATGTTGCTCACCAATTGGAATAACTAAAACGCCACCTTCGGCAAGCTGCTCTGTTAAAGCGATAGGTAAGTGCGCTGCCGCTGCCGTGACAATAATGGCATCAAACGGTCCTTTCGCCGCCCAACCTTGCCAGCCATCTCCATGTTTAGTTGAGACATTATAAATATCTAAATGTTTCAACCGACGCTTCGCATCCCATTGCAAAGATTTAATCCGTTCAATCGAATAGACGTGATCCACTAATTTAGAGAGTACCGCCGTTTGGTAACCAGAGCCTGTCCCTACTTCTAACACTCGGCTATTCGGCTTAAGTTCCAGTAATTGCGTCATCTTAGCAACGATATAAGGTTGCGAGATCGTCTGCCCGGCTCCAATAGGTAAAGCGTTGTTATCATAAGCTTGGTGGCGCATTGCTTCCGATACAAAATATTCGCGCGGTAATAGTCGCATGACTTCCAGTAAGCGCTCGTCATCAATACCTTTTTGCTGTAAAAAAGACACCAACTTGTCTGCTTTTATATTTTTCATTCTTGCCTATGTTGTCGTCTATTTTGGAGTAACCCAATTTTCGATGTGTTGCATGGCTTCATACGCTGTCAGATCAACTCGTATTGGTGTGATTGACACCTCACCTTTTTCTATCGCATAAAAGTCAGTGCCTTCACCGGCATCAGCTTCTTTCCCTGGAGGACCTAACCAGTAGATTTCCACACCTCTAGGATCATATTGTTTGATCATATCTTCCGCATGGTGACGGGCACCCAAACGGGTAACGCGAGTAGCCCCTAGTTGATCCAGTGACAGGTCTGGCACATTCACATTAATTAAATGTTTGTTTGGAATTGGATTTTTTACATGCTGAAGCACCAATTCTTTCACAATCTGTGCAGCGGTATCAAAATGAGTTTTACCCACTAAGGAAACTGCAATCGATTGAACCCCGAGAAAATGCCCTTCCATCGCGGCCGCAACCGTGCCTGAATAGAGCACGTCATCGCCTAAATTCGCCCCATGATTAACACCCGAGATCAGCAAATCAGGCATCTCCTCTTTTAATAACTCATTCAGAGCAAAATGCACACAATCGGTTGGCGTGCCTTGTACCGAATACACATTAGGACGCACTTGATTCACTCGCAAAGGGGATTCTAATGTTAATGAATTCGAAGCCCCTGATCGATTACGATCAGGAGCCACAATGACGATCTCTGCGATCTCTGATAAACATTGAGCGAGTGTATTGATCCCTTGTGCATTCACACCATCGTCATTACTAAGTAAGATTTTCATCATCATTCCTTGAGATTGGTTACACGGCTCTAATCTGCATATACACGTTGCACTTCAACTTCGTTGATAAGCTCACGTAGAATTGAGGTGGCAAAACATCCGGCTGGTAAAGAGAAAGACAACACGATATCGTCTTGCTCTTGATGCCATTGCATATTGTGCGCCGTTAAACCAATAACACGACGATCATGACGCATCCGATTTCCACGGATTAGCTTCATTAAATCTTCCTCAGCATCAACAAAAACTTGTTCTAACTGTAATGCTTGTCCTTGAGTTGGTAACGCATTGTCCCCTGCTAAAGCCGCTGTGATTTGAATCTGAGCTTGCGCTAACTGCGGTTGTAGTTGCGTAATATTGTCCGCATCCACCATCAGAGTTTCACCTAATGAGTTTCGCACAATGTCACCTTCTAATAAGGTCTCAAATACACCTTGTTCAATACGGCTTGAAACAATGTGGTTAAAGATCCAAGAGCGGGCTGTCGATAAATACATACTGCGCTTATTTTGATTGCGAGTTCGTACGTTATCACGCCCCCAGCGACGGGCTTCATGTAAGTTATTTCCTTCGCGACCAAAGCGCTGAGCCCCATAATAATTAGGGACACCCAAATGCTGAATTTTTTCTAAACGAGCTAAGATATCCGCTTGATCAGAGATATCAGTCAGTCGAATCACAAATTGATTACTGGCTAAATCTCCAGGGCGTAATTTTTTATTATGACGTGAAGTTTCAAGGACTTTGATACTCGGATGCAAGTCTTCAAGCTCTTGAGGATCAAAGCGCATTTCAGGTTTTGGTAAATGCACACTTAACCATTGCTCCGTGACAGCATGTCGGTCTTTTAATCCTGCCCATCCTACATTTTTTGATGGCACCCCACAAAGTCGTGCTATTTCATTCGCGACAAAGGCGGTATTTTCCCCTTCTTTACGAATGCGCACCATTAAATGCTCGCCTTCACCAGAAAAATCAAAACCGAGATCTTCAATCACTTGAAAGTCTTTTGCTTGAGCTTTAATTTTTGCTGTCGCAATGGGTTTTCCACATAAGTATGCAAATGGCGCTAAAATATCTGTCATAGTAAAATCTTTTTATAGGAATTATTGTCGGATAATCAGAGCGACTGCTTCGCAAGCAATCCCCTCTTTTCGACCTGTAAAGCCGAGTTTTTCTGTAGTGGTTGCTTTGACATTCACATTATCAAGCTCGGTTTCTAAATCAGCTGCAATCGCTTCTCGCATGCTTTGAATATAAGGCAACATTTTAGGTGCTTGTGCAATGATGGTGACATCGGCATTCCCTAATCGATACCCTTTTTCTTTCACAAATCGATACACTTCACGTAGCAATGCACGGCTATCTGCGCCTTTCCACTTGTCATCGGTATCCGGAAAATGTTTACCAATATCGCCCGCTGCAATCGCCCCTAATAAGGCATCGGTTAAGGCGTGTAAAGCCACATCACCATCAGAATGGGCCAATAAACCTTGTTCGTAAGGGATTGCTACACCACCAATAATCACCGGACCTTCACCGCCAAATTTATGCACGTCAAAACCATGACCAATTCGAATCATTATAATACCTACTAAACGTTAATAAGATTGAGAAAGAAAAAACTCAGCCAAGGCTAAATCTTCCGGCTGGGTGACTTTGATATTATCGCTCCGCCCTTGAACAATCAGAGGAGAATAACCTATCGCTTCCATCGCAGAGGCCTCATCGGTAATGGCTTTGTTATGTGCTAACCCCTCTTCCAATGCGCTTTTAAGATTGATTAAGGGAAACATTTGCGGAGTCAATGCATGCCATAAATGTTCACGTTCTACCGTATGATCAATAACCACATGGCCATTATCTTGATGTGTGCGTTTCATCGTATCACGAACCGGCGCAGCCAAAATGCCCCCTTGATTCGTGGTTTGGCATTGCTCAATTAGTTGCTCAATATCCGCTTGATGGACACATGGACGGGCCGCATCATGCACTAGCACCCAAGGGTATTGATGCGCATAATGCTGAGATAAGTATTGTAAGCCTGACAACACTGAGTCTACTCGTTCTTTTCCACCCGCCACACGAACAACATTTTCAGCCTTAGCTAAAGGAAGTTCCGGATAATACTCATCCCCGTCACTCACCGCGATAACCACTAATTCAATCGCTGGGTGCGCGAGTAAATGCTCAACGGTATGCTCTAATATAGTTTTGCCATGTAAGGTTAAATATTGTTTAGGGTGATTGGCTTGCATACGCTTACCAACCCCTGCTGCCGGGACAACCACGGCAAATCGAGAAGGAAAATCTATCATCGTAGCTCATCATCTGAATTAAAAGTGGCATTAGCCTCTGAGTCATCACCAATGATTCGGTAGAAAGTCTCGCCGTTTTTTATCATGCCTAATTCATGCCGAGCGCGTTCTTCAATAGCATCTAACCCTTGGCGTAAATCGTCAATTTCAGCAAACATCAGATGATTACGCTTTTTCAAACTGTTATTCACTTCTTGTTGCACCGCAATATCAGAATGAACGGCTTGATAATCTAAAATGCCATTCTTACCAAAGAATAAATCATATTGAAGTGTCACCAAGATAGCGATGAGTAGTAAAATAAATATTCTCATCATAGACTCACTATCAAATTATTGCGCTAATGATACCTTATTCGAAGAATTGAAGCATAATAATACAGGTTAAAAGTTGGAAAGATTAAGGATGGGGCGTGGCTAGGAAAAGTGAGTATTGGTTGCTAGTTCCTAGTCTCTGGTTTCTAGGAAAAGCTTAACCGCGATCGCTGTTACTTTTACACGCAACACTCAATATAAAATTCGCCATAATCTTTTCGGCTCCCGAGTCAAACGTCCTCGAAACTCAGCTCAGCTTTCACCTTCGAGCCACGAGAAGCGAAGCGCTCAAGCTACGAGAAACGTATCTTTAAAAACAAAAAAATCCCCGCCGAAGCGAGGATTTCAAAGTATCAATCAAACTAATTCAATAACGAATTATTGGCCTTTAACTTCTTTCAAACCGTTGAAAGGACCTTTAGCGCCTAGAGCTTCTTCGATACGGATAAGTTGGTTGCCCGCTCTTAGGTGTTAGCAGCAACACGGTAAGAACGGCTCATCGTTCTTACTTTCTTGTGGCATAAAAAAACCACCTCCGAAGAGATGGTTTTAACAAGACTAAAAGTCAGCTAATTCGCAATGAATTATGCTTGGCCTTTAACTTCTTTAAGACCGTTGAAAGGAGCTTTAGCGCCTAGAGCTTCTTCGATACGGATAAGTTGGTTGTACTTAGCAACACGGTCAGAACGGCTCATCGTTCTTACTTTCTTGTGACATAAAAAAACCACCTCCGAAGAGATGGTTTTAACAAAACTAAAAGTCAGCTAATTCGCAATGAATTATGCTTGGCCTTTAACTTCTTTCAAACCGTTGAAAGGAGCTTTAGCGCCTAGAGCTTCTTCGATACGGATAAGTTGGTTGTACTTAGCAACACGGTCAGAACGGCTCATTGAACCAGTTTTGATTTGGCCTGCAGCAGTACCTACCGCTAGGTCAGCGATAGTTGCGTCTTCAGTTTCGCCAGAACGGTGAGAGATTACTGCTGTGTAACCTGCATCTTTAGCCATCTTGATTGCAGCTAGAGTCTCAGTTAGAGAACCGATTTGGTTGAATTTGATTAGGATAGAGTTAGCAACACCCATTTCGATACCTTTTGCAAGGATCTTAGTGTTAGTAACGAATAGGTCATCACCTACTAGTTGAAGTTTGTTACCTAGTAGTTCAGTTTGGTGCTTGAAGCCATCCCAGTCTGATTCGTCAAGACCATCTTCGATAGATACGATTGGGTATTGGTTAGCTAGGTCAGCTAGGTAGTGGTTGAATTCTTCAGAAGTGAAGATTTTACCTTCACCTTTCATGTTGTAGTTGCCAGCTTCTTTGTCGTAGAACTCAGATGCTGCACAGTCCATCGCTAGAGTAACGTCTTTACCTAGCTCGTAACCTGCAAGCTCAACGGCTTCTTTGATTGCTGCTAGAGCGGCTGCGTTTGATTCTAGGTTAGGAGCGAAACCACCTTCGTCACCTACTGCAGTGCTTAGGCCTTTTGCTTTAAGAACTTTAGCTAGGTTGTGGAATACTTCCGCACCGATACGTAGAGCTTCTTTGATTGTAGATGCGCCAACTGGTTGAATCATGAATTCTTGGATATCAACGTTGTTATCAGCGTGCTCACCACCGTTGATGATGTTCATCATTGGTAGAGGCATAGAGAATACACCTGGAGTGCCGTTTAGCTCAGCGATGTGCTCGAACAAAGGCATGCCTTTAGCAGCTGCAGCAGCTTTTGCGTTTGCTAGAGAAACAGCAAGGATTGCGTTTGCACCGAAGTTAGATTTGTTTTCTGTACCGTCTAAATCGATCATGATTTGGTCGATTGCAGCTTGGTCTTTAGCGTCTTTGCCTACTAGAGCTTGAGCAATTGGGCCATTTACAGCTTCGATTGCTTTAAGAACACCTTTACCTAGGAAACGTGATTTGTCGCCGTCACGTAATTCAAGTGCTTCACGAGAACCAGTTGATGCGCCAGAAGGAGCAGCAGCCATACCTACGAAGCCACCTTCTAGGTGTACTTCAGCTTCTACAGTTGGGTTACCACGTGAGTCGATGATTTCGCGACCTAGAACTTTAACGATCTTAGACATTAATGTTTCCTCTCGTTCAATTTAAATATAAATGTCAAACTAATGGGTAGTCGCACAACAGACGCCACTACCCGTATCCCTTTTACATCTTACTTTCAAAGTTTGCCAATCAGGCAATTATTCAAATTCACCGCGTTGGTTTTGACCCGCCGCTTTAACAAAACCTGCAAATAATGGGTGACCATCACGAGGTGTTGATGTGAACTCTGGATGGAATTGAGCAGCCACAAACCAAGGATGATTTGGATTCTCAATCACTTCCACTAATTTTTTATCCGCCGATAAACCAGATACTTTCAAACCTGCTTTCTCAATTTGAGGACGCAAGTTGTTATTCACTTCGTAACGGTGACGATGACGCTCATGAATTTGAGCATTACCGTATAATTCGTACGCTTTTGTCCCTTTTTCTAAGTGACAAAGTTGTGAACCTAGGCGCATTGTACCACCTAAATCAGAATCTTCTGTACGCTCTTCTACTTTACCTTCTTGGTCTACCCACTCAGTGATAAGACCAACAACTGGGTACTTAGTTTCAGCGTTAAACTCTGTTGAGTGCGCACCTTCCATACCGACAACATTACGTGCGTATTCGATAAGTGCAACTTGCATACCTAAACAAATACCTAGGTAAGGTACTTTTTTCTCACGTGCGTATTGAGCTGCAAGAATCTTACCTTCAATACCGCGATCACCAAAGCCTCCTGGGACTAAGATAGCATCAACGCCAGCTAATAACTCAGTGCCTTTTGATTCCACATCTTGAGAATCAATATACTTAATATTAACGCTGAGACGATTTTTCAAGCCCGCATGTTTTAATGCTTCGTTAACTGATTTATAAGCATCTGGTAATTCAGTATATTTACCGACCATACCGATAGTCACTTCACCCGTTGGGTTAGCTTCTTCATAAATCACTTGCTCCCATTCTGATAAATTAGCTTCTGGCGCTGTAATACCAAAACGAGTACACACTAAATCATCCAGCCCTTGAGCACGGATCAATTGTGGAATCTTATAGATAGAATCCACGTCTTTCATAGAAATAACGGCTTTTTCTTGTACGTTACAGAACAAGGCAATTTTCTTACGCTCGTTCGGTGGGATCATGCGATCGCTACGACACACAAGAATATCAGGCTGAATACCGATAGACAGTAATTCTTTTACTGAGTGCTGTGTTGGCTTCGTTTTCACTTCACCCGCAGCCGCTAAGTAAGGAACCAGTGTTAAGTGCATAAATAATGCATTTTCACGCCCTACTTCAACCGCTAACTGACGAATGGCTTCCATAAATGGTAGCGATTCGATGTCACCAACAGTACCACCGATTTCAACAATCGCAATATCATGGCCTTCAGAACCAGCAATAATACGGTCTTTAATGGAGTTAGTAATATGAGGGATAACCTGAATAGTGGCACCTAGGTAATCACCGCGACGTTCTTTACGTAGAACATCTTCATATACGCGACCGGCAGTAAAGTTATTACGTTTGCTCATCTTGGTACGAATAAAACGTTCGTAGTGACCAAGGTCGAGATCGGTTTCAGCACCGTCTTCGGTAACAAACACTTCACCGTGTTGGATTGGGCTCATTGTACCTGGATCCACGTTAATATATGGATCAAGTTTCATCATAGTCACTTTAAGACCACGAGCTTCTAAAATCGCTGCAAGTGATGCTGCTGCAATACCTTTACCTAGAGAGGATACGACCCCACCAGTAACAAAAATGTAATTTGTTGTCATGCTTAACCTGAAGTTGGTTGAATGAGGGAAATGGATTTCTTCTGGATGGGATGAAATTATACCAGCTCCCCTTTTCCGCTACAACGTGAAATCTATCACACTCAGTTATTTTATTTCTTGCTTCAAATCAATTTAGCCTTTTCAGCCAAACCAACCCAATAGCAGCTACGAATAATAACCATATAAAACAAATGGTAAGCGATTATTTAGATGGTTATTTAGTTTTTTCTTGTCGTTTTATATTTTCCCAATGACGATCAAGCTCTGTCAGGGTGCAATCGCTTAATTTTTTTCCTTGTTGCCCCACACACGTTTCGACGCCACGAAAGCGTCGCTCAAATTTTTGATTTGCCTTAGATAAAGCTGATTCAGGATGATGTCCTAAATGTCTCACTAAGTTGACTGTCGCAAATAACAAATCTCCCAGCTCTTCTTCAATGCGTTCTGAATTCTGTTCAACTTGCAGCGCCTCTTCCATGACCTCATCAATTTCTTCATGTACTTTTTCGACAACCGGCCCTAAAGAGTCCCAATCAAAACCATATTGAGCGCATTTTTTTTGGATTTTATTAGCGCGTGCTAGAGCTGGTAATGATGCTGGTATTGAGTCTAGAATACTTTCTTCTTGTTTGCCTAATTGTGCTTTTTCTTTTTGTTTTTCCGCTTCCCAACGCTGATGTAATTGCGCTTCATCAGCCACTTTTTCATCAGAAAAAACGTGTGGATGACGTCGAACTAACTTCTGATTCAGTCCGTGGACGACATCATCAAAATCAAATAATTGCTGTTCTTTCGCCATCTGGCTATAAAAGATCACTTGAAATAACAAATCACCTAATTCTTCTTGTAAGTTGAGCCAATCTTGTTTGTGAATCGCATCCACCACTTCGTAGGTTTCTTCAATCGTATGAGGAACAATGGAATCAAATGTTTGTTTGATGTCCCATGGACAACCATTTTCTGGGTCTCTTAATTGCTGCATGATGGCTTTAAGTTGTTCTATCGGCTGAGTCATATTGTTCTCGTTCTCATCAATGTTGCTCTCAATTTGAGATGAAATTTACTCTAAAAAAAAGACACTGCACCAAGCTGGGCAGTGTCTTTTTTATTATCCAGGATCACTTCAAGCGTTTCACTCGCAGTACATCTTTAAGCTGCTCCACCCGGGCAATAATGCGCGACAGCACCTCAACATTGGTGACTTCTAAGTTAAAGTCCATGATCACGATTTGACGTTTATAATCTGTCCGGCTGTTCATTCCGCTGACTTTGATCTTTTCGTTGGCAAATAACGCCGTGACATCTTTAAGCAAGCCACTACGCTCTAATGCTTCAACTCGAATCGTCAAAATATAATGCCCGGTGAAACCTCGTCCCCAAACAGTATCAATAATTCGTTCCGGCACATGATGCTTCAGTTCTTCTAATTGTTCACAATCCATGCGATGAACCGATATCCCTCGCCCTTGAGTGATGTAACCACAAATTTCATCACCAGGAATAGGCTGACAACAACGTGCCAGATGAGTCATTAAGTTATCAACCCCTTGTACTACAACCGCATCTTTACGTGGGCGGCTTTCATGGGCTTGTTGTGACTCTTGTAATTTCGCAAGCGCTTGTTGGTCTTCTTCCTCTGCACTCGGCTTATTCACTAACGCATTAATATGATTGATCACTTGGTTAATGCGCAAATCACCACTGCCAATCCCTGCAAACAATTCATCAGGGGAGTTCACATTAAAACGTTTAAGTGCGTATTGTTGAGCATCTTTTAAGGTCGCGCCGATTTTTTGTAATTCACGCTCCAGAATATCTTTGCCGGCTTCAACATTCTTCTCTCGGCTTTGCTTTCTAAACCACGCATTGATTTTCGCGCGCGCTCGACCTGAATGCACAAAACCTAAGTTGGGGTTAAGCCAATCACGTGATGGGTTGGGTTCTTTTTGAGTGATGATTTCAACTTGATCGCCCATCGCCAATTTATGAGTAAATGGCACAATACGTCCACCAACTTTGGCACCAATACAACGATGCCCCACTTCAGAGTGAATGTGATAGGCAAAATCCAGTGGCGTCGCCCCCATTGGTAAGTCGACCACATCACCACGTGGGGTAAAGGCATACACGCGATCATCAAATACTTGGCTGCGCAACTCATCCAGCATTTCACCAGAATCGGCCATTTCTTCTTGCCAATCAATCAGCTTACGTAACCAGGTGATTTTCTCATCATAACCACTACGACCAGCTGAGCTGCCTTCTTTGTACTTCCAGTGCGCTGCGACCCCAAGCTCAGAGTCTTCATGCATTTGCTTGGTGCGGATCTGAATTTCAATGGTTTTGCCTTCCGGCCCTAATACCACGGTATGAATGGATTGATAACCATTGGGTTTGGGGTTCGCTACATAGTCATCAAACTCACTCGGTAAGTGTTTATATTTGGTGTGCACCATCCCGAGCGCGGCGTAACAATCTTGTAGTTTATCGGCAATAATCCGTACTGCTCGTACATCAAAGAGTTCATCAAAAGCGAGATTTTTCTTCTGCATTTTGCGCCAAATACTATAGATATGCTTCGGTCGACCACTGACTTCTGCATTAATATTGGCGTCTTTCATTTCTTTGGACAAATTGGTCACAAAGTCGTGAATATATTGCTCTCGGACAATTCGTCTCTCGGATAACTGTTTGGCAATTTTCTTATAAATATCAGATTGTTGATATCGAAAAGCGTAATCTTCAATTTCCCATTTTAGCTGACCAATTCCTAAACGGTTGGCCAATGGTGCATAGATATTGGCACATTCTTTGGCGGCCGCTTGACGAACCTCATCGGGCTCATTTTTCACTTCACGTAAGTTACAAATACGCTCAGCTAGCTTGATGACTACACAGCGAAAATCATCCACCATCGCAAGTAGCATTCGGCGAATATTATCCACTTGTTCTGACGCTTCCGACGCATCCAAACTAACATTGAGTTGGCCGATAGCGGCCATTTCTTCCACTCCATCGATAAGCTTGACGATTTCTTTGCCATAGGTCTCAATCAAAACTTCTCGTTCCAACAAACCAGATGTCACGACAGGAAATAACTGCGCCGCAATGAGTGTTGGTCTGTCCATCGAGAGCGTGATCAATATTTCGATCATTTCACGTCCACGCCACAATAGAATCGAGCGGTCGGGATGCTTTTCTAACAAGCGCTCACACTCTTGATAGACTTGCATTAACTTATTACCGGTCTTTCCATCTTGACGTAAGCTTTCAATCCAAGACTCAAGTTCAAATTGTTCGTTTTTGTTTAAATGTGCGCTTCTGACTGCGACCATTACACTGTCCTGCTTATCGATTTCTATAATTAATAGGTCAACTAAGTAAAGAAACTGCCTTATTTCTCTACCGATGTGCCGTTAAAATAATTTCAATTTCAATGGCTTTTTATCACTTTTCTTCGAAGGCTTACGTGATAAGCCTCTTTGATTGTTAGCTTTATTGATATTTTTGCCTTCATAAATAAACAAAGCCATAGATTCAAGATGGCTGGTATGAGGGAACATATCCATCATAGCGAATTTAGCCAAGCGATACCCTTGTTTTTGAAGACTACCACTATCTCTTGCAAGCGTGGTGGGATTACAGGATACATAGACAATTTGCTTTGCCCCTAGTTCGGCCATTTTGTCGATGATGCCTGCCGCTCCAGCTCGTGCCGGATCCAATAACACCTTATCAAAGGCTTGCTTAGCCCAAGGTGCGCGTGTTAGGTCTTGCTCCAAGTCGGCTTGGTAAAACTCAATATTCTCTAACTGATTAAGCTGAGCATTCTCTTTCGCTCTGTCCACCATGGCTTGGATCCCTTCAACTCCCACCACGGTGTGAGCTTGACGAGCCACTGCTAAACTAAAATTACCTAAACCACAAAATAAATCCAATATGCGGTCGGTTTTGGTGATCGCTAACCAATTCACCGCTTGCTTCACCATTTTTTCATTGACACTTTGATTCACTTGAATGAAGTCGGTCGGCAAAAAGTTAATCTTGTTACCTGTTTCGACACATTGTAATGGCTCACCAATTAAACACTCTAGCTTTCCTTCATTTCCTAACCAATACACAGTGAGATCATGTTGACGACCAAAGGCAACTAAACGTTGATTCTCTGATGCCGTTAATGGCGCGGTATGTCGCAATAACATCGCCTTATGTTGACCATCAAATACCACTTCAACATGACCTAAGGCACGCAAGTTATCAAAATGACTTAATACGGTTTTAATCTCAGGTAATAACTGGTTTAGCTCGGGTTCGAGAACAGGACAGTCAGTAATATTAGCAATATCCTTGCTCGCTTTTTTTCTAAAACCAAACAATAACTTTTGTTGTTTATTATCAAACAACACACTGATACGCGCACGGCGGCGATAGCCTTTTGTTTGAGAGACAATACTCTCGCTCATTTGAACATCATCATGAGCAAATTTCGTCAATAACGATTGTAGCGATTGGGCTTTATGGGCTATTTGGGTTTCATGATCAAGGTGCTGCATATTGCAACCACCGCAGTGATGATAATGAGGGCAAAACGGTTCAATTCGTTGAGCACTGGCTTGTTGAATAGAAATCAACTTACCACGTGAAAACTTACTTTTTTGTTCCATCACTTGTACGACAACGGTTTCCTTAGGAAGAGCACCGTCAATAAACATCGGTTTATTCTCATAATAAGCAATACCGACACCTTGATGATCCAGCTTTTCAATGGTCACAACTTGATGTTTTTGCTGATTGTTTTTTGTTTTTTTTGCTTGGTAAAAATTGGCCATTGATACGGATACCCATAATGAATAAGAGTGGCTCACCCTTATCGATAAAATAATGAAAAACTGTCACCGCTACTTGCCACAGTCAAAGTGTTAAAAGTAGAGCTGATTTTTATGTACTGAATTCATGATTATTCACAACAATGATTGTCGAATAGTCCTGAGTTGATTAAGCTAAGGAAATACGGCGATTGAACCGTTTTTTTGTCTCAATAAAAGTCAATCATAACCTTGTTCTGACGTTTCATTGTGCGAATAACTTACTCTATCTGCTATTTTCCCATATCCAGACAGGCTTGTAATTAAAGAATCATGAGAAGGTATGGCTTACGTGCCCGCGTAATCACATTAACATTAGCACCGACCTTGATCATCGGCTTAATGTTAAGTGCATTTTTCACAATGAATCGCTACAACGATCTTGAATCTCAATTAATCACATCAGGTACTGATATTATTGAGCCGTTAGCCATTGCCAGTGAATACGGGATGACTCAACAGAGCCGAGAAGCGGTAAGACGCTTGATCAGTTACGCTCATCGTAAACATTCCGATATTGTACGCAGTATTGCTGTTTTTGACTCTCACCATGAGCTGTTTGTGACGTCTAACTTTCACCCCAATTTTCAATCATTAACTTTTGATAAAACTAAACCTATCCCTTTGCTCAGCACCATCGAGGCTTCTAAAGATAATCCGAATTTATTAATTTTAAGATCGCCCATTTTAGCGGAAGGTCAATTTACTAACTCCCGAGGCAAAGGCGTTAACCCTAATCAAGCACTGGGTTATATTGCAATCGAGTTAGATTTATCATCCTTACGTTTACAACAATACCAAGAGATTTTTGCTGCCTTTATTGTACTGCTCTTTGGGATGGGGCTTTCGGGATTTTTTGCCTATCGCTTAATGCGCGATGTCACCTTGCCTATTTCACACATGGTGAGCGTTGTTGACCGTATTCGTCGTGGTCATCTCGATGTGCGTATCGAAGGTAAGTTGCATGGCGAATTAGACACACTAAAAAGCGGCATTAACGCCATGGCCATTTCACTTTCTGAATACCATGTGGAAATGCAACATAGTATTGACCAAGCCACCTCTGATTTACGAGAGACATTAGAACAGTTAGAAATCCAAAACATTGAATTGGATATTGCTAAAAAACGAGCCCAAGAAGCCGCTCGCGTGAAATCCGAGTTTTTAGCTAACATGTCACACGAATTACGAACACCATTAAATGGCGTGATTGGTTTTGCTCGTCAAATGCTAAAAACCGAATTAACCCCCAACCAAGTCGATTATCTACAAACGATTGAACGTTCAGCCCAGAACTTATTGTCTATCATTAACGACATTTTAGACTTCTCGAAACTAGAAGCGGGCAAACTGCTACTCGAAAATATTCCATTCAATTTACAAGATGCCTTAGATGAAGTGGTATGTTTGCAGGCCCCAAGTGCACATGAGAAAGGGTTAGAAATCACTCTCAATGTCGATTCAAACATACCTCAAAGTATGGTTGGTGACCCTTTACGTATCCAACAAGTTCTCACCAACCTCGTCGGCAATGCGATCAAATTTACTGAGCGTGGCAATATCGATATTTTAGCCGAATTACGCTCACGCCAAGATAAGAGTATCGAAGTACAATTTATGGTGCGAGATACTGGGATTGGAATTTCAGAGCGACAGCAATCTCAGTTATTCCAAGCCTTTAGTCAAGCCGATGCCAGTATTTCACGACGTTATGGTGGCACGGGCTTAGGCCTAGTGATCACGCAAAACTTAGTCAGCCAAATGGGAGGAGAGATCAGCCTAACCAGTCGTCTTCACCAAGGTTCAACCTTCTGGTTTAGTGTGACTTTCCAAGCAACCAATATGCCATTAGTCCCGCAAATTGATACTTCTTATCTGCAAGGACGTAGCGTGCTGCTGATTGAACCGAACATGCCAGCGGCGGCCGTTATAGAACAACACCTCATTGGTCTCGGTATGGATGTCACTTATCAGTCTCAATTGGCAGAAAACCCTGAGCGCTTTGACTTCGTTTTACTCAATTTACCCCCGAATATAGAGCATGAGCTCAGTTCAATCTATAGCATGATTCAGCAAGCTTTAAGGCTTTCTCCTAAATTGATCTTAGGGTTACCGAGCACCGAGTTAGCACTCGCAGAAACCCTAATAAAATTGTATCCGGTTCAATGCATCGCCAAACCGATTGTGAGACGTAAACTGATTCAGTTAATGTTGCCTCACCAAGCGCAACCACTCTTAACGGCCACCTCCCAGCCTCATAAAGAAGTTCTGCCCCTCAAGGTTATGGCTGTAGATGATAACCCGGCTAACTTAAAACTGATCAGTGCGTTATTGGATGAGCAAGTACAACAGGTCGTGGCGTGCAGCAGTGGTCATGAAGCCGTGGAACGAGCTAATCAAGAGAAGTTTGATGTTATTCTCATGGATATTCAAATGCCGCACATGGATGGGGTTACCGCCAGTCAAAAAATAAGGCAAACGGTATTCAATCATCAAACCCCTGTCATTGCCGTAACCGCGCATGCCATTGATGGTGAGCGAGAGCGATTACTGCAAGCGGGAATGGATGATTATTTATCAAAACCAATAGAAGAGCATGTCTTACATCAAGCCTTAGTGCATTGGAATCCTTACACTAAGCACGGCATGATTGAACTCCTCAATTTATCTGAACTGCAAAATCATTCAGCGCCGATGTCTACTGAGCCACACGATCATAACTCCAGTATTGACTGGCCAAAAGCGTTAAAACAGGCGGCAAATAAAGAAGATTTGGCGAAAGATATGCTACAAATGCTGATTGAGTTTTTGCCTGAAGTTGAAGATACCATTGAAAAAGCGCTCACCGAGCCGCAACAATATCAAGAATCTTTGCTCGCCCTAGTGCATAAATTACATGGCAGTTGCTCTTATAGTGGCGTTCCTAAGCTACAAACCTTATGTGCTACGATTGAAACGGCCTTACGCTCAGAGCAAGAGATTTCTGATATAGAGCCTGAATTATTTGAATTACAAGATGAAATGCAAAAAGTGAAACACGATGCAAAACCTTTATTAGACTGAGTTTTGCCGGCCATTCCCGCTATCACAATAAAAAAATCGAGCCACTTGAGCTCGATTTTTTATTCTAAACACCTTGCCATTACCCGTTAAGATTCCAGTATGACGGTGGCGATAGCGTAACGTTTTTCATCCGATATCGATAAATGGATATGACGAACCCCTTTAGATAAAGCAAGCTGCTGCGCCTGACCTGATAAGGTAAGAATAGGTTTGCCTAACTCATCATTTTCAATCGTAAAGTCTTGAAAACTTACCCCGCAGGCAATGCCAGTTCCAAGTGCTTTCGATGCCGCTTCCTTGGCAGAAAATCGCTTTGCTAAATAACGCCCTTGTTGCTTTAAACCATGAAAAAGAGCCAATTCAGCGGGGGTTAAAATACGTTCAGCAAAAGCTTGCCCTGAACGCTGCAAACTTTTTTCAATACGTTCAATATCCGCGATATCGGTTCCTAAACCAACAATAGACATTAGCCGCGACGCGCTTGTTGCATAATGGCTTTCATATCCGCTACCGCTTTATCAAGCCCATCAAATAGCGCTCGACCGATAATAGAATGTCCAATATTTAATTCATAGATTTCAGGTAATGCTGCAATCGGAGCCACGTTTTGGTAGGTCAAACCGTGCCCCGCATTGACTTTGATACCCAGGCTATGTGCATAAGTCGCTCCGGCTGCAATGCGTTTTAATTCAGCTTTTTGCTCAGCTTCCGACTCGGCGTCTGCATAATGGCCAGTGTGCAGTTCAATGAAAGGTGCCGCACAGGCTTTTGCCGCATCAATTTGCTCACGAGAGGCATCAATAAACAGTGACACTTTAATGCCAGCTTGAGTGAGCTTCTCTGTAGCTGCTTTTACTTTTTCTAACTGCCCGGCAACATCTAAACCGCCTTCAGTCGTTAACTCTTCACGCTTTTCAGGAACTAAACAAACGTATTCAGGTTGAGTTTTAAGCGCAATCTCCACCATTTCATCGGTTACCGCCATTTCAAGGTTCATGCGAGTTTGAATAGTTTCACTTAAAATACGCACATCACGATCTTTAATATGACGACGGTCTTCACGTAAATGCACGGTAATACCATCAGCACCTGCACGCTCTGCAATTTCTGCGGCATGAACAGGATCAGGATACTTAGTACCACGGGCATTTCTCACCGTTGCGATATGATCAATATTGACGCCTAAGTAAATCTCACTCATGGTTAACTCCTTGTTTTTGGAATATTGCTCGAAGCAATCGATACAAATAATTCCCGACTTTTTAATGGTTTACTGCCAAGATATGGTTTGAGAGCCATGCGAGTAAAGCGCTTAGCAGCTTGTAATTGTTGTTTGGTGAAGAAACGACGTTCACTGATCGCAATTAACTCGTCACCGAGGAAAGTTAAGTTATCCTTTCTTACGCTGGCAATAAAGCCTTTTTGTTCACGATAACGATATGTCATGGTGGGTGACACTGGCTCGCCACTGCCCGCACAATGCAATAAATCCACACCATACCCCAATGATGAGAGCAAGGCTAATTCAAAACGACGTAGCGCGGGTTCAGGGTTTTCAGCTTGTGCCAACTCAGTCAAAGCGGATAAATAATCATGAAATAACTCTGGATAGGCGGTTTCAGATTCAATCACCCGACTTACCAGTTCATTGACATACATTGCAGAATAGAGATTAATGCCCGTAAGAGGAATCCCAAGGCTAATCGGCTCAGCTTGTCGTAATGTTCGCATTGAACCTTTGCCAAACCATTTTAATAACAATGGGGTGAAGGGTTGAAGTACCCCTTTAAGATTAGAGCGTTTACTGCGAGCACCTTTTGCTAAAATGCTAACGCGCCCATAATCTTCGCTGAATACATCTAGAATTAAGCTGGTTTCAGTATAAGGACGACGATGTAAGATAAAACAGCGTTGTAATCCTTGCGGGTCAGACATTTATCGGTTCCTAGTTACGAGACCCTAGTTCCTAGGAAGGTTAACGCTATAATTTATCATTCACTCAAAGCATTTATGAAGGCTTCAATTAAACCGAATATAAACAGCGTTTACCTCTAGGAACTAGTCACTAGGGACTAGAAACTAATCCCTATAAATCATCAATATAACCTAACGAACGTAAGGCACGCTCATCATCCGCCCAACCAGATTTCACTTTTACCCATGTTTCTAGGTAAACTTTGCGTTCGAATAGCTCTTCCATATCCAAACGGGCTTCGCGACCGATGGTTTTGATCTTCTCACCACCTTTACCGATCACCATTTTCTTTTGACCTGAGCGTTCAACTAAAATCAAGGCATTGATATGGAAGCCATCAGTTTCTGGATTGTAATCAAAACGTTCAATCTCAACAGTCACAGAATACGGCAGCTCTTCTCCGGTAAAGCGCATTAGCTTTTCACGGATAATTTCTGACGCCATAAAACGTTGTGAACGGTCTGTCACATACTCTTCAGGAAAATGGTGCACTGCTTGAGGTAACGCTTCACGCACATGCTTACGGATGGCGTCAGTGTTACGACCATGCTTGGCTGAAATTGGAATAATATCAACGAAATCCATTTTTTCTGATAACGCTTGCATATGCAACATAACCTCATTGCGATCTTTAACGTTATCAACTTTATTCACCAACAATACTGTTGGGAAGTTCGCAGTACGTAACTTATTGAGCACCATTTCATCATCTGGTGTCCATTGAGTACCGTCCACTAAGAAAAGCACTAAGTTAACATCACTTAAAGAACTGTTTGCCGCACGGTTCATCAAACGGTTAATCGCACGCTTTTCTTCAATATGAAGTCCTGGAGTATCAACAAAGATAGCTTGATAAGCTCCTTCAGTTTCAACGCCCATAATGCGGTGGCGAGTCGTTTGTGGCTTACGTGAGGTGATCGAAATCTTCTGACCTAACAAATGATTCAGTAATGTCGATTTACCCACATTAGGACGACCGACAATCGCAATAAAACCACAGTGTTGTTCACTAGGATCAATATCGGCATCTGTTTGCTGAGAAGGTTGCGCTTCGCCAGCAAAATAAGCATCCAAATCAAACTCTGGTGGTTCGTTTCCATCGTGTTTATTTGTCATTAGACAATACCCCTAAGGCCAATTCAGCCGCGGCTTGTTCAGCTTTACGTCGACTGGTTCCTTTGCCAATCACAGGCTCAGCGACACCATTAATTTCACACGAAACCGTAAACTCTTGGTTGTGAGCTTCGCCTTTAATTTTCGCGACGGTATACACAGGTAACGGTTTACGACGGCCTTGCAAAAATTCTTGCAAGCGCGTTTTAGGGTCTTTTTGTGAAACGCCAGGTTTAATCGCCTCTAAGCGCGGTAAATACCAAGCAAGCACCACCTGACGCACCACTTCAATGTCACTGTCTAAATAACAGGCACCTATAATGGCTTCCACTGCATCAGCTAAAATGGAATCGCGACGGAATCCGCCACTTTTTAATTCACCTGGACCTAATTTTAAGTAGTCACCGAGTACAAATTCACGCCCTAATTCAGCAAGAGTATGTCCTCTTACTAAAGTGGCACGCATACGACTCATGTCCCCTTCATTAATGTTAGGGAATCGATGATATAGCTCATCGGCAATAACAAAACTTAAAATTGAATCGCCCAAAAACTCTAAGCGTTCATTGTGTTTACTGTTGGCACTGCGGTGAGTTAATGCCAAGTTCAAAAGATTGGCATCATTAAATGAATAACCAATCTTTGTTTGTAATCTAGAAATCTGAGAATTCATACTCTCTCATTATGTCAATCCGCCAATACGATTAAATCGTATGCCGGTAGGGATCCAAGACGGCAATACACTATCGGCATCACGGTCAAATTCAAAACTGATCCAAATGGCGGTCGCTTTACCAACGAAGTTTGCTTCTGGCACAAACCCCCAGTAACGACTATCAGCACTATTATCACGGTTATCACCCATCATAAAGTACTCACCTTCTGGTACCACCCATTCATTGCGGAAAGCTCTCGGCTTATAAGCTTGAACATTATCGCGACGATAAGGATTAATTAAAATCTGATGCGCTACCGGACCCAATTGCTCCGTTGCTTCAGATAAAGCAATGCCATCTTGAAAGAATGGGCTTTCTTTATCATTATATTGAGCAACAGGTGTACAGGTTGAGCTACCAGCAGGTTGTATGCAGATTTGTTTATCTTCAGTATAGCGGATAGTATCGCCCGGTAGGCCAACTACACGCTTAATATAATCAATACTAGGTTGTGGTGGGTATTTGAAAACCGCAATATCACCACGTTTTGGCTCACCCGTTTCAATTAACTTAGATTGGAACACGGGATCTTTTATGCCGTAAGAAAATTTTTCAACCAAGATGAAATCACCGACCAATAAGGTTGGCATCATCGAGCCAGATGGAATCTGAAAGGGTTCATAGATAAAACTGCGCAGAACTAAAACAAACGCAATCACAGGAAAAATAGAGACGCTATTTTCAACCCACCATGGTTGAGGATACACCTTCGCCGCTAAGTCTTTCGTTAAACCGTTTTCGGTGCTTCGCTCTGCTTTCGACAAAGCTTGTTTACGTCTTTTAGACCACACAAACTTTTCTAATACCCACACCACACCAGTCACAAAGGTAACTATTACTAATAGTAATGAAAATGTATTCGCCATCCGTCTCGGCTTCCCTTTTATTATCTACGCTAACGTAATCGTCGGCGGTTCAATACGATTTTGTTAATGATGTCATGACACAGCAGTCCATCACCAATATTACAAAAGAATAAAAGTGAAAAGGCTTCCCCCTTTTCACTTTATTAGCTTATCGGTTGAAAAAATCAACAGGCCGCTACCATAACGGAGGGAACTGTGATTAATCTTTACCTACGTGTAAGATGGCCAGGAACGCTTCTTGAGGCAATTCAACATTACCAATTTGTTTCATGCGTTTCTTACCTTCTTTCTGTTTCTTCAACAGTTTTTTCTTACGGCTCACATCACCACCGTAACATTTTGCAATCACGTTTTTACGTAATTGTTTTACAGTAGAACGAGCAATAATGTGGTTACCAATCGCAGCCTGGATCGCAATATCAAACATTTGGCGTGGAATAAATTCTTTCATTTTTTCCACTAACTGACGACCACGTGTTTGCGAGTTATCTTTATGAGTAATGATGGCTAACGCATCAACGGTATCACCATTGAGCAAGACATCAACACGCACCATGTTTGAACTTTCATAGCGATGGAAATTGTAATCTAAAGACGCATAGCCACGTGATGTGGATTTTAAGCGGTCAAAGAAATCCAAAACTACTTCAGCCATTGGTAAATCGTAGGTTAACGCGACTTGATTACCATGGTAAACCATGTCCACTTGGGTACCACGTTTTTCAACACACAGTGTAATTACGCTACCTAAGTAGTCCGATGGCACTAAGATATTACAGCGAGCAATAGGTTCACGAATCTCTTCAATATCATTAATCGCAGGTAGCTTCGCTGGGCTATCCACATACATGATATCGCCATTGGTCTTTTCAACTTCATACACTACGGTTGGCGCAGTGGTAATAAGATCAAGATCGTATTCACGCTCTAAACGCTCTTGAATAATTTCCATGTGCAGCATTCCTAGGAAGCCACAACGGAAACCAAAGCCTAGTGCAGCTGAGCTTTCTGGTTCATAGAATAATGACGCATCATTTAAACTCAGCTTGCCAAGTGCATCACGGAAGTTTTCATAATCATCCGATGATACTGGGAATAAACCAGCGTAAACCTGAGGTTTTACTTTCTGGAAGCCTGGTAGACGCTTCTCACAACCACCTTTGGCATGAGTTAAGGTATCACCAACAGGTGCGCCGAGGATATCTTTAATTCCACACACAACCCAGCCAACTTCGCCAGTGTCTAATCCATCAGTATCAATTTGTTTCGGTGTGAAGATACCAATACGATCCACGCCCCAAGTTTGGCCAGTGCTCATCACTTGGATTTTATCATTTTTCTTTAATCGACCGTTTTTAATTCGAACTAAAGAGACTACGCCTAAATAGTTATCGAACCAAGAATCGATGATCAATGCTTGTAATGGTGCTTCAGGATCGCCTTCTGGAGCTGGAATAGACTTCACAATCTCTTCCAATACTAAATCAACGCCAAGACCCGTTTTCGCAGAACAGCGAACCGCTTCCATGGCATCGATACCCACGATATCTTCAATTTCTTCTGCCACACGCTCAGGATCAGCCGCTGGCAAATCAATTTTGTTTAGAATAGGAACGACTTCCAGATCCATTTCGATCGCGGTGTAACAGTTAGCCAAGGTTTGAGCTTCCACCCCTTGACCAGCATCAACCACTAATAAAGCACCTTCACAAGCCGCTAGAGAGCGTGAAACTTCATATGAAAAGTCTACGTGTCCAGGAGTATCGATAAAGTTTAGTTGGTATGTTTCGCCATCATTAGCCTTATAGTCTAAGGTCACACTTTGGGCTTTAATGGTAATACCACGCTCACGTTCAAGATCCATTGAATCAAGTACTTGAGCCGCCATTTCGCGCTCAGTTAACCCTCCACATACTTGAATTAAGCGATCAGAAAGAGTCGACTTACCGTGGTCGATATGGGCGATAATCGAAAAGTTACGAATGTGCTTCATAGGCTGGAGACAATACTCAAATAAATGGTGAATAGGACATGAAATCCCTTTGATAAGGCGAATTTCATTTTAATGGCAGGGATTCTACCCAATTTCCTGCTGGGTAGCTATACCTTGGTGAAAACAACCTGTAGCTTAGCGACAACAGCCAGTGATGTAACAAGGTTAGTCCTGCTACCACTACGGATCACCAAGAGACTGCACTGTTAAGATACGATTTTCATCAAATAATCGGTTCGCCTAGCACCCGGATCAGTGAGACTTCACTATCGACTTTATTTTCTAACCACTGAGTCGCAGGTTTAGCAAAATAAATCCCAAGCGCACCAAAGAGAAAAAACATCGCAATGACAATGCCTTCACCTAAGTTCAACCATGGGCGCAATAGTAATTGTGCGATTAAACTTCCCACTATCATCGCCAACAAAGGCAAGAGATAAACGACTAATGCCGACAACACTAAGCTTTTCTCTGGCAAGCCAATTTCAACTACTTGCCCAGCTTGAATGGGTTGACGAGTAGTTAAACGCCAAAGGTGTGCTTTATTACCTATAGCTTTCGAGACGATACCTGTACCGCAACTCTTTTGCGATTGACAACTTTTGCAACTGGTTTGTTGTTCGCAACTGAGCTGAACATTATTCACCCCTTGATGAGAGTCGACCGAAATAACAGTCGCTAATGCGGTCATCATGGCGTGACCTCACCTTGACTGCTAGATGGTGAGCTGAAAGTAATTGAGTCAGCAATACGTTTTGCCGTTGATGGTGGTATATCACCAATGACCGAAATTTCACGGCTATCTTTAATAAAGGTTTGTAACGTGCGACGACCTTGTCGATACACTTGAGGATGGCTATCCGCAGTTTGAATTTTTGAAACATAAACGGAAAAATTAAACAAACCATCGCTATACAATTGGCTTTCGACAATATTACCCGTTACCGACATGCGATAACGATTTAAACTATTGGCTTCAAAACCATTTGGAACCCAATTCACTTTCCAACTCGCTTCTGCTTGTTCAGGCTTTGGTAGAGTTAATACATCGGGTAATTTAACCGTATTTAAGCCATTTAAAATTGTTGCGATATGATCACTGACGGCGTACGAAATGGTTCTATATTGCTCTAAAATCTCGCCATTACGTTCAACAAGATCAGCTCTTAGCGGCAAATGTGTTCGCTCATCAATCCACACAACATAGGAGTAACGTTGACCGTCTTTAGGAACCACTCGAACAACTTGGCAAGCGGTGCCAGCTTCTCGTGAACGGCCAATTTTCACAAAGTCATAGATCTGACTTAAGGCTGTAATATCGCTATCAATCAGTGGGATTAGCGGTGCCACCATATGCCCGGTACGAATCGAAAACGGATCAATTCCCGGCTCAATATAGCTGATCTCATCGCCACGACGAATCACTTCACGTACCGGTCCACTTAAGTAAACCAAATGCGCTAAGTTTTGTTGGTTTTCGACCGCATGGCGATACAACAAAGGCTCAATACTATTTTTACGTACTAAAATGTAAGACAACTCATAGTTCATTGTCTTACTCGCCTCACTCATTTTAAGCAACAAAGCCTCAGCAGATGGTTTAGCATCTTCCGCTGAGGCAAGGTGACTAAATAAGCTGAGTAGCAACCAAGTACTAATCAGAATTTTTTTCATTTCAATACCGCTATCATCGGTTCAATCACAACAAATATGCCTTTATTCACTTGGGTGATTTAAACGCAATTGTAATTCATAATCTTGCATCAAAGCATTGGCACGACGATGTTGTTCCATGGCTTTTGCTTCATTAGATTGAGGACGAACTGAATCTCTTGTCAAGCTAACGGGTTCCGCAGAGCCAGCAAAAGGAATGGTCTGTAAAACTGGAAGCTGTTCTGAATCGGACGCTTGAGTGCTCTCCGAACCTGAGTACTGCTGAACCCCTAAAATAACCACCAGCGAAACACAAGCAGCCACCCCAACCTGGGTTAAATTGCTTAACCAAGCCGGCATTTTCGCACGTGCTTTTTCAGGCTTAGGTTGAGACTCAAACATCGGCACGACATTTTTAGCGGAATGCGTCGAATGGGCAGCTTCCTCTTCTAAGGCTAATGCTACCGATTGAGCAATATTCCATTCAGGTTTAGCAGGCGTGTCACCTCGAAGCGTGTCACCAATCAAGTGATAATGATCCCAAGATTGCAAGGCTTCTTCATCTTGCTCCATCTCTGAAATCAAAGCTTGATCCACTAGCTCGCCATCCATTAGAGCTGAGATCTGCTGTTTATTGGTCATTTTACTCACCATTTATATTCACAGGTTATCGCTGAATCAGTGGACGAATTTTCTTTTCCACTGCATCGCGAGCTCGGAAAATCCGAGAGCGAACTGTCCCTACAGGGCAGTCCATGACTTCTGCAATTTCTTCATAACTCAAGCCATCGAGTTCACGTAAAGTCATTGCCGTTTTTAAATCTTCAGGCAGTGCTTCAATTGCATGAAAAACTACCTGCTTTAATTCTTCTGACAACGTTAAGTTCTCAGGGTTCGATATTTCTTTTAATGCACTACCCGATTCATAATATTCCGCTTCATCCGCATCGACATCACTGGCCGGAGGGCGACGTGATTGAGCGACGATATGATTCTTCGCGGTATTGACTGCAATACGATAAAGCCAAGTATAGAACGCACTTTCCCCTCGAAAGTTAGGTAACGCTCGATAAGCTTTGATAAAGGCTTCTTGAGCCACATCAGGCACATCGCCAGAATTCTTAATATAGCGAGAAATCAAACTGCAGACTTTATTTTGATACTTAATGACCAAAAGGTTGAAAGCTTGTTTATCTCCGTTTTGCACTCGCTCAATTAAAACTTGATCAGTTAACTGCTCGCTCATTTCGAGCACCTACTCCTATTTGTTTTGCCCATGATCATCATGATATGAACATTTTTTATTATACTTAAAATGACATTAAGCCTAATCGTTATAAGAAATCATTCTTACTAAAAGCGGCATTTCTCAATCATTTGGGTATATTGTAGTATTGATGTATCACCGACCACCATTGTGACATGTGGTGATAGGAAAAGTTCAGGTTAATGAAAAGATTTTCTATTGTAACCACAAAAGTGTCCGATATCGTCAGCGTAATTTGTTATTTTTTTCATAGAAAAGTCAAACAGCACTTGCAAGACGGTTTAATATTTATGCATATTACTCTTTTATTACACACTACACACCCCTGATGGTCGGCGGTGAATCAACGAGTCAATCACATGGATGCGTATAGATTTTATCATCTATACCTGCTTAGGAACTGAATAAAACTTATGAACACAAATAGTGAACATCAATGCGATGTATTGGTCATTGGTAGTGGAGCGGCAGGATTGTCTTTAGCATTACGCGTCGCCCCTCATGGTAAGGTCATAGTATTAAGCAAAGGTCCTCGTAATGAAGGCTCAACCTATTATGCTCAAGGTGGGATAGCCGCAGTTTTTGATGAAGAAGATAGCGTTGAATCTCATATCGAAGACACCTTAATTGCTGGTGCGGGAATTTGTGAAAAAGAAGCCGTTACCTTTATTACAGAAAATGCCAAGGAATGCGTACAGTGGCTAATTGACGGTGGGGTACCCTTTGATTTAGATGAAAATGATAAAAGTGCCCACCCGCGTCATCATTTAACTCGAGAAGGTGGTCATAGCCATCGCCGAATCTTACACGCTGCCGATGCGACAGGCATGGCTATGCAAACCAGCCTTCAAGATAACGTCAATAACCACCCTAATATTCATTTTCTAGAGCGTTATAACGCCTTAGATTTAATTACAGAAGACCGTATTGGTGGCGATGCCAAAAAAGTGGTTGGCGCCTATATTTGGAATCGTAATTTAGAGCATGTTGAATCCGTCCGAGCTAAATTTGTGGTATTAGCCACTGGCGGAGCCTCTAAAGTGTATCAATACACCTCCAATCCAGATGTTTCTTCTGGCGACGGAATAGCGATGGCTTGGCGCGCAGGCTGCCGTGTGGCTAACCTAGAGTTTAATCAATTTCACCCCACGTGTTTATTTCACCCTGAAGCTCGAAACTTTTTATTAACGGAAGCCTTACGCGGTGAAGGGGCTTATTTGAAACGCCCTGATGGCACTCGTTTTATGCCGGACTTTGATGAGCGGGCCGAATTAGCACCTCGCGATATTGTCGCCCGAGCCATCGATTATGAAATGAAGCGCCTTGGGGCCGACTGCATGTATCTTGATATCAGCCATAAACCGGCTGAGTTCATAGAAAAACATTTCCCTACCATCAATATGCGGTTACTCGATCTTGGTATCGACATGACCACAGAACCGATCCCGATCGTACCAGCCGCCCATTACACCTGTGGTGGCGTCATGGTCAATCATCAAGGTCAAACAGACCTCAATAACCTCTATGCGGTAGGCGAAGTCACTTATACTGGTTTGCATGGTGCCAATCGCTTAGCCTCTAACTCATTACTTGAATGTGTGGTGTACGCTTGGTCAGCCGCGCAAGATATTGTGTCTAAAATTGAACATGTTTCGTTACCTTCCACTCTGCCTTATTGGGATGAGAGCCAAGTCACCAATTCAGATGAAGAAGTGGTCTTGCAACATAATTGGCATGAATTACGCCTGTTTATGTGGGATTACATGGGGATCGTTCGTACGAATAAACGCTTAGAGCGAGCATTACGACGCATCCAGTTACTGCAACAAGAAACGCATGAATACTACAGCCACTTTCGCGTCTCAAATAACTTATTAGAATTAAGAAACTTGTTACAAGTGGCTGAATTGATGGTGCGTTGCGCTATGGAGCGAAAAGAAAGCCGTGGATTACATTACACTTTAGATTACCCCAAGCCACTAGAAAACAGTGGCCCTACTATTTTAGAACCGGAAAAATTCCGAACCAGTCATCCTTTATTTTAACGGTTTCTATTTTAACGGCTTCAGCTATTTTTGGAGAGCGCGCGCTATTTTAATGGATCTATCGCTTTCAATAGACACTCGATTTAAAGCCGGTCGTCAATAAAGATAAATGGATAAATAAGCTCTCTTTATAAGGGATGAGGGCTTATTTTTGTTGAATACAACATGACAGCACCTCATGATCCAATACCAAGTTTAATCGTTTATAGTCCTCTGGGCGCATTTGATGACGAAATAAAAACCAAGACTCCCCATTCTCAAAATGAAATAAAATCCCGAATTCACGCCAGTGTCTATCTGCTTTTTTGAGCACTAAATATGTTGGCTTAATGTCTGAATATTCACGCCCTAGAGAAGTTTTTCTCGAACGGAACCAAGATAACGATAAAATTATCAATAATAAGGAAGGAGTCAGTGGGAAGTGCGAAATAACTATCGCCCAAAGAGTTAGGTTACTAAGCAGAGTAAACCAAAGTTGGACGATAGGATTTCTATAAAAATAAAAGACTTGTATTCGTGGGTTACGATTAACGCACTTTACTGAGATTGTGGGCAATGATGCGATCCACAAGTTTAGCGTGACCTAAATGCTCACTGCGCCCATGACCCATAATCCAAGTAAATAAATCCGGATCATCACACTCAAGCAAAGACACAAATTCTTGCTGCTCTTGTTCGTTTAGATCGTCAAAGCATTCCTCAAAGAAAGGCATGATAACGACATCAAGCTCTAGCATGCCACGACGACAAGCCCATTTTATGCGTGCTTTTTCTTCTGGTGTATACATATTGATTCCATCTCATAATTTATCTGAAATGAGTTTATCAGTTGGTGAGGTGAGCAACCAGTATCGTTATCACAGACTGAGTAACAATCATAACAAATGCTGACAAAAATCAATTCCACCATTACCATGTAAGCACTTCCATGCATCATTTTTATATTGCACAAGGACATTAGAATGAATTTGAGCGAACATTTTCCCCCTTACCCACTCTCATCAAACCAAACATTGCCCGAGTTGGTGTTATGTCACTTACCCTCATGGGGAGCGATTACTCTGTATGGTGAAGACAAGAAATCCTACCTTCAAGGTCAAGTGACTTGTGATGTAGTCTCTCTTGAGAATAACCAATCAACTTTAGGCGCACACTGTGATGCCAAAGGAAAAATGTTATCGGCTTTTCGTCTTTTTCATCACCGTGGTGGTTACGCTTTATTTCAAGCTCAATCTGCGATTGAAAAAGAACTCTCTGAAATAAAAAAATACGCTATTTTTTCTAAAGTTACGATTGAGAAAAGTCATGAGATTTTTCTGGGGGTTTTAGGCAGCCAGGCCAATTCAACCATCGAAAAACTGACCGGACAAACTGTGGCAACCAGCATTAACCAAGTGATCTCATTTGAGTTAGGGACTGCGGTACAAATCAGTGCCCAACGTTGGCTCATCATGCTGAATGCAGAGCAACTCTCCACATTACTTGACCAATGTCAGGGCGCAATTTTATCAGATGAAGCGCTATGGGATTATGCCGATGTCATGGAAGGGTTGCCACGAGTTAACCAACATGAACAATTGGAACATATTCCACAAGCCATGAACCTACAAGCGCTAGGTGGTATTTCATTTACAAAAGGATGCTACACCGGACAAGAAACCATTGCACGAGCCAAATATCGAGGCATTAATAAGCGAGCACTCTTTCGTTTAAAAGGCACGCTTTCTAGTCAATTAACCGAAGATCTGAGCATAGAACGTCAAGTAGGTGAAAATTGGCGTAGCGCAGGTCAAATCAATTGCTATTATCACTTTAATGATAATACCTTGCTAGCCCTGGCCGTTTTACCGAATAATTTAGAAACAGACACCGCATTTCGATTGACGGCGTTTCCTGAAACCATCTTACACTTCGATCCACTCCCTTACTCACTCGAAGAGTAAGATTTTCCCCCAAGCTTCACTCGCCCCTATTCAGATTGATGTGGGGCGAATTTAATGCATCATTATCTGCAAAAATAAAACATTACATCTGCAAAAAGTAAAACACTACACATAAAACAGCGATCAACATCACATAATAACAACACGAAGCGGGAATTTTTAATCACATTTGATGAATAATTATTGATCTAGCGTATTTTCCAGTATGATGATTTTGCCCATCTTAGCTTAAGGTTTCATTTGAGACTTGGCTGGATGAGTAAAGTGTAATGTTGGTCATATCAACGTTATCCACTTTGTATAATGCATCTGTGACTATTTGCCCACACTTTGAGGTGTGGGTATTTTTTTATCTTAATCATAGAGCATTAAAATAAAGCACTATTCAATCATTACTCAATCAAATGAAAATATCGCAATAAAGAAAAAATACAGATTAAAAGTTTGACCAACTTGTCATTTATTGCATAAAAACACACAAAATTAACAATCGATGTCATAAAGCTCGGTATAATGAGCCCAAGTTACTATTAAGGATGTTAGTATGAGATTGTTCCATAAATATGTACCTAAGGCCGTCGCCAAGCATGTGAGCCGATTTTTTAAAGGACGTATTTATATTAATGGCGTAGGTAAGTTTGAATTTGATAATGGCAAGGTTATTATTCCCTCGCAACCTCAAGCCCAGCATTACCGTATGGTGAAAGAAATTAATCAAGAAATAAACCGCATTCGCTGCGTGTAACCGTCCGCTATAAATCGGAATAAAAAAGGTAGATCATCGACCTACCTTTTAGCTCCTCGCTCATCCAGTAAAGACACGTTATGCCTTTACCAATTGAGGCAGTTTTCCCGTAATGCCTAATGCCCGCTTCATCATTTCTTCTTTCATGCCTGGCAAATGCCCAATAAATTGCATCCCAAGACCACGCACTAGTTTTTTCGCGGGATTATCTCCCTCAAAGAGATCTTTAAAACCTTGCATCGCCGCGATCATTTTAGCCGCTTCGGCTTTCCGCCAACGCTCATATCCCCGTAGGTTACGTTGCAGCCCAATATCTTCGCCCTTTTGCCACAGAGAAAGTACTTCTTCGGCTAAACTGGCAGCATCCAGAAAACCTAAATTCACACCTTGGCCGGCTAAAGGATGAATGGTATGTGCCGCATCCCCGACTAAAGCAACTCGATTGGTCACAAAGTTTCTGGCATAACGCATTTTTAAAGGATAGCTACTGCGCTCACCTTCCAGTTGACATAACCCAAGTCGGGTATCGAATTCACTCGACAACGTTTGGTTAAATAGAGCCTCTGAACATTGCATCAGCATAGAGGCTCGATTTGGCTCAGTTGACCACACTAATGAGCATAAATTCGGCTCAGACAACGGTAGTAAAGCGATTGGCCCTTGAGGAGTAAATACTTGTCTCGCGACACCTTGATGTGGCTCTGTCGTACGAATATTTGCAACAATCGCATGATGCCCATAATCCCAATGGGTAAGAGGAATGTCTTGTTGCTGTCTCACCCACGAATTGGCCCCATCTGCACCAACGACTAATTTACTCGATAACCCCTCACCATTATCTAACGTTAGCCATGCTTCACTCTCACCAATGATCATCTTGTCACAACGGTTTGGCATAAATAACGTCACATTATGCAATTGCTTTACTCGCTCAAGCAGGGCTAATTGAATCACTCTATTTTCAACAATATGACCTAAATTTGATTGCGCCAAATCGTCAGCATGAAACGCTAAACGAGCAAAGCTATCTTGCTCCCAAACTTCCATTGCTTGGTAAGGAGCAAAACGACGCTCTGTGATACCTTGCCAGGCTTGAATATTACGAAGCAACCTTTCGCTGGCTCGACTCAACGCCGATACACGAGTATCAGGGAGCTCCTGTAAAAGACTCTCAGGACGATGCCCTTCAATAACCGCGATACGTAAATGGCTATCTGAAAACGAAGCGGCCAAGGCCAAGCCTACCATTCCACCACCAACAATGGTGATATCAAAACTTTGCATATTAACGCTCCACTAACCCCATTGTGCGTTTCACAATGGGCTGTTTGAGGTAAGGTAAATATTGAATGGCTAACAATCCAACATTGCGACCAACGCGCATCGCAGGAAGCTCATTAGAAAAACAATGAACAAGACTCGATGTTAACGACATAGTGTATTGACGGTCTTGTTGTCTGCGCTGACGATAACGAGAAAGCATAGAATAATCGCCCACATCGCCCAAAGTTTGCTGCGTTAATGCGATTTCTTCTGCTAAGCTCAATACATCTCGGATTCCCAAATTAAATCCTTGTCCCGCAATCGGATGTAAGGTTTGAGCAGCATTCCCTACTGCCACAAAACGATGAGAGACTGTGTTTTCTCGATAGCGCAGTAGCAAAGGGTAACAAGCCATCTTCCCTACTTTGGTTATTCTTCCTAATCGCCAACCAAAGTCATGCTGCAAAGCCTCGATCACCGTTTGCTGATCAGCAGCCATCATGCTGTCAGCTCGTTGTTGTGGCATACACCAGACTACTGAGCTTCGCCCTTCCGACATTGGTAAAAAGGCAACCGGGCCAAATTGGGTAAAACGCTCAAAAGCACGCCCTTGTGGCAATATTTGCGTGGAGACATTGGCAATCACGGCAACTTGTTCAAAATCGATTTCTTTTAATGGGATGTTTAATTGTTGGCAGCTTTCTGAAAGAGCGCCATCAGCTGCCACTAATAAACGGGACTCAATCTGAGTTCCATCAGATAAATCAATATGGACTTGCTCAAGAGTTCGTTCGATATGATTGACTTTTGCCGGACAGAAATAATCTACATTAGGCGACGCTTTCAATGCTTGTTGATAAATGCGTCCAACATTATCTAACTCCACGACATAACCCAATGCCGAAACTTGTTCATGCTGAGCGGTAATATCTGCCAAACCAAGGTGACTACGGTCTGAAATTTCAATATCCGTGATGGAAGTGACAAAAGGTAAGAATTGTTGCCAAAGATTCAGTTTTTTCAGTATGTTAGCCGTACCAAAAGACAGGGCAATCGCTCTTGAATCAAAACCAGGATGACGTTTATCATCGTGGTTTTGATACGCTTCAATCACAGCGATATTCAGAGGGGTTTGACACAAACGATTTAACGCTAACGCCAAAGTGGCACCTGCCATTCCTGCACCAACAATCGCAATATCATAAGACTTCATATTACCGCCTAACCCCTTTATCCTTAATGAATGGTTTTATTTTTCACCGCGTCTAATGGTTTTGCCCCAAGATCGGAATGAATAGTCAGAACGCACACTTTCACATGCTCAATCACTTGCTCGAGTAAAATAGCTTGTTCGTTCAAATCATCTTCTTCATCGATACCTAATTTAGCAATTTCTTCTAAATCTGCGAGTGCTTCTTTCGTTTCAGCTGATAACTTAGATAACTGAGAACCGGCTAATCCAATACCTGAAATAAAGTGATTAACCCAATCAGAAACGGCATCGGCATAATTTAATAACTCATCTTCTTCAGGAAGCAGCATGGTCAGTTCCATACTCGTGCCACTCAATTCTTTCACCGCATACGCAAAAATGGATTCAGCAAGATTTGCTGCGTTTACCGGCCAGCCCATACCATCATTGGTATAATCAAATAAAATGGTTTTCCAGTTATCATTATCTGGCTTCATTCCCCCGCTCAACATCCCGGCAATTAATCCTTGTAGCTCCGCAGGAGTAACAGAGAGTGCCGCAGTTGTCAGTTCAACTAACGCTTGATGATAATCAGGTAGACTTGAATCGCTCATTATTTTTTCCATTCGTATTGGTGCATTTGCTGTGAGTATATCAGCCCCAAAAGCCTGATCGCTATTCTTAACGAGTAAATAACTCACTTTCTAATCGAATTGGTCAACATTCAGCAATTTAAATGCTAACTAGCTTGAAATACTTGAATCTATACCACCATTTAGCCTATAGTTTCCCCTCAGTCGGGTAATCTTATTTTAGATCAGGAATAAGATTGCAACTTTCCTTAGTCATGAAGAGTACGCCACAGTGGAAGTCGAAATATTAGGAAAACTCACTCGCGTGAATTGTCCGCCAGGACAAGAGGATGCCTTGCATGCTGCTGCTAATGAATTAAACCGACGCTTGAACCAAATGACTGAACGTACTAAAGTACACAACATCGAACAGTTACTGATTATTGCCGCTTTAAACGCTTGTTATGAAGTACAAGACTTAGAAAGTAAACTTGGCGATAATCAAAAAGTCACTCAACGTTTAGAAATGTTATCTCAACGCTTGGATAAGGCTTTAACCAAAAAATAATGGTAAATTGCGTTTAAGTTAACCGTATTTACCCTGGAGTGTTTGTCAGAGGATTTAAGTCCCTGAGCCGATAAGCAACAACCCAGGATTGGCATTAGAGGGCTATTGTGCAAGCTCGGCATGTACCGAGAAGCCTGCGGCACTCATTGCGGATCCGCCTTGAACTCGCTGGTTCATAGGTCCATCAATTCTCAACGGCACTTTGGGGTATTCCCTTTTCAATTGGTATTAGCATGCAATATCCAATTCCGCTCAACGCAACACGAACACAAATCCGACAACTCATCCGTCAACGTCGTGGAGCGCTATCAGCAACTGAGCAACAGCAGGCCGGATTGGCGTTACTCGAAAATATCAAACAATTAACTCATATTGATAATGCCAATACCATTGCCATTTACCTTTCTAATGATGGCGAAGTTGATACGCAACCCACCATTGAATGGCTATGGCAACAAGGTAAGCAAGTCGTTTTACCCGTTCTTCACCCTTTCTCTTCCGGGCACTTACTATTTCTCCATTACACCCCACACAGCCCAGTTTACGAAAATAAATACGGTATTATTGAGCCAGTTCTCGATCAAACTCAAGTTTGTCCGATTAAGAATATCGACCTCATTTTTACCCCACTTGTCGCATTTGATCACCATGGACAACGTCTTGGTATGGGAGGCGGTTATTATGATCGCACGCTTAAATCATGGTTCGAAAATGGTAAGGGGGCAATGCCTATCGGCTTAGCTCATGATTGCCAACAAGTCGAACAATTGCCTTACGAGCCCTGGGATATTCCATTACCGATATTTGTGACACCAAGTCGGATTTGGCATTGGGAAAAGCACGATAAGTCGCTATAATCCTGCCCGATCTAGAAACAATCCTTAAGCAATCGATTACTCAAGCCAATTCAGGAGTTCACATGACACAAGATGAAATGAAAAAAGCCGCTGGTTGGGCCGCTTTAAAATACGTTAAACCAGATAGTATTGTGGGTGTGGGCACCGGCTCAACCGTTAATCACTTCATCGATGCCTTAGCCACGATGAAAGGACAGATTGAAGGGGCTGTTTCTAGCTCAGTCGCTTCTACTGAACGTTTAAAAGAGCTCGGCATACATGTTTTTGATTCTAACGAAGTCGATGGTCTAGATGTCTACGTAGACGGTGCCGATGAAATCAACCCACAAGGGGCAATGATTAAAGGTGGTGGCGCCGCGCTAACTCGTGAAAAAATTGTCGCTGCGATGTCCAAAACCTTTGTTTGTATTATTGATGATACTAAAGCTGTGGATGTCCTAGGAAAATTCCCTCTTCCCGTTGAAGTCATCCCAATGGCTCGCTCTTATGTCGCTCGCGAGTTGGTTAAACTAGGCGGGACACCAGAATACCGTCAAGGGATTGTAACCGATAATGGCAATATCATCTTAGACGTACATAACCTATCCATTGTCGACCCAAAAGCATTAGAAGATAAAATCAACGCCATCGCGGGTGTGGTCACCGTTGGGCTATTTGCTCACCGTGGTGCTGATATTGTCATCACTGGCACACCACAAGGTGCCAAGATAGAAGAATAATTCACTAATAAAAATTCAAAAATTCTCTTTTATTAGTCAAAAACAAAACGGTGCTTATATGTGCCGTTTTTTTATACTGGTATACCCAAGTAACTCCAATATGCAGAATTCAGAGCTATCATCCAAACCTTTAGGTAAGGAAGATTGGCGAAGGAATGTAGGCACCTTTCAAACCAATCTGACACAGCATAAAGGTTTGGAGGAAGCTCCCAAAGGGCAAGTTAAAACAAGCTTTATGCTGCGTTAAATTGAAACAGAGATAGATTGCTATGATCATGTTCAATTTGCCTTGCTTAAAGCTTGTTTTATTCTTGCTGAAACTCGCATATTGGAATTGCTTGGGTATAAAAAAACCTTACCCAAGCTCACATTTTTTTGATATTTTATTGAGAGCTAAATCAAATATCTACGCACAAGGAGTTAACGACCTACTCGCGGTAGGCCTGTGATGAATGTGCGCAAGAATTATTATTCTCAATTAAGGACGACATTACATGGCTAAAGTTTCTCTGGGCAAAGATAAAATCAAGATCCTCTTACTAGAAGGTCTTCATCCATCATCTGTAGAAGTACTTCAAGCGGCGGGTTACACCAATATTGAGTACCATAAAGGTTCATTATCAGAAGAAGATTTATTAACCGCAGTCAAAGATGTCCACTTCATCGGGATACGCTCTCGCACTCAACTTACACAAGAAGTCTTTGACGCCGCCGAAAAGCTCGTTGCTGTTGGCTGTTTCTGTATTGGAACCAACCAAGTTGACCTCCATGCTGCGGCAGCTCGTGGGATCCCAGTCTTTAATGCCCCATTCTCTAACACTCGAAGTGTCGCAGAATTAGTGCTTGGGCAAATCCTCTTGCTCTTACGTGGTATTCCTGAAAAAAATGCACTTGCCCACCGTGGTATTTGGAAAAAAAGTGCCGATGCCTCTTACGAAGCTCGTGGAAAACGCTTAGGCATCATCGGTTATGGACATATCGGAACCCAATTAAGTATCTTGGCAGAAAACCTAGGAATGCAGGTTTACTACTACGATATTGAAAATAAGTTGTCTTTAGGAAATGCTACTCAAGTAGCAACGATGAGTGAATTGTTAAATAAATCAGACATTATCTCTCTACATGTTCCTGAAACTCAAAGTACTAAAGATATGATGGGTGCAGAAGAGTTCGCTCAGATGAAACCAGGAGCCATCTTCATTAATGCTGCCCGTGGTACAGTGGTCGATATTGATGCTCTTTGTTCAGCTTTAGAATCAGGCCACTTAGGTGGTGCTGCGATTGATGTTTTCCCAGTAGAACCCAAAACCAACAATGACCCATTTGAATCACCATTAATGAAATTTGATAATGTGATTTTAACCCCTCACATTGGAGGCTCAACTCAAGAAGCCCAAGAAAATATCGGAATTGAAGTTGCGGGCAAACTTGCAAAATATTCAGATAATGGTTCAACCTTATCTTGCGTGAACTTCCCAGAAGTATCATTACCCGAACATATTGGTGCATCACGCTTATTGCATATCCACGAAAACCGCCCAGGCATACTGACTCAAATCAACACGATTTTTGCTGAGGCTGGTATCAACATTGCAGCGCAATACTTACAAACCAATGCAGAGATGGGGTATGTTGTGATTGATATCGAAGCGGAACGTTCTGAAGAAGCTTTAGAGAAAATGAAAGCAGTACCAGGTACTATTCGTGCACGTATCCTGCTTTAACTAAAATCATTAACTAAAAACAGCGGCTAAATGTGAACTGACCCCCAATAGTTGGACACCAACATTGGGGGTTATTTTATGTCTAAGTACATCAGAGAATTAAAGCTGTGCATTGCTCAGCGTTGCCTTGATGGCGAATCATCGACATCTCTTGCAAAAGAGTTATCTATTCCTGCGAACCAAATTCGTTATTGGACTTCTGTTTACAGGATCCATGGTTCATCTTCATTTTTACCTCTTGATTATGAAAATTCCGCAGGTTTTAAATTCTCGGTATTAAAATCAATGTGGGAAAATAACTGGTCTATAAGCCAAGCGAGTGCTGAATTCAATTTTTCTTCTAACGGGACTATTTCTGTTTGGTTAAAGCTTTATAATCAGTCGGGATTCCAAGGCTTACATTCCCGACCTAAAGGCAGACCATCTATGAAAACTCAATCAAATAAGCGTCCGACTAAACCTGATGAAGACATGTCACTTGATGAACTCAGAGAGGAACTGGCTTATTTGAGAGCGGAGAATGCTGTTCTAAAAAAGTTAGAGGAGCTGGACAAGTTAAAACGTCAAGCAGCAAAGAAAAAGCGTTGACTGTTCAAGCTCTAAAACACCAACACAAAATCCAGCATTTATTGCAATCCATTGGATTGCCCAAGAGTGTGTATTACTACCAATGCCAAGTGTTGAGCACTCCCGAGCCTTACGCGAATGAGATAGCGAGTATTGAAAGAATATTTCATAAGCATAAAGGTCGATATGGTTATCGACGCATTCATTATGCTTTACGTAGAGAAGGCATCTACTTAAATCATAAAACGGTTCAGCGCTTAATGGCAAAACTAGGGCTAAAATCGACCGTAAGACCGAAGAAATATCGTTCTTATAAAGGTGCGATTGGGCGTATTGCCCCGAATATTCTGAAGCGAGACTTTAAATCGACGAAACCAAATGAAAAATGGGTGACCGATGTGACGGAATTTAAAGTGGCAGGTGAAAAAGTCTATTTATCTCCTATCATCGATTTATTTAATCAAGAAGTCGTTAGTCATACTGTAGCGACCTCACCTAAATTACATCTCGTGACCGAGATGCTAGAAAAAGCGACGAGTAAGTTAAGTCAAGCGTCCTCGTTAACTTTACATAGTGACCAAGGGTGGCAATACCAACACCGTGATTATCGTAACAAGCTAAAAGAGAAAAGAATAAATCAGAGTATGTCGAGAAAAGGAAACTGTCTTGATAATGCTGTGGCTGAAAACTTCTTCGCACTTTTAAAAACAGAAATGTACCATGGTTACCACTTTGACAGTGCTGAGCAACTTATGGCATGCATTGATGAATATATTGATTATTACAATAACGATCGGATTAAGGTGAAATTAAAAGGCCTAACTCCGGTAGAATACCGAAATCAGGCCTTAGAAGCCGCATAACAGAAATGTCCAACTTTAAGGGGTCACTTCAAATGGCCGCTGTTTTTATATCTATTCATTAGACCAATCGTATTATTTATTTTTAATCTTGAATACCACATCAACCTTATCTGAAATAACAATTGATTGATCTTGATAAGATTGATCGATGGCCTGACTTTCCATCATTACCGATTTCGCCATCACCACTGGTCGCACGCTATTGTTATGATATTCAATCGACCACACACCATCTAATTGAGCATCAAAACCGGTTGCGACAGCCTGTGCTTTCTCTTTAGCATCCGCAATAGCTGCGAGACGTGCTTTTTGCTTATATTGAGTTTCATCTTTTACTTTCAATTGAATATTATTAACTCGATTCACACCAGAATCTAATGCTGCATCCAATAAAGCATTCAATTTCTCAAGCTGATTAACGGTCACCGTAATATAACGCACCGCTTGATGGCCATTTAATATTGGTTTTTCATCTTTAGGGTAAGTGTACTGAGGCGATAATTGTAAATGACCACTTTGGATATCTTCCCTTTTTACCCCTTGTTTATTCAAAACTGAAATAAATTGAGTCACCACAGTATCGACCGTTTTTTTCGCCTGATCTGCTTGAGTTTTTTCGGTTTGGATAGCCACTGTAAACACAGCCATATCTGGTTTAGCCGTCATTTCACCATAACCACTGGTTGACAGTGTTGGTGTACCTGCTTCAACGGCCCATGAATTTAAGCTAAAAAAGATGACAGTCAAAAGTGCAATAGGTTTGATAAAATAATTCATAACTACCTCATAGGTATAAGAAAGTAAGTCGCATATTACCAAGAAAAAAAGGCGCATAATGCGCCTTTTCGTAAATTATGACATAAAGCTGACGAGATTAATCTTCAAGCTTATTCAAATGTACATCCATTTGTGGGAATGGGATTTCAATACCCGCTTCATCTAGACCTTCTTTAATCGCTTGTAGAAGATCAAAGTAAATAGCCCAGTATTCATCCGTTTTAACCCAAGGACGAACCACAAAGTTTACAGAAGAATCCGCTAGTGCAACGACACCAATTGTCGGTGCTGGCGTTGGAAGCAAGCGAGTTTCCGCTTCTAAAACGCGGGTGATCACTTCTTTTGTTTTCTTCAGATCGGCTTTGTAAGAAACACCAATGACATAGTCAATACGACGAGTTGCATGGCGAGAGTAGTTAGTAATCGCACCACCAATCACACCGCTATTTGGTACGACAATCATTTTATTATCTGGTGTAGTCAACACGGTTTGGAAGATTTGGATAGACTCAACGCTACCTGCCACACCACCAATTTCAACATAATCACCAGCTTTGAAAGGACGGAATGCCACAATCAATACACCAGCGGCAAAGTTTGAAAGAGACCCTTGTAGAGCTAGGCCAACAGCTAAACCAGCGGCACCGATAACCGCAACAACAGAAGCCGTTTCAACACCAACACGACCAAGCGCTGCAATAAGAACGATTACAAATAACAGGTAACGAACCAGTGAACCGATGAAATGCACAACGGCTTGGTCCATTTGTTTCTTTTCTAAAACTTTAGAAACACTGTTACTGATCGCTTTAACAATAATATTACCAATAAAAAGAATAATTAAAGCAGAAATAATGTTCACACAGTATTGCATTAACAAATCAGAGTTCGCGGTAAACCAATCTGTTAGCTTTGGAGCAATAGCGTGAGCGACTTCTGTCACTTGATCTTCAGCTGCCATGTCTCTTCCTTATAAATTACATGAATCTAGGATGGGTTATATATGTTTTATCGATAACCTAAAAGGTTTCTTAAAGTTAGGGAATATATCGACAATAAACATAAATACAATATAGCCATTTTTTTTAAGACTGGAAACCATTTGTTAGGATATATTCAAAGAATTCATCGAATTATTAATAACTTCGTGCTTTTTTATATTAAAAACTGCAGAAATAAAAAAAGCCTCACATTGCTGTGAGGCTTTTATCAAACACTAAAAAGTGACGAATTATAATACGTCGATAGCGTTAAGGTCTGCGAATGCTTTTTCAAGACGAGCAACCATAGACGCTTGACCTGCGCGTAGCCATACGCGTGGATCGTAGTATTTTTTGTTTGGCGCTTCAGCACCAGTTGGGTTACCGATTTGACCTTGTAGGTAATCGTGGTTGTCCGCTTCGTATTGACGAACGCCATCCCATGTAGCCCATTGAGTATCAGTATCGATGTTCATTTTGATCACACCGTAACCGATAGATTCTTGGATTTCAGCTTCAGTAGAACCAGAACCACCGTGGAAAACGAAGTTTAGAGAGTTAGCTGGTAAGCCAAATTTCTCAGAAACGTACGCTTGAGAATCACGTAGGATAGTTGGAGTTAGAACAACGTTACCTGGCTTGTAAACACCGTGTACGTTACCGAAAGAAGCCGCGATGGTGAAACGTGGGCTAACTGCGTTTAGTTTTTCGTACGCGTAAGCAACGTCTTCTGGAGAAGTGTAAAGCTCAGATGCGTCCATGTGAGAGTTATCTACGCCATCTTCTTCACCACCAGTACAACCTAGTTCGATTTCGATAGTCATGTTCATTTTAGCCATGCGCTCTAGGTACTTAGCACAAGTTTCAACATTCTCTTCTAGAGACTCTTCAGAAAGGTCTAGCATGTGAGAAGAGAATAGAGGCTTACCAGTTTCTGCAAAGTGTTTTTCACCTGCATCTAGTAGACCGTCGATCCAAGGAAGAAGTTTCTTAGCCGCGTGGTCAGTATGAAGAATTACTGGAACACCGTAAGTTTCAGCGATAGCGTGTACGTATTTTGCACCCGCAACTGCACCTAAGATTTGTGCACCTTGGCCTTCAAGCTTAATGCCTTTACCAGCGAAGAAAGCAGCGCCACCGTTTGAGAATTGAACGATTACTGGAGCTTTAACTTTCGCTGCTGCTTCTAGTACTGCGTTTACAGAGTCAGTGTTTACAACGTTTACTGCTGGAAGAGCAAAGTTGTTTTCTTTCGCTACTGCGAAAACTTTCTGTACGTCATCACCAGAGATAACACCAGGTTTTACAAAATCGAAGATCTTAGACATGGGTTTAGTCCTATTTTTCTATCGTTTAAAATCCCGTTCAAAGAACGAAATCGTTAATTAAATAAACGTTTGCTTGATTCACGCGCGCATTGTAGCAATAAACGGTTCTAATTCACACACTGTGCTCAACGCAACAGATAAAAATCTACAAACGTAAAAAAGGCGAGAATTTTCTCCCGCCTTAAACCAAGATTATGCTTTAGCACGCTCTTCTAACATAGCGACTGCAGGTAATACTTTACCTTCTACAAACTCAAGGAAAGCACCGCCACCTGTTGAGATGTAAGATACGTCTGCTTTGATACCGAACTTATCGATAGCCGCTAGTGTGTCACCACCACCTGCAACAGAGAAACCTTCAGAAGCAGCGATAGCTTCAGAAATACCACGAGTACCTGCTTCAAAGTTTTTGAATTCAAATACGCCTACAGGGCCATTCCAAAGAATAGTTTTCGCGCCTTTAAGAATTTCAGCAAGTTGTGCTGTTGAATCTGGGCCAAGGTCGAAGATCATGTCATCGTCTTGAACTTCAGAAACGTGTTTAATTTCTGCTTCTGCGTTTTCATCAAATGCTTTTGCACATGCCACGTCAGTCGCAACAGGAATCGCACAAGTTTCCATTAATTTTTTCGCTGTATCGACTAAATCAGCTTCATATAGAGACTTACCAACATTGTGGCCAGCAGCTGCGATGAAGGTGTTTGCGATACCACCACCAACAACTAATTGGTCAGCAACTTTAGATAGAGACTCAAGAACAGTTAGTTTGGTTGATACTTTAGAACCACCAACGATAGCCACCATTGGGCGTGCTGGCTTATCCATTGCTTTAGCAAGAGCTTCAAGTTCGTTAGCAAGTAGAGGACCTGCACAAGCGATTGGCGCGTGCATACCAACACCATGAGTAGACGCTTGAGCACGGTGAGCCGTACCAAATGCATCCATCACGAATACATCACATAATGCTGCGTATTTTTTAGAAAGTTCTTCTTCGTTTTTCTTCTCGCCTTTGTTGAAGCGAACATTTTCAAGAACAACTAATTCACCTGCGTTTAGCTCAAGACCATCTAGGTAATCTTTCGCTAGTTTCACTTCGCAATCTAATGCGTCGTTTAAGTAATTGACAACAGGTTGTAGAGAGAACTCTTCGTTGTATTCACCTTCAGTTGGACGACCTAAGTGAGAAGTTACCATCACTTTAGCACCGGCTTCTAGGCAAGTTTTGATCGTTGGTAAAGATGCAAGAATACGAGCATCTGAAGTTACTTTACCCTCTTTCACTGGCACGTTAAGGTCAGCACGGATGAATACACGTTTACCTGCAAGATCCAGGTCTGTCATCTTGATTACAGACATTGTTTGTCCTCTCAAAGTTAATGAAATTAATAATATTTAAACTGTGATCACTTGGCTTATGCCCAATGATAAAAATCTTTTTCATGCTTTTGCATTCAGCTTTCCGTTTTCAATAATGAAAGCCTGCTGCTTACAATTTCAATACTCAATATAGTGGGGGCGTCGATTTATTATTTCAAGCTAAAAAATAAAAAAACGAATAATTTTTCACCACATAAGAATAAAGAACGCTATGCTTCAATTAAGCTTCCCATTTTTTGGGCAGTATCGAGCATACGATTTGCAAATCCCCACTCGTTATCGCACCAAACCAACATCTTCACTAAGCGATAATTACTCACTCGAGTTTGCGAACCATCGACTATCGCACTGTGTGAATCATGGTTAAAGTCAATCGAAACCAATGGGGCTTCGGTGTAATCCAATATGCCGTCCAATGTACAACGAGATGCTTCTACTATGGATTGATTTATGTCATCAACTTTTACGTTTTTGTGAACCGTAACGCTTAAATCCATCGCCGTGACATTAATTGTAGGCACTCGCACTGAAATTGCTTCAAATTTATCAGCAAATTTAGGATAGATTCTCGCGATCCCTAAGTGCAGCTTAGTATCAACAGGAATGATTGATTGGCTTGCAGCACGTGAACGTCGTAGATCCGCATGATAAGCGTCAATGACTTGCTGATCATTCATCGAGGAGTGGATGGTCGTGATGGTTCCCGACTCAATCCCAAAAGACTCATCGAGTGCTTTTATGACGGGAATAATACAGTTGGTGGTACAAGAACCATTAGACACAATATGATGTTGTGAGGTTAACGATTCATGGTTCACACCGTAAATGATGGTGTTATCGACATCATTTGCGCCAGGGTGAGAAAATAACACTCTCTTCGCCCCGGCTTGTATGTGCAATTGGCCATCGGCTTGCGAGCCAAATTTACCCGTACAATCCAGAACAATATCAACGTCTAAGTCCTTCCAAGGTAATAGCTTAAGATCATTAAGGTGCAAGATTCGAATCGAATCAAACCCAGCATCACTTTGTTTACCATGATGAATAAACAGGTGCTCTTGATCATGGCTAACTGATTTAAAAAAACGCCCATGACTTGAATCATACTGAAGTAGATGCGCCATTCCTTCAGGCTCAGCAAGTTCATTAATGGCAACCACTTGAATCGATTGGTTTTTACCACTTTCATACAAGGCACGTAATACACTGCGGCCAATTCGACCAAATCCATTAATAGCTAGCCTTAACATAAATCCTTCTTAATCATTGTGAACACTCGCTCGAAGTCTATCAAAGCTCTTTAGACGGCGCACTCACATCTTTTTAAACGTGCAACCATACAAAAAGAGCCCTGCATAAAACAGAGCTCGATATTGGCGTAAAATAATTAACTTAATGGACGCTTACATATCTGGTTCGTGACGATGTTTAAAGGCGGCAAAGACCCCTAAAATTAACACCACCATCGTGACATAGAATATGGATTGGAATACCTGGTGATATTGTGTTGCTGCCGAAATTAGATCCATAGCACTATTCGTTGTTCCTGAATCTAATGACGCCATTGACGCGATATTCGCCGCCAAGTAGTTTGCCAAAGAGCCACTGGCTAACATATAGATGGCCGCAAGCGTCCCGGTGGAACCTTGTGGATTTAAGCGAGTAATCGCAGACAATGCCACCGGATCAATAAATAGCTCAGCCGTCCCAATGAAAAACAAGCCGATTAGCAACCATAAGAACGTTGTATGCCCTGTCGCCATCGCCAATTTTGCCGACAACATGATTAGCGCGAAACCTGCGGTCAACAATAATAATCCCATATTCAATTTGGTTAATGTTTTCACCGAGATACTTTTAGAGGCTAAAGCTTTCCATAACCAAGTGACCGCTAAACCACCAATAATCACTGCCACAGGGTTAATCGATTGGAAGAATGCCGTTGGGATCTCATAGCCACCGATCGTGGTATCCATATTTCTATCAATAAACAAACTGATAGAGCTACCACCTTGTTGGTCGAAGGCCCAAAAAACCGTACCAAACACCATAAAATACATGATTGAGTTGAGTTTCTTTTTATCTTCAGCCGAGCAGGTTTTATACAAAGATAATATTTTCGTCAGTGATATTAAAGAAATAGCAGCAAGAATGTAGCCAGCCCACAGCTCTTGTAAGGCAAACATCAGCCCAACCATAGACATCACTAAACCCAATACTAGCCATTGCCAATGTGATAAGCCAGCGCTCTTGGTCAGTAATGCTTGTGTCTTAATGCCTTCTACTTGAGCAAAATTACGTTTGCCTGATAAGAAAATACATAACCCAATGAACATGCCGATCCCAGCCAGCCCAAAGCCTACATGCCAACCCCATTGGCTTGCCGCATAACCACATAGAATTGGTGAAAGTGCAGAGCCTATATTGCCGCCAATATAAGAGAGAGAAAAGCCACTTTCACGAGCACTTTCATTCTTTTTATAAAGCTCGCCAAGTAAGCAACTGGAATTTGTTTTAAAGAAACCGTAACCACAAATGATTAAGGCTAATGCCGCATATAAGGTAATGTGAGTATCACTGGTAATGCTCATTACACCATGGCCAATAATCATCAAAATACTACCAACGATAACAGAGCAATAATTACCTAGGTATTTATCAGCAATATAGCCACCAATAATTGGCGTGACATAAACTAAAGAAGTGTAAGCACCATACAAGGCATACGCTTGAGTATCCGACATTAACAGCTTATCAGTCAGATATAAAATCAATAGCGCTCTCATGCCATAGTAACTAAAAAACTCCCACATCTGAACAGCAACAAGGTGCACAAGCCCTTTAGGCTGAGAAGATAACTGCATAATATCCCTCATAAAAAACAACATTTAAGAAAGAAAAATATACACAAGCAAAACCAAAAGACAAACTATTTATTCAAGCAAAACGAATAAATAAACATTAAATTGATAAAAAACAAACTATGACTTTAAATTAAAATAAAAAAAAGCTGAGCACCTAAATGCTCAGCTTCAATCATTTTCCTGTATGACTAAGGGCGAATTAAGCCATCAATTCTCTTGATACAGAAAGCACATTGTCAACCGTAAAGCCAAATAGCTTGAAGAGTTCACCTGCTGGCGCTGATTCACCAAATGTTGTCATACCGATCACGCGACCATCTAGGCCAACGTACTTGTACCAGTAATCCGCAATACCCGCTTCAATTGCAACACGAGCTGTTACGTCTGATGGCAATACAGATTCACGGTAAGCCGCATCTTGTTTATCAAATGCATCGGTAGATGGCATAGAAACGACACGTACTTGTTTACCTTCCGCCGAAAGTTGCGCAGCTGCTTCAACGGCCAATTCAACTTCAGAACCAGTGGCAATCAAGATTAACTCAGGTTTACCGGCACAATCTTTCAGGATGTAAGCACCTTTCGCGATATTCGCTAGTTGCTCAGCCGTACGTTCTTGTTGTGCTAGGTTTTGACGAGAGAAGATTAACGCTGAAGGCGCATCTTTACGCTCAATCGCCAGTTTCCAAGCTACAGCAGATTCAACTTGGTCACATGGACGCCATGTGCTCATGTTTGGCGTCATACGTAGAGAGGCCATTTGCTCAACCGGTTGGTGAGTTGGACCATCTTCGCCTAGGCCGATTGAATCATGGGTGTAAACTTGGATATTTTGCACTTTCATCAATGCAGCCATACGCATTGCGTTACGCGCGTATTCCATGAACATTAGGAAAGTTGCGCCGTAAGGAATGAAACCGCCGTGTAGTGCGATACCATTGATGATAGCCGTCATACCAAATTCACGTACGCCGTAGTGGACGTAGTTGCCTGAAGCATCTTCAGCAGTCAAAGATTTAGAACCAGACCACATGGTTAAGTTCGATGGCGCTAAGTCTGCAGAACCGCCCATAAACTCAGGTAGGATTTGGCCAAATGCTTCTAGGGCATTTTGTGACGCTTTACGAGATGCGATGTTGGCTGGATTAGCTTGAAGATCAGCAATAATAGCGCTCGCTTTTTCTTCCCACTCTTTAGGTAAATCACCCGCCATACGACGTTTGAATTCAGCAGCAAGCTCTGGGTAAGCAGCTTCATAAGCGGCTAATTTTTCGTTCCAAGCGGCTTCTTTCGCTGCGCCTGCTTCTTTAGCATCCCACTGTGCATAAATGTCAGCCGGGATTTCAAATGGTCCGTGTTCCCAACCAAGTTGTGCTTTAGTTGCAACAATTTCATCAGCACCTAGTGGCGCACCGTGACAATCGTGAGTACCAGCTTTGTTTGGAGAACCAAACCCGATCACCGTCTTAGTACAAATCAACGTTGGACGAGGATCTGCTTTTGCAGCTTCGATCGCCGCTTCAATAGCGTCAGCGTCGTGACCGTCAACCGCAGGAATAACATGCCAGCCGTAAGCTTCAAAACGCTTAGGCGTATCATCAGCAAACCAACCTTCTACATGACCATCGATAGAAATACCGTTGTCATCCCAGAACGCGACTAATTTACCTAGGCCTAACACACCCGCTAAAGAAGCTGCTTCGTGTGAAATACCTTCCATTAAACAACCATCACCCAAGAAAACGTAGGTGAAGTGATCAACGATATCATGACCTTCGCGGTTAAATTGTGCCGCGAGTGCTTTTTCAGCTAATGCCATACCAACCGCATTGGTGATACCTTGGCCTAAAGGACCCGTCGTCGTTTCAACGCCAGGTGCGTAACCGTATTCAGGGTGGCCTGGAGTTTTAGAGTGCAGTTGGCGGAAGTTTTTCAGTTCAGAAAGAGGAAGGTTGTAACCAGAAAGGTGAAGTAAAGAGTAAATCAACATTGAGCCGTGGCCATTGGATAGCACGAAACGGTCTCTATCAAACCACTCTGGGTTTTGTGGGTTATGATTTAAATGACCACGCCAAAGCACTTCAGCGATATCGGCCATGCCCATTGGGGCACCTGGGTGACCGGAATTAGCTTGTTGAACACCATCCATGCTCAGTGCACGGATTGCATTTGCTAGATCTTTACGAGACGTCATGTCTGCTCCTGGATTTGCATAAGCGATTTATTAAGGTTGGAAAAGCAAGCTTAGAGAGTGAGCCCGCCTTAATGCTGCTCGGTATTGTCGCAAAGCCCCCGCATGACTGCAAATATTAACGGAGTCAAAAATGCCTTTTTTTCGCTCTTTTCCGGGCTTTTTTATCAAGGTCACATAAATTGTCAGCCACACCAACATTTATGAGAGCGCAATCGAATGCCTAAGCGCAAGCTCTACCTGCTAATTGGAGTCCTCAGCGTCAGTTTATGCTCTTCTTGGTTATCATTTGTTCCTCTTTATTTGCAAAAAAGTCTTGTAATTCGACTAATCAAAACTAAAATAGACGTCTAGATGTAGAAACACCTACAAACAGAGTGTTTTAATACTTAACTATTTTTAATAAGACGCGTTAAGCCAATCCGTAGTTTCTCTCTCCACTCGATGATGAGAAATGACAGGCTAACGCGTCTTTTCTAACTCAATCACCCTCAGTAACCCTCCAGTGAACGTGGTGATTTAAAGTGGAGCATTTGCGAATGTCTAAACATTTATTTACATCAGAATCTGTATCTGAAGGTCACCCGGATAAAATTGCTGACCAAATTTCTGATGCCGTATTAGATGCAATTTTAGAGCAAGATCCTAAAGCACGTGTCGCGTGTGAAACTTACGTAAAAACCGGCATGGTAATGGTTGGCGGTGAAGTAACCACTTCTGCATGGGTTGATATCGAAGAGATCACTCGTGAAACCGTTCGTGAAATTGGTTATGTCCATTCAGATATGGGCTTTGATGCTAACTCTTGTGCAGTATTAAATACCATCGGTAAACAATCACCAGACATCAACCAAGGTGTAGATAAAGCTGACCCTAAAGATCAAGGCGCAGGCGACCAAGGTATTATGTTCGGTTACGCATGTAACGAAACCGATGTATTAATGCCAGCACCAATCACTTACTCTCACCTACTGGTACAAAAACAAGCAGAAGTACGTAAGAATGGCAAACTGGATTTCTTACGCCCTGATGCTAAATCTCAAGTTACCTTCCAATACGATCAAGGTAAAATTGTAGGTATCGATGCGGTTGTGCTTTCTACGCAACACTGTGATTCCATCTCAACGCCCGATCTACGTGAAGCGGTAATGGAAGAAATCATCAACCCAGTACTGCCTTCAGAATGGTTATCTAAAGAAACCAAGTTCTTCATTAACCCAACTGGTCGTTTTGTTATCGGTGGTCCAATGGGTGACTGTGGTTTGACTGGTCGTAAGATCATCGTCGATACCTACGGCGGCGCAGCTCGTCACGGTGGTGGTGCTTTCTCTGGTAAAGATCCATCAAAAGTAGACCGTAGTGCAGCTTATGCGGCTCGTTACGTGGCGAAAAATATCGTGGCAGCTGGTCTTGCTGACCGTTGTGAAATTCAACTTTCTTACGCTATCGGCGTGGCAGATCCAACTTCAATCATGGTGGAAACATTTGGTACTGAAAAAGTGCCTTCTGACATCATCGTAGAAGCGGTACGTCAACACTTTGACCTTCGCCCATACGGCCTACAAGAAATGTTGAATCTACTACAACCTATCTATAAGAAAACGGCTGCTTACGGTCACTTTGGACGTGAAGAATTCCCTTGGGAAGCAACCGACAAAGCCGAAGCAATCCGCGCGTTTGCTGGATTATAATATTTACGCTAACTAAACGCTGAATGATTAAGCCCTGACCCTTGCTGTCGGGGCTTTTTTTATTGTATTAACCCCTAAATAACTTCCGCTTGCCCCCACCGCCCTACAAAATATTTTTACATCATTATTTGTAATTACAGCTAACTCGACCAATAGTTATAAACAAGCCAATAGCTATAAACAAACCAGTAGTTATAAACAAAAAAGTAAAGACGGTAACCCACAGACTTTATTCTTACATTCTTTATTCTTACAGTGTTAAGGAGGATTTATGCCTCGCACAGCAAAACCAACCGATTTTAAAACCCCAGACCACGAGTATGCGCGCACCATTCCTTGTGAAAGCCTTCCTTTGACCGCACCGTTACAATGGATAAAACTCGGCCTAAGCGATATTTTCAAAGCTCCTGTGATCAGTTTCTTTTACGGGGTTTGCTTTGCCATTGCCGCCGCCGCTATCGAATGGCTCGTTTATCTACAAGGTTCCCATTTGGTGATTTTTCCAAGCTTGATAGTCTATATGCTGATTGGTCCTTTTCTCGCCCTCGGTTTATACGATGCCAGTTGGCAAATAGAAAAGCAGCATCAACCCAAACTCTTTCATTCAATGAAAGCCATTAAGCGTAATGGCGTCTCTCAATGGGGCTTTGCGATTCTGCTTTGTGTTGCCATGATATTTTGGATGCGAGTCGCTTCTTTATTGCATGCTTTATACCCTGAAATGCAAGGAGCCTCTTTAACTGCATTTTTACCTTTCTTGGTAAGTGGCTCCGTGGTTGGGTTAATTTTCTCTGCCCTGATTTTTTCTATCTCTGCATTTTCCATTCCTTTAATGATGGAAAGACGGGTAGATATGATGACCGCTGTATTTACGAGCTTTAATGCAGTGAAAAAAAATGTAGCGCCGATGGTGCTGTGGGCCGTGCTGATTGCGTTAGGGATTGCCTTTGGCTTTCTTACCGCAGGTATTGGCATGATCTTAACAATGCCTATTTTAGGGTTTGCCACTTGGCATGGCTATCGTCAAACCATTCGTCGTAAGCATTAGCCTAACAGATTGACTCATAAATATTGCCCCATAAATATTGGCGCTTAAATATGAGTTCATAAACATTAAGTCGTCTTATCGACTCTTGTTTGCCCTTGATTGGTCAGCAAAGATGGTGTCATGAAGCAATCTCGATTAGACTTGTACTCTGGTTTATAGTTTAAGCCAAGGTTCAGGTTTAATTCGAGATTGATTGTGGCGACAACAACGATTCCCCCTCACATACAACACAATATTCAACGCAGCTTAATCACACACTTAACCAAAGCACAGCAGGCTCTGGGGTGTTCATTTTCGATGCCTGAAATCTTATATAATGTGCGTGGTAAGGTGGCAGGTAAAGCTTATTTACGACAATGGCAAATACGTTTAAATCCAACGTTATTACTGGAAAACGAGCAAGCATTTGTTCAAGAAGTTGTCCCTCATGAATTGGCCCACTTAGTGGTGTATCATCAATTTGGAAGGGTGAAACCTCACGGTAAGGAATGGCAATATGTCATGGGCCACATCTTCAATTTAACGCCGACAACACGGCACAATTTTGATATTTCATCAGTACAAGGACAAACTTTCCCTTATTGGTGCCAGTGTCGCGAACATCAGCTATCCATTCGCAGACACAATAAAGTGTTACGCCGCCAAACCCAGTATCATTGCACGATCTGTGGCACACCACTAACACCTCAACAATAAGTTAATCCATTTGCCCTTGTTTTTTACTATAAAAACATCCATGTTAAGAAAAGCGCTTGAGCTTACACAGGTCACTACATGAGAATCCCTAGAATTTATCACCCTCAACCCCTTGTTGGATTGGGAGAAGTTAACCTATCTGAAGATGCCGCCGGTCACGTTGGCCGTGTCCTACGCATGACCACAGGGCAAGAAGTTCTGTTATTTGATGGTTCAGGAGCAGAATTTCCCGCCATCATTTCTTCCGTATCGAAAAAAAACGTTACCGTAGCACTTCAAGAACGAGTTGAACGTAGTATTGAATCTTCTTTAGATCTCCATTTAGGGCAAGTTATTTCCCGTGGCGATAAAATGGAATTTACCATTCAAAAAGCCGTAGAACTCGGCGTTAATACCATCACTCCATTAATTTCAGAACGTTGTGGCGTCAAGCTCAATGCCGAACGCTTTGAAAAGAAACTGCAACAATGGCAAAAAATTGCGATTGCCGCTTGTGAACAATGTGGCCGTAATATTGTTCCTACCATTCGCCCTTTAATGCAGCTTGAGCAATGGTGCGCAGAAGACTACGATGGCCTAAAACTGAACTTGCACCCAAGAGCAAAATACTCAATCAACACCTTACCTGCCCCTGTCACTAAAGTCCGCTTATTGATCGGCCCTGAAGGTGGGTTGTCAGATGAAGAAATTCAAATGACCGAACAATATCAATTTGAAGAAACCTTATTAGGTCCTCGTGTACTACGCACAGAAACCGCAGGTTTAGCGGCAATAACCGCCTTACAAGTTCGTTTCGGCGATCTCGGCTAATAGGCAACTTTCATACCAAATACTGGTATTCATGCATTCGCCAACTATGGAGTATCAATGATGAAAATTGGCATCGTAATGGACCCGATTTCTACCATTAACATCAAAAAAGATTCAAGCTTCGCCATGCTATTAGAAGCGCAGCGTCGTGGCTGGGAGATCCATTACATGGAAATGTCGGATCTGCACCTTGAGCAAGGCAAACCATTAGCCGATACCAAAATCGTCACACTATTTGATGATAAAAATAAATGGTACGAATTTACCAGTGAACAATCGATTGACCTTGCAGAGCTCGACGCAGTATTAATGCGTAAAGATCCGCCTTTTGATACCGAATATATCTACGCAACCTACATTTTAGAGCGTGCTGAAGAGCAAGGCACTGTCATCGTAAATAAACCTCAAAGCTTGCGCGATTGTAATGAAAAATTATTTACCGCTTGGTTCCCTGAGCTAACCCCGACAACCTTAGTGACGCGTAAAGCAGAAAAAATTAAAGCATTCCGTGAACAGCATGGCGATGTGATCTTAAAACCTTTAGATGGTATGGGTGGCGCATCTATTTTCCGAGTGAAACAAGACGATCCAAACGTCTCAGTGATCATCGAAACACTGACCAATCATGGCCAAAACTATGCGATGGCGCAGACTTTCGTCCCTGATATCAGTAATGGTGATAAGCGCATTTTAGTGGTTGATGGTGAACCGATGCCTTATTGCTTAGCGCGTATTCCAGCTAAAGGGGAAACCCGTGGTAACTTAGCCGCTGGTGGCCGTGGTGAAGCTCGTCCACTGAGTGAAACCGACCTTAAGATTGCTCAAGCGGTGGCTCCGACATTAAAACAAAAAGGCCTAATTTTTGTTGGCTTAGATGTCATCGGAGACAAATTAACGGAAATTAATGTCACCAGCCCAACTTGTATTAAAGAAATTGAAGCGGCATTTGATATTTCTATTACCGGTAAATTAATGGATGCCATTGAACGTCACGTGGCCGCTCGTTAATCTACTGAAATACATGGTCGTCTTGAGGCGGCCATTGTTAACATAGTCTCATTTTAATGGGCTTAGATTCAGTTACCTTGTTTGAATCACCTAGCTTCAATCACCTAGCGTCAAGGACCTTGGATAATAAGGAAGGCGGATGAACTTAACCAATCACTTTCTCATTGCGATGCCAAGCATGAAAGATACGCATTTTACTCGTAGTGTCATTTATGTATGTGAACATAATGATGATGGCGCAATGGGATTAATCATTAATGATCCAGTTGGCGTTGATATTGAAAACATGCTCACTCAAATCGATATTCAACCTGTCCACCCAAGGATTTGCCAACAAAGTTTATCCGCCCCACTATTAAATGGTGGCCCTGTGGCCAATGACCGTGGGTTTGTTTTACACACTCGCAAAGACACTTACCAATCCAGTATTGATATTACCGAGCACCTTGCTATGACGACCTCAAAAGATATTTTGACCGTTCTTGGTACAGAAGCCGAACCCAAACACTTTATTGTGACACTCGGCTATTCTGGATGGGATGCTGGGCAATTAGAACAAGAATTACTCGACAACACTTGGTTAACCGTTCCTGCAGATTTAGATATTTTATTTACAACTCCTGCGCATTCTCGCTGGAAAAAAGCTGTACAGCTATTAGGCATTAGTGTCTCGCAACTCTCTGGTGATGCTGGCCATGCTTAGACTATAATCGCCCTCTACCCTGTTTTATATTGAGAATAAACATGTCCAACCAAACTATCATGGCCTTTGATTACGGAACCAAAAGCATCGGCAGCGCTATTGGCCAAACCATTACCGGCACAGCTTCGCCATTAAAAGCCTTTAAAGCTCAAGATGGGATCCCTAATTGGGGTGATATTGAAAAGCAAATTAAGGAATGGCAACCCGACCTTGTGGTGGTTGGATTACCCACAGATATGCAAGGAAAAGACTTAACTGACATCACCGCTCGAGCACGTAAATTCGCCAATCGACTACATGGTCGATTCCGAGTGCAAGTGACGTTACACGATGAACGTCTATCCACCCAAGAAGCAAGAGCAGAGTTATTCTCGATGGGAGGGTATAAAGCCCTGAGTAAAGGTAATGTTGACTGCCAATCGGCTGTCGTCATTTTAGAAAGCTGGTTTGAGAGCCAATATCAATAAAACGCCTTACTACCTTTGCTTAACCCCATTTTGCTTTTATTAACGAAATTTAACTAACCTCAACTGCGGATAAGAGCGTCACAATAACAAGTCTAACCTTATGATATATAAAAGATAAAAAATCTATCAGGTACATAGGGTTGATTACTTTCTCTCAATATTGCAATTTGGGATGGCTAACAAGGCAAAATCATAAGTCAATAGCTGGCCTATTGCGTTGATTTTAACGAAGTTAGACGCCCAAAGTGCTGTATTGAGTGACTTCTAGTTATCCGCAGCTGAGGTTAACTAGGTTGGGTGGCATGACTCGCCCAACCTCTCCTACTACAATGGCATTTTGTCGATATTTTTCACCTAAAGCTATCGCCTTATCGATACTAATATTGGTAATGAAAAACCCTTCTTCGGTCTTCCAGTCAGAGTCTGAGCTAGGAACCCCATCGCCAGAGTGAATCGCAAAGCCTAACTCTATTAATTCTTGTTGTAGTTGATGATTAGCCGAGTGATTTTCTGCCTCGGGGCTGGATCTAGAGTACGGATTAAAAGCCGTGATAATGGCCCATTGGCGGATCCCTGCGGCTTGACAATAATGTTCAAACGGCTCGTGGTGATGACCTATTTTTAAGTCAAACTGCTGCCCTGAAATAGTGACACGGTATGTGGTGTTTTCATAATGATAAACGAGGTCTTGATCCATTGAGACACACCTTTATTTAACTAACCTTAGTTAAGGTTAACTACAAATCAATTTTAATATCTTTAAGCTTATTGCTCGTAAAGCTTGATCCAGAATTGGCGGATTTCAACATCATACGCAAATCATTGGCAGAATCAGCACAATGCATGGCATCCTCTAAACTGATTTTATCTTGCTGTAATAAATCAAACAGCGCTTGGTCGAAAGTTTGCATACCTGATTCTTTGGAACGCATCATAGTGGTTTTTAACTCATGCAACTCGCCTCGACGAATCAAATCCGAAACCCTTGGCGTATTCAATAGCACCTCAAACACCCCATGACGTTTATCTTCTTCTTTATCACGTATTAATTGCTGAGCAATCACCGCTTTTAAGTTTAGAGACAAATCAAACAAAAATTGTTCTTTTTGCTCTTTAGGAACTAAATGTAAAATACGCTCTAACGCTTGGTTGGCATTATTTGCATGCAATGTTGCCATACATAAATGCCCAGTCTCTGCAAACGTCATGGCATATTCCATGGTTTCACGATTACGAATCTCACCGATTAAGATCATATCCGGTGCTTGGCGCAATGAGTTTTTTAAGGCGATTTCATAACTTTCTGTATCTAAACCTACTTCACGTTGAGTCACGATACATTGCTGATGTTCATGCACAAACTCAATCGGGTCTTCTACTGTTAAAATATGCCCACTTTGATTCTGGTTACGATAGCCCGTCATGGCGGCCATCGAAGTAGATTTTCCAGAGCCCGTCGCCCCAACCACCAGCACTAAACCACGCTTAGCCACAGCAACGCTTTTCAATATTTCAGGTAAATTCAACGCTTCCATACTCGGAATCTGAGTTTCAATACGTCGTAGTACCGCTCCTGGCAATTCTCGCTGATAAAACGCACTCACACGAAAACGCCCACTGCCACTGACAATAGCAAAATTAGCTTCGTGAGTAGCTTGATAATCAGCTTGGCGCTCAGCGTCCATCATCTCAAATAATAGCGCTTCAACGGCATGACGATCTAAAGGCTCACCCTGCGGTTTCAGCTCACCATTCACCCGAAATAAACAAGGCGCTCCAACGGTTAAATAAATATCCGAGGCTTTTGATGACACCATAATGTCTAATATTTGAGAGAGTTGCATGACGTTTCCTATAACTGATCCAGTGACATTAATTAGGCAATACTTCCGATTTTGGCTTCCACTTCTTCTTTTGTGACCAAGCCTTGCAACAATAATTGACGTGCAGCTTGCTCCATGGTTTGCATGCCAAGCGACGATCCGGTTTGAATCATAGAGAGCATTTGTGCCACTTTATCTTCACGGATCAAGTTACGAATCGCAGGCGTAGCAATCATTACTTCATGACAGGCAATACGGCCTTTATCGTTACGTTTAAATAGTTTTTGTGCAATCACCGCACGCAAAGATTCCGATAACATCGAGCGCACCATGTCTTTATCTGCACCGGGGAAAACATCAATAATACGGTCAATGGTTTTCGCGGCAGAACTGGTATGCAGAGTGCCAAAGACCAAATGTCCGGTTTCTGCCGCCGTTAAAGCTAATGCAATGGTTTCTTGGTCGCGCAATTCCCCAACTAAAATCACATCGGGATCTTCACGTAAAGCCGAACGTAACGACGCTTCAAAACTATGGGTATCGCGGTGCACTTCACGCTGATTGACTAAGCATTTATTACTCGAATGAACAAATTCGATGGGGTCTTCAATCGTTAAAATGTGCTTTTTATGATTACGATTAATATAATCGACCATTGCCGCTAAGGTAGTCGATTTACCTGAGCCAGTCGGCCCGGTGACTAATACTAAACCTTTTTCATAATTGGCTATTTTTTCAAAGATTTCCGGAGCATCGATATCTTCAAAAGTTGGGATAGTATTGGGAATAGTGCGAAAAACTGCCGCCGCCCCGCGAGATTGGTTAAAGGCATTAACACGAAAGCGCCCGATCTCAGGTAATTCAAATGAGAAATCAATTTCTAATTTTTCTTCAAATTCACTGCGCTGCTTATCATTCATGATATCAAACACTAACGCATGTACCTCAGCATGAGTGAAAGCATCCATTTCTAACTTTCTCACATCACCATCAATACGCAACATCGGCGGAACGCCTGCAGAAAGATGTAGATCTGATGCATTATGCTTTACACTAAAATCCAATAACTCAGCAATATCCATTTATATTCCTTATTGAAGAAAAATTATGATGTGTTCTGATCAAAATACGATTCAACAAAACCTTGAACAAATCCGACAACAAATTCATGCGGCAGAACAACAATATGCCCGTCATTCTAACTCAGTACAGCTATTAGCGGTGAGCAAAACTAAGCCAATTGAAGCATTAAAAGCCGCCATTGATGCTGGACAGACCTGTTTTGGCGAAAATTACGTCCAAGAAGGCATAGAAAAAATTCACTATTTTGCCCAACACTATACCGAGGCAAAACTAGAATGGCACTTTATCGGTCCTATTCAATCTAATAAAACTCGACCAATCGCAGAAAATTTTGATTGGGTTCATTCGGTGGATAGAGAAAAAGTAGCCCAACGCCTCAATGATCAAAGACCGGAGCAGGCACGTCCATTACAAGTTCTCATTCAAGTCAATACTAGCGGTGAAGCCAGCAAATCTGGCACCAATCAAGACGATATTTTTCACTTGGCTGAGTTGATAAATGCGCTACCTAACCTCACATTAAGAGGATTGATGTCGATTCCGGAAAATGTTTCTGATTACCCATCTCAACTAAGGGCATTTAAACAATTGGCGGAACTTAATCGCAAATTAAATCAACGCTACCCACAAGTGGACACCTTATCGATGGGAATGAGTGGTGACATGCAAGCAGCCATCGAAGCGGGGAGCACCATGGTTCGTATTGGTACGGCTATTTTCGGTGCCAGAGATTACCATAAATAGATTTGATGACTCTTTGATGCCATCAACGCAGTTTTATAAAAAACTCAAACCGTCGATTAATAGGATCGGGTATACTGGCGAGCTTAAGCAATGGAAGCCATTCATTTAAAATAGGATAGTCGCATATGGAACAACGTAAAATCAGTTTTATTGGCTCTGGTAACATGGCTCGCTCGATTTTTGCGGGCATGCTCTCAAGTGGTTATAAAGCAACACAAATTACGGCTACTGGCCGTGATGAAAGTAAACTGAAACATTTATGTGACTGTTACGGTATTCATACCACTACCGATAATAACCAAGCGGTTGAAAAGGCCGATGTGGTTATTTTAGCGGTAAAACCTCAAATGATGGCTGAGGTGTGTGCACAGCTGCAACACCTTGATTTAAGCAATAAGCTGATCATTTCGATCGCGGCAGGTATCTCAGCCCAACGCTTAAATGACATGTTAGCTCAAGAAGTCGCCTTGATTCGAGTGATGCCGAACACGCCTTCTCTTGTTGGCAAAGGCATGAGTGGTTTATACGCCAGCGATAAAGTTTCTGAAGACGATAAAGATTTTGCTGGCGACTTAATGGCGGCAGTCGGTGAAATTTGTTGGGTTGATGAAGAATCGGGGATCAATAATATCATTGCCGCTGCAGGCAGTGCTCCTGCTTACTTCTTCTTATTTATGGAAGCGATGCAAAAAGAAGCAATGGCACAAGGCTTCAATCAAGATACCGCACGCTTATTAGTCCAACAATCGGCCCTTGGCGCAGCTGAAATGGTCATCGCCAATCCAGAGTTAGATCTCGCGACCTTACGTGAACAAGTGACCTCTAAAGGGGGAACCACCGCGGAAGCGATTCGTACATTTAATGAACATCATCTTTCAGACATCGTTGCTCAAGCTATGCAAGCGGCGGTCAAGCGCGCTGAAGAGATGGAAAAACTAATTTAATTTATTTACACCAAAAGGCTTTCAACAACATGAATTCGATGACTTTCCTCGTTTCCACCGTATTCGATCTTTACATTATGATTGTAATTTTACGTGTCTGGCTACAAATGGCGCGGGCCGATTTTTACAACCCATTTTCTCAATTTGTCGTGAAAGCCACCCAACCGGTTGTGGCTCCCTTACGCCGACTTATTCCTTCGATTGGGAATCTGGATCTCGCCACAGTATTATTTGCCTATGCGCTCAGTGTCTTAAAGTTTATCTGCCTAATTTTGATTTCCAATGGCAGTTTAGTCTTTAACGTCAGCTTTTTATTCTTTGGCGCATTAGCGTTAATTAAAGCCGCTGGTGGGCTGTTATTCTGGATCTTATTAATTCGCGCGATTTTAAGCTGGGTCAGCCAAGGTCGTAGCCCTGTCGAATATGTGATGATGCAACTGACAGAGCCGATGCTGGCCCCAATCCGCCGCATTCTTCCTGCTATGGGTGGTTTTGATTTTAGCTTACTAGTGCTATTTTTAATCTTACAGTTTGCCAACTATTTGATGGGCGATATCTTTGGCCCAATTTGGTATCAACTATAATCACGATTTATTAGAAGAAACATGACAAATCCAATTCAACGCGCAGGAGACGATTTACTCCTGCGCGTTTATATTCAGCCTAAAGCTAGCCGAGACGCCATTGTTGGTCTTCATGGTGATGAGCTAAAAATTGCCATTACCGCACCACCAATTGATGGCAAAGCCAATGCTTACTTAAGTAAATACCTAGCTAAACAATTTAAAGTCGCCAAAGGGGCGGTCAGCGTAGAAAAAGGGGAATTAGGAAGGCATAAAACCATCCGAATTTTATCGCCTAACCAGATCCCAACTGAGATTGACGCTCTACTCTCTAATTAAAGGAATAGCGAATGAAAAAGTGGACCTTACGCTCGTTGATAATACTACCAGCCTTATTCAGCTTATTGTCTTTCCCCAGCTATGCTGAACAATTTAAGACGATTAAGCACAGTCAGGTACATTATTCAGCTTTTAACTCGGCCATGCTGACGCCTGAAGTGGCGCGACAATATAAGTTAAAGCGTAATGGTTATTCCGCCATTTTAAATATTAGCGTACTGGATACCAGTAAATTGGGTACTCCTGCCGTCGATGCCAAGATTACCGGCAGCAGTCAAAACTTATTGGGCCAAACCCGACAGCTTCAGTTTAAACAAGTGAAAGAAGGCCCCGCTATCTACTATTTAGCCGAGTTTCCTATCACCAATGAAGAGCAATTGAGTTTCAATATTCAAGTCGATGCTGGCACCGTAGGAAGTGGCCCTATTCGCTTTAATCAAACCTTTTATGTAGAAGAGTAAATGATTAATACCTATCTGCTATGTACACAACAAACGCTCTAACAAACGATATAACAAACAATCATCCGACATCTATTGAGACATTTCATGAAAAAATTAGTTTTAGCCACCGGTAACCAAGGTAAAGTCAAAGAAATGGCGGATCTACTGGCCGAGTTTGGTTTCGATGTAGAAGCACAAAGCCAATATAACGTGTCAGAAGTAGCCGAAACCGGCAGCACCTTTATTGAAAATGCCATTATTAAAGCGCGCCATGCCGCCAAAGCAACGGGCTTACCTGCCATTGCCGATGATTCAGGCTTAGAGGTGGATTACCTAAAAGGCGCACCCGGCATTTACTCTGCACGCTTTTCTGGTGAAGGGGCAACCGATCAAAAGAATATCGAAAAATTACTTGTGGAAATGCAAGGCGTCCCAAGTGAACAACGCAGCGCGCGTTTTCATTGTGTGTTGGTGCTGATGCGCCATGAAAATGATCCCACGCCATTAGTGTGTCATGGTCAATGGGAAGGCCGTATTTTAGAACAAACACAAGGTAACAATGGCTTTGGTTACGATCCTGTCTTTTGGGTGCCAGAAGAGGCTTGTTCTTCTGCCGAGCTGGAGCCAACACGCAAAAAACAACTTTCACATCGCGGTAAAGCGTTACAAAAACTGTTCGCTGCACTCTCTGATTCCCCTCAATTTATTGCTTAAGGCTTGCTTGTGTTAACGCCTCCACCACTGAGTTTATACGTCCATATTCCATGGTGCGTACAAAAATGCCCTTATTGTGATTTCAACTCTCACGCTCAAAAAGGCGAGATCCCTGAAACGCAATATATCGATGCTTTACTCGATGATCTCAAAACGGATATCGAAAAATATCAACTTGAGCAAACCCCTCGCTTATTGCATTCGATCTTCATTGGTGGCGGTACACCTAGCCTGATATCGCCACAAGAAATTGGCCGTTTATTACGAGGAATTGAAGCGTTACTGCCTTTTGAAGATCACATTGAAATCACCATGGAAGCGAACCCAGGCACCATTGAAGCGGAGCGTTTTGCTCAATTTCAAACTCAAGGGGTAAATCGAATTTCGATTGGTGTGCAAAGCTTTGAACAAGAAAAACTTCAAGCATTAGGCCGTATTCATGGTCCGCAAGAGGCAATCAATGCCGCACATCTGGCTCACCAAATCGGCTTAAACAGCTTCAATTTGGATTTAATGCATGGCTTACCGAATCAAACTCAAGGGCAAGCTTTAGCCGACTTAGAGCAAGCGATTGAGCTGAACCCTTATCACTTATCTTGGTATCAACTCACGATTGAACCTAACACCTTGTTTTACTCAAAACCGCCAGTGTTACCCGATGACGATGATTTGTGGGATATTTTCGAGCAAGGCCACCAACGTTTAACCGAAGCAGGCTATGTGCAGTATGAAATCTCAGGTTACAGTAAGCCAGGTTACCAATGTCGTCATAACTTGAACTATTGGCATTTTGGGGACTATTTAGGGATTGGTTGTGGCTCACACGGCAAACTCAGCTTTGCTGATGGGCGAATCGTCCGCACCACCAAAATAAAACACCCTAAAGGCTATCTCGCTGCCTATCAAAATTTAGTAAAACCTTATTTAGACAGCGAACAACAAGTCGAATTAGACGACCGAGCCTTTGAGTTTTTTATGAATCGCTTTCGCTTAATTGAAGCGTGCCCTAAAGCCGAATTTATTCAACGCACCGGTCTGACTCTTGAATCCATTGCCCAGCCGATTGCCCAAGCGATCACGCAAGGCTTTATCCATGACACTGAGGCTTGTTGGCAAGTAACACAAAAAGGAAAGTTATTCTTTAACGATCTGATTGAATTATTTGTCGACGATGAGTAAGCAGGGGCGCTGACTCCTTGCAGAAAAACATCGTTATAGCAATCACGCTAATTAGGTCAATCACCCTAATTAAATGGTCAGATAATGAGTACGCTTGGTGTTATCGTAGCTCGCGACTCGCTCAAGTCACGAGCTACGCCTCATCAGAAAAGCGCCATTAGAAAATTGAGCGCCCTAACTCCGTTGAAAGCAATTCTAGTGCAGCGGTTCCAGCTAGAGAGTTACCAGATTTATCTAACTCTGGTGACCAAACTGCGATCGTCATTTCTCCCGGAATAACCGCAATAATGCCGCCGCCGACACCCGATTTACCCGGCATCCCAACGCGAAATGCAAACTCACCCGCCCCATCATATAAACCACAAGTGGCTAATAACGCATTCAAGCGCTTAGTTTGATTTGGTGCGATGATTTGTTTCTTGGTGTGCACCGACTGGCCTTTGTTCGCTAAATAGCTAAAGGTTTTCGCCAGATCCACACAACTCATTTTTAATGAACAGGCATGAAAATAGTTATTTAAAACCGGGATCACTTCATTTTCAAAATTCCCAAATGAGCGCATCAGATAAGCAATCGCCGCATTACGATCACTGTGCAACATTTCTGAGGCCGCAACCACTTTGTCATACACGATATGAGTATCACCGGATAACTGACGGGCAAATTCCAATAAACGCTGCCTTGGCGCAGACAGACGCGTTTGCAGCATATCAGCCACAACAATAGCACCGGCATTAATAAACGGATTACGAGGGATCCCCTGCTCAACTTCAAGCTGGATCATCGAATTAAATGCTTGTCCTGAAGGTTCTTTCCCTACACGACGCCAAATTTCTTCAGGCTGATAAATTTGCATCGCCAGAGTTAAACTCAACACTTTCGAAATCGATTGAATCGAAAATTCCTCATCCGCATCCCCTGCTTTAATGACTTCACCTTCATTGGTATAAATCGCCATTGCCAGCTTATCGTTAGGGACATTCGCCAAAGCCGGAATATAATTCGCAACTTTTCCCTTACCGATTAAAGGGCGAACGTGTTCAAGAATATCGGTGAGTAATTCTTTGGATGGTTGACACATAACAACTCCAACTTCAATGTTAGGACAAGTGACAAAGGACAAAAAAGCCAGTGACCTTAGTGACTGGCTTTAAATAGGCACGGATAAAATCGACTTTAATTAGGCATTACGGCGGAATTTAATATCCCAGACACCATGGCCTAAACGATGCCCACGAGCTTCAAACTTCGTCAGAGGACGTTCATCAGGACGAGGAATGTAATCACCATCCGTCGCAATATTCTCAAAACCTGGAGCCGCATTCATCACTTCAACCATGTGTTCAGCATAATTTTCCCAATCGGTTGCCATGTGGAAAATGCCTTCATTCAAAATCAGTTTTTGACGCACCATTTCAGCAAAACCCAGTTGCACAATACGACGCTTATGATGGCGTTTTTTATGCCATGGGTCAGGGAAGAACAACTGTAATGTGGTCAAACTGCTGTCTGGGATCATGTGCTCAAACACTTCAACCGCATCATGACACATCACACGTAAATTCGTAACTCCGGCTTCTTGCGCTGCCGCTAAGCAGGCACCAACACCAGGGCTGTGCACTTCAATACCAATAAAGTTTTTCTCAGGTGCATTTTTTGCCATTTCGACCAATGATGCACCCATACCGAAGCCAATTTCAAGCACAACCGGATGGTCATTACCAAACACTTGTTGCCAATCAAGACGCTGTTGAACAAAGTCAATACCCATAGTTGGCCAGCATTCTTCAATCGCTTTTTCTTGACCTTTGGTTAAGCGCCCTTCACGGCGAACAAAACTACGAATTCTTCGTACAATTTTGCCTTCTTCATTCACTTCGTTTGTTGTTACTTCTGTCATTTTTTTGCCTGAAGGTTATGCCAAGTCTCATGATTGGCGAGTTCTAAAAATAGGGTGAGAATTATCCAAAGATACCGTCAAGGTGCAAGCTTTATCCGTAAAAATTTATGAATCTCACTCAAAAGTCCACTTAATTTACATGGTTTACTTAAAACCTAAGCTATGGTGCAATTCGCGCTTCATTATTATTCAAATAAAGAGCAAATCGTGAGTGCATTTTCTGATGCTATTTTAGCATGGTATGACAACTTCGGCCGTAAAACCTTACCTTGGCAACAAAACAAGACCGCTTATACCGTTTGGCTGTCAGAAATTATGTTGCAACAAACTCAAGTTACGACCGTGATCCCCTACTTTGAACGTTTTTTGCAGCGCTTTCCTAGCGTGACCGATTTAGCTCATGCTCATCAAGATGAAGTGCTGCATCTATGGACAGGTCTTGGCTATTACGCCCGAGCACGCAACTTACACAAAGCCGCACAAATTGTTGAGCAGCAATATCAAGGCGAGTTTCCAACCGATATTGAACAATTAAACGCGCTTCCTGGTATCGGGCGCTCAACCGCAGCGGCCATTTTATCTTCTGTCTATAAACAGCCTCATGCCATCTTAGACGGGAATGTCAAAAGAACCCTAGCTCGTAACTTTGCTATTGAAGGCTGGCCGGGGCAAAAAGCCGTCGAAAATCAATTATGGCAAATTGCAGAGCAACACACCCCCTCTGTTGACGTTGATAAGTACAATCAAGCGATGATGGATATGGGCGCTTTAGTCTGTACTCGCAGCCGTCCTAAGTGCGATTTATGCCCAGTTGAAGCCCAATGCCAAGCTAAAGCACAACAACGTCAATTAGACTTTCCTGGTAAAAAGCCGAAGAAAGACAAACCGACCAAACAAACTTGGTTTGTGATGCTTTATCACGACCATCAGGTCTGGTTAGAACAGCGCCCTCAAAGTGGCATTTGGGGAGGGTTATTCTGCTTTCCACAACATGAAGATCAGCACATTGATGCTTTATTAGATAAGCGTGGATTCCATGCTAACATCATTGATGAAACTCGAATCTTAACCGCTTTTCGTCATACTTTTAGCCATTATCATCTCGAGATCACGCCAATCTTAGTAAAATTGAAACAACTACCCTGTTTGGTGATGGAAGCCCAACAAGGTCTTTGGTATAACTTAGAACAACCAAAAGAAGTTGGACTTGCTGCGCCAGTAAAACAATTGCTGCACAGCTTGCCTTATGAACTTAACGATTAACCATTCATGTAAGGAGCTCTCATGAGCCGTACTGTAAATTGTGTTTTCTTAAACAAAGAAGCCGAAGGTCTGGATTTCCAGCTTTATCCTGGTGACTTAGGAAAGCGTATTTTTGACAACATCAGTAAAGAAGCGTGGGGCCAATGGCAACATAAACAAACCATGCTGATCAATGAAAAAAAACTCAACATGATGGACCCAGAACATCGCAAACTTTTAGAAACTGAAATGGTTAACTTCTTATTTGAAGGTAAAGACATCATTATCGATGGCTATACACCACCAAGTGAATAACTGGTTATAAACAATAAGTTCGGTATAATTCCTAACCATTGTCGCACAGGCATTGAGGTTTTTGGTTTGTATGTTGTGCAAACTAAATACAAATCAATGCCTGTTTTGTTTTTAGAAAAGCCTATTGATTGCACCACTTTATACCACTCACACTCATGAGATGATCCGATAATGAGTATGCGTGGTATTAGGTTCAATATGAGCGCTTTTCAGTGCCTGACGTAATTGCTATCAAATGAAAAAGAATAACTGGCTCTTAATCGTGTTGTGTTTCTCCTTAACGGGATGCAGTCGAGAATTTATCGAAAGCATTTATGATGTTGACTACACTCCCACCAACCGTTTTGCAAAAAACCTCGCTCCACTCCCAGGTCAATTTGCTAAAGATACCGCGGCCTTAGATAACTTAATGAATCAGTTTTCAGGACAAGTGGCCAACAAGTGGGGACAAGACAACATCAAGATGGCAGGGGCTAAAACTTACGTCAAATATACCGATGGCTATTTAAACCGTGCTGATATCGATTTTGATAACGGCACAGTCACGATAGAAACCATTGCCAGCACTGAGCCTAAAGCCCACCTCAAACATGCGATAGTGACGACCCTATTGACTCCCAATAACCCAGCTAATGTGGATTTATTTTCGTCAAAAGAAATTGCGATGGGAGGAAAACCATTTTTATCCGATCAGGTGGTCGATCAAAATGGTCAGTCTATTCAATGGTCATGGCGCGCCAATCAATTTGCAGATTACTTAATCAAAAACAAACTACAAACTCGTACCATCGATTTTAAAACCTCGTACTTTGTCACCATTCCTATGGTAAAAAACCATGATAAATTACGCAGTTACCAGTACGCCAGTATCGTACGTAAAGCCTCAAAACAATACGGCATTCCAGAAGATCTTATTTACGCCATCATAAAAACCGAAAGCAGTTTTAACCCTTATGCCGTCAGTTGGGCAAATGCTTATGGTTTAATGCAAGTGGTACCTAAAACCGCCGGACATGATGTTTTTAACTTAGTGAAAGGCCGTTCAGGCATGCCTACCCCGAAGTACCTCTATAATCCGGAGAACAATATTGATACCGGTGTCGCCTACTTCTACTTACTCAAAACTCGTTATTTGAAAGGGATCCAAAATAGTACGTCCTTACAGTACAGCATGATCTCCGCTTACAATGGCGGCTCGGGAGGGGTTTTTAATACTTTTGGTGGCGGCAAAACTTCAGCCATTAACGATATTAATCAATTACAGCCGAATCAAGTGTACTGGGCATTAACTAAAAAGCACCCCAATGCGGAATCTCGTCGCTATTTAGAAAAAGTCACCGCTTATAAAAAAGAGTTTCATAACATGAGGTAATATTAAAAAAACCACAACAAAATGTTAAACAACACTGCAAAACCAATAAATCTGTTCAAATAGGCAGCAAACAAACATTTTTTTTAAGTTTTTTGCAAAAACAGGTTGACGGTAGACACGAAAATCCGTTTAATAGCGCTCCGTTGCCCGGATAGCTCAGTCGGTAGAGCAGAGGATTGAAAATCCTCGTGTCGGTGGTTCGATTCCGCCTCCGGGCACCACAATTTAAATTGTTGGTGTTATGCAATAACATGGACAAGCAATAAATACAGTGTGCCGACTTAGCTCAGTAGGTAGAGCAACTGACTTGTAATCAGTAGGTCACCAGTTCGATTCCGGTAGTCGGCACCATTTATTGCCTCGATAGCTCAGTCGGTAGAGCAGAGGATTGAAAATCCTCGTGTCGGTGGTTCGATTCCGCCTCGAGGCACCATTATTTATTTAACGACTGAAAACAAAATTGGTTTTAGTGTTAAAAGAATAATTCCCCCTTAGTTCAGTTGGTAGAACGGCGGACTGTTAATCCGTATGTCGCAGGTTCGAGTCCCGCAGGGGGAGCCACTTTAAGAAAGCCTCATCATTTGATGAGGCTTTTTTTATACTTATCATTTCCATTTCATTCTTCCCTTTAAGCCACCATTATCATTACGCTCGCTCATTGGCAGCCAGACTCCCCTCTTCCTTTTTGCTCTCAACCAGATTGCGTTATCCAAGATCTTATACCAATGAACCCACTACCTATTCATCTTTACTTAACCTCAACTCAATCAGAATGCAAAAAATACGAATAATCGGCACTTTTTTTCATACTGATGGTAAATATTTTTCAGTGATCTCGCTCAAACTACATAATATCGCGCTTATTATTGCTCAAGGTTCCTAATTAAAACGTATGGCTAGGTGCTAATTTCACTCTGAACTGCCATTAAAACTGAGCTTTTTTTGAACTTAAGTGTGAATAAATATACAAACGCGACTAGAAAACGTCCAAACAGATATTTTTTTATATTTTAGTGTTGACGTTACTCACGAAAAACCGTTTAATACACCTCGTCGCCCGGATAGCTCAGTCGGTAGAGCAGAGGATTGAAAATCCTCGTGTCGGTGGTTCGATTCCGCCTCCGGGCACCACTATTTATAGTTTGGTGTCTAACGTTAACAAGACGTCAAATAAAAAATACAGTGTGCCGACTTAGCTCAGTAGGTAGAGCAACTGACTTGTAATCAGTAGGTCACCAGTTCGATTCCGGTAGTCGGCACCATTTTTCTAATTGAAAAGATTAGAAATAAAAAAAGAATAATTCCCCCTTAGTTCAGTTGGTAGAACGGCGGACTGTTAATCCGTATGTCGCAGGTTCGAGTCCCGCAGGGGGAGCCACTTTAAAGTTGTTTGAAATATCAAATAACTAACAGTGCCGACTTAGCTCAGTAGGTAGAGCAACTGACTTGTAATCAGTAGGTCACCAGTTCGATTCCGGTAGTCGGCACCATTATCTCTAATTGAGAAGATTAGAAATAAAAAAAGAATAATTCCCCCTTAGTTCAGTTGGTAGAACGGCGGACTGTTAATCCGTATGTCGCAGGTTCGAGTCCCGCAGGGGGAGCCACTTTAAAAAAGCCTCATCATTTGATGAGGCTTTTTTATGGTTCATCGCGGCTTTCCGGGGAAAGCCGCTTTTATCTTTAAGAAGAAGTAATCGGTATCTCGATAACCATATCCCATCCGCTTGATTAACTTTATCTTGTTGTTTATCCCTTCAAGGGTGCACGTATTCAACGGATAACTTCCTGAGGCGATAATTCCATGAAGGTAGGGACGGAGCTTTCGAGCAAATTCTTTTAACGGCTTAATTCCGCTATCATTCACTTGCTCCCACCACACCTTCCATAAGTTTTTCACCTGAAGTTCTGACTCACAGCGCCAGAGTTCCTTTAATTGTGCTCCCAGCACATAGGTTGTCATCAAGTCCTTATTTATTTCCAATATTTCAGTGAGATAGCTATCTTGTTGTGTATTTAAATTATCTCTATTTTTCAATAATACCCAACGTGAGCGCTTAACCCATTGTCTTGCTTTTTTATCGTGCTTTAGCTTATTGGCTTGATCAACTCTGACTCTATCCATGACCTCACGACCGAACTTAGCCACAACATGGAACAAGTCATAAACGATATGTGCATTTGGGCAATGCTCTTGGACTTCAAGATCAAAAGCAGTATTCATATCCATTGCTACCGCCTCGATATTTTTACCATGTTCACCTAGCTGCTTGAAAAATGGTCGAATATCCTTACGGCTACGACCTAGCCCTACCCAGATAACCTGATGACTCTTTGCATCAGCAATGACAGTGGCATAACGATGCCCCTTAAAAATGGCGAACTCGTCCATGACGAGCTGCCTTAGTTCGCCCCATTTTACCTGCGGTACAACGTGTTGAAGTCGACGCTTATCTATTTCTTTAATTGTGTGCCAATGAACACCCGTTATTTGGGCGATGTGCTTTATGGGTAAAAGAGGCAGCAACTGCTCGATATAGCTTCTCAAGCGATTAGTGAGGCGAGCATAAGGCTCTAACCAAGATAACTGTTCTGTTTTAATGCCACAATGACGGCACTTAACTCGTCGAGTTTGAACAAGCAACTCAACGGGTAGACCAAGCAGCGTTGCTTCTTTCACGTTACGCCATTGGTACTCATGTATTGATTGAGCATGAAGTCCACAAGGACATTTAGCGATAGAACTAGGTTTCAGGGTAAGTGTAATAAGTGATTCAGTCTGATGAGACTTTACTATATGAAAGCCTTCCCAGAACGATGATAGAAAAGTATGATTCGGCATGAAAACGGTAGTTTGTGTAAGGTTGTGTTTGGCGATGTAACCTTATCACTTACTACCGTTTTTGTTTTAAGTTCCCGCTAATCCGCGATGAACCTTTTTTATTGCCTATGATTTGCTAAAACCCATTTATATCAATCGTATTTACTATTTAATTATTGTGATTGGCATAAAAAAAGAGTGATGAATCTCTCCACCACTCTGTTACTGGGTATTAGGTGAAAGAGCATTCGCTGAAGAATCCTCTCCACCGAATTTCATCAACCTAATCTAAGCCACCAATACATACGTATTTCGTTTCTAGATACTCTTCCAACCCTTCTTTTGCTCCTTCACGGCCATTGCCTGATTGTTTGACCCCACCAAACGGCGCAACTTCCGTGGAGATAATACCTTCATTAATCCCAACCATGCCATATTCCAAGTTATGTGCGACCCGCCAAATGCGATTCATATTTTGGCTATAAAAATAGGCTGCCAATCCGTAAATGGTGTCATTGGCCATCTCTATCATCTTCTCTTCTTCAGAAAAACGAATAATAGGTAAAACTGGGCCAAAGATTTCACCTTGCACTAAAGGCCTATCATGTTCTACATCAACCAAAACCGTTGGCGCTACAAACTGACCATCTAAACATTGTTCTCGGTTGACTTGCTTCGCACCACGACCTTTCGCTTCTTCAATCAACTCGACAATCCGCTGTTTTGATTCTTGCGTGATCACAGGTCCAATATCAGTTTCTGCATCTAAGCCATTACCCACTTTCAATTGATCGACCGCTGCCACCAGCTTAGTGACAAACTCATCGTAAACCCCATCTTGAACATAAAAACGATTAGAGCAGACACACGTTTGCCCTGCGTTACGGAACTTGCTGGCAATGGCCCCTTTAACCGCACTGTCAATATCAGCATCATCAAACACGATAAAAGGCGCATTGCCTCCAAGCTCCATAGAGGTGCGCTTAATGGTTGAGGCACATTGCATTTGTAATTTACGCCCTACTAAGGTTGAGCCGGTAAAAGAAAATTTACGTACCGATGGATGGTAAGTAAATGCTTCCCCGACTTCATGCGCACTTTGGCCGATAACCATGCGTAAAACGTTTTTAGGAATGCCGGCTTGGAAAGCTAACTCAGTCACAGCAAAGGCGCTTAACGGGGTTAATTCAGATGGTTTACAGATAAAACTACAGCCCGCAGCAAGAGCAGGAGCGGCTTTTCGGGTGATCATAGCAAAAGGGAAGTTCCAAGGTGTGATAGCTGCTGCGACTCCGATTGGCTGCTTAACGGTAAGGAGTGTTTTATCATTACTTGGTGAAGGAATCGTATTACCATAAGCTCGGCGACCTTCTTCGGCAAACCATTCAATAAATGAAGCGCCATAACGAACTTCTGCCAGCGCTTCTTTCAAAGGCTTCCCTCCTTCCAAGGTGATAATCATGGCGAGGTCATCTTCATTTTCAATAATCAATTGATGCCATTTTTTCAGCAACTTACAACGCTCAGCCGCTGAACGCTTTTGCCATTGCTTTTGGCCTAGCTCCATCTCAATGATGTCTTGTTCCACTTTGGCTTGGCAAGACATCGGAACGGTCGCTAATAAGCTATTATCAAATGGATTGAATACTGGCAGCCCTTTACCCTCGATAAGTGTTGAGGCGAGTAATGTTTTATTTTTTATTTGCTTCATATTCATCTCTTTTCTTATGTTATTTATTCTCAGTTTAGCTTATGGACTCCACTGAGTGTTTTTATAATGCGCTTCAAAATCAGGAAAATCCATCATTTGAATATCACGCACCTCCTATGTTATTCGCTATAAAAAAGCCTCGACAAGTGTCGAGGCTGAGAAGTGTTCATCATCATTAATCAAGGCGAACCGATAAAGTTTTACCATTAGCCTGAACAAAGGCGCTACCTTGGATCTTCTCTCGTGGCTGATTAATGATTTCAATTTTAGAGTCAGGCCACCCGTTCTTATAAAAATAAGGTTTAATGAAGTGATAGCGTAAATTACTCGGAACCTTAAAAGTATCTGACCCTGTTAACTGGTACATATAATCCGTCATCTGTGCTTCATCAACACTGACAACAACCTTGTCAAACTTCTCGGGATGATGGTAATAACCATTCCCTGCCGCTGATTCCATTATCTTTGCCATGGCAATACGACTATTGGTATAACCTGCATTGTAATCATGCATTTGGTAACTTAATGGGATAAACAGTAAAACCAGCAATAACGTTCGCCACATTTTATTATCAACCAATAAAATCAGCATGGTTAAGCCCAACGGTAAGGTGATTCCCGAGCGCAATGGCACTTGAACTCCTAATGGGATCACGCTGGCATAGATTGAAAATACGACCAATAAAACTATTAAACAGTATTTAAAATGATGCTTTAGCGCCCATAAAAATGTCCCTGCTAAGGGTACATACAACCAAGGACTTAATTGCGAAATATAGAGTGCATTACGCTCAAAATTTGCAGCACTTTTAATGATGTTTGACAATAAGCTTGCCATATCCGTCGAGGGTGTAGAACGACGCCAATCGGCAAAATGAATGAAACTCGCCTGATCAGAGAAAAAATAGGTGTAGGCATACACTAAACTATTAGCAACCGCATACCCCACTACATAACCCAGCATCCACATGAAAAGAAACTGTAATAACGCAGACCACCTCGCCTCTCTCAGCATTGGTAAATACAATAACGGTATTAAGAAATAAAAGGCAGGGTAAGTGGCAAATAATAAAATACCAGAAACGATCAACAAAGCTGAAGGATTAAACTTATCCTTCATATAGGCAAATACCGCCAACATTACACAACCAGGGATCAGCGTCATTGGCCATTTAAATAACATGGTGAAATAGGGAATATTTAACACCAATAAAGCCACACATAATGCCAACCATTTATCCTGGCGAACCCCTAGTGTTAACTTATAGGCGAAATAAAATAATGAAAGATTACAAACAATCACAGCCATAGAAGATGGTACAGCACGTAAACTATAAAACAGTGCAAAGTTAATCCATCGACCTTCCGAGACAAATTTCTCACTATAGCCATTCATATAAGGTAGAGCATCATGAGCGATATCTGACACCACCGACATATGAACGTTATACAAGGTTACCGCAAGTATCAGAAAAGCGATCACTCCCTTGAACATAAACCAGTAATCGACGGATTTATCTTCTTTTTGAAATAGGGAATAAAACTCACTCATTGACACACCTTGAGTAAAGACTTTTTGATAACCAAGATAATTCACCACCATCGAAACCGCTACAGCCAATACCTGGGCGATATATACCATCACTCCCGCATATTCAACTAAACCATAGATCGTAGCCGTAGAGCAGGCTAAAGAGGTTAAATTCACAATACAGAATGGTATAAATTGTCCAGATTTCTGCGCGCTGTTAAACACAAAGCGTTTATTTAACGTATAACTGATCAGCATTCCTATAAAATACGATAGAACTGAAGCGAGCAAATAACGATCGGATAGGTGATAAATCACAATAAAGGCTAAATAAGCTGATAAAGTATTCACTCCGCCAACCAAGCCAAAACGGATTTTTTGTTTTAGATCGGTATAAATCAAGTTATTTAGCAGTTTATTGGCTTTCTGCAGCATCAGATTCTCGGTTTTTCTTAATGATGTACAAAGGACGATTTTTAGATTCATTGTAAATTCGAGCAATGTATTCGCCTAAAATGCCAATAGAGATAAGTTGAACACCGCCCATAAAAAGAATCGAGATAATCAAGGATGTCCAGCCTGACTCCCAATGATCTGTCATTAAGCGTATATACACCGAATACAACAGCATCAACATCGCAATACCGGAACACATAAAGCCCAACATAATAGACAGTTTTAATGGCTTCACTGAAAACGATAAAATGCCATCAATACCAAATTTGAGCATTTTCGTTAGCGGATACTTCGACTCACCGGCAAAGCGTGCAGAACGTTGGTAAGTGATTGAGGTTTGATTAAATCCAATCCAACTTACCATCCCGCGGATAAAGCGTGCTTTTTCTGGCATCGCAATAAGATGATCAACAACTTGACGATCCATTAAGCGGAAGTCGCCCGTATCAAGAGGAATAGGCACTTCCGATAATTTATCAAGTAAGCGATAGAAGCACTTGGCAGACCAACGTTTGAAAGTGGATTCCCCTTCCCGGCTCAAACGCGTGCCATACACTACATCGAAGCCTTGTTGCCATTTATCAATCATGTCGCCGATTAAACTAGGAGGATCTTGAAGGTCAGCATCAATCAACACCACAGCATCTCCGGTACTAACATCTAGCCCCGCACTCACTGCTTGTTGATGACCAAAGTTACGAGAGAAAGACACCATGCGAATATTATCGTGTTGACGACTATGAGCTAATAATTTTGTTTCGGTATCATCAGAACTACCATCATTAACAAAAATAAGTTCAAATTGATAATCAGAAAGGTTTTTGGTGACTGAAAGTAACTCAGCAATCGTTGCATCAATTACTTCACTTTCATTAAAACAAGGTACAACAATCGAAACCGTTTTCATAAATTCCCCATTTGGTTACAACTCAATAAAGCGCTATTAGCTGCGCCAGTCGTATTACTTTTCTAAAAAGAAAGGTATAAAGGAGTAGTAAACGACATCCAATCATCACACGAAGAATGTAACAATTTGTATCTAAGATAGTTTATTTTTGAAAAGAGTCACGTAATAAATGAAGATTTGTCAAAAAATTCACAAACCATACATTGTCCTGACAAATGAAGATAAAAATTAAAAAGGGTAAATAACCTCAGCTTCGGATAACTAGAAGTCACTCAATACAGCACTTTGGCCGTCTAACTGCATTAAAATAAACGCAAAAAAGGCGTCCATTTTCATGAACGCCTTTCTTTAAATTTGGTAGCGGTGGGCGGACTTGAACCGCCACGCCCGAAGGCAACGGATTTTGAATCCGTCGTGTATACCAATTTCACCACACCGCCAAATTGTCACCTAGCAAGACTTGTTGCTAAGGAATGAGGAGAATTATACGTATGCATTCATGACGCGCAAGTGTTAAATGTAGAATTTGATTCGATCGTCGATATTTTCAACACAAATACTCGCTTGAGACATTTTTTCGCTTTAAATCCCAGTTTCAACTGGCTATTCTGCTGTCAAATTTAGCAATTAGATAACTTATGAATTCACTCACTCGAATAAAACCTGCCGGCTTTTTACGTCGTATTGCCGCTATTTTTTATGACGCTTTAATCATTGTTGCCATTGAGATGATCGCCGTTGGTATTGTGATTGCATCGATGGAAGCGTTATTATCACAAAACCTGATCAGTTATGGCTCATATATAGATGCCAGTGACTTACTCAACCATCATCCAGTTTGGAGCTTATTCTTTCATGGGTACGTTGCGTTCATCTGGATTGGCTTTTTAAGTTTCTTTTGGATGAAAGGCCAAACCTTAGGTATGCGCGCGTGGAAATTAAGGATACAAAACGAAGATGGCAGCAATATCAGTTTTAAACAATCCATACTACGTGTCGCCACCTCATTCTTTGGTTTAGGTAACCTTACCGTTTTATTTGATCCTGATAAGCGAGCATTGCAAGATATGTGGTCCAAATGCCAAGTCGTGCATTTATCCCAATCACACGAATTAGAAAGTCAGAAGTTACCGAGGAAAAAGTCTTGAGGATAAGGCTAAAATGTCGAATACAAAAAAACTGTCGACTCTAACAAATAAATGAACGCCATAAAAAAGCCAGAGCAAATCACTCTGGCCTTTGTTTCTCTTAATTATGCCTTTCCCACCGGGTTATCTTTAGGCTTTTCGTCTCATCAACATAACTGCGACAATTAAGAAGATGACACTTGGGGCCAAAGCGCCAATAATCGGTGGTATGCCATACACTAAACTCATTGGTCCAAAAACTTCACTGGAAATATAAAAAGTAAAACCGGCGATCACTCCCGATAAAATACGCGCGCCCATCGTCACACTACGTAATGGACCAAATACAAACGACAAAGCCATCAGCATCATGACCGCAATAGACAGCGGCTGAAACACTTTACGCCAAAACGCCAAATCATAACGTGATGGGTCTTGGTCTGAGTCTTCTAGGTATTTCACATAACTATATAAGCCCGTTAATGACAACTCTTCCGGCTTCACGGTAACTACGGCTAACTTATCGGGCGTGAGCGTTGTTTTCCATTCATAGTTGCCAATTTGTTCTTTATTGATTTGGACTTCATTATCCATTTGAGTAATTTGCACATCCTTCATCATCCAACGGTGATCGTCTTCATAAAGAACGGTTTTCGAAGCTAAAATATCATTAAGCTTCTTGTGTTCATCAAATTGCCAAATAGTGACATTATCAAGTTCATTCTCACCATTGACTCGGCCAATATAGATAAAGTTATTGCCATCGCGAGCCCAGACACCATCACGTACCGACACAATGCTGCCACCCGCAATCGCCATAGCACGAGAATCACGCGCTAATTTTTGTGCCTGTGGCGAGCCCCACTCACCCAATACCATGATCATTAACATCAGTGGCACAGCCGTTTTTAATACCGAGACCCCAATGTTTAATTTTGAAAAACCAGAGGCCTGCATAACAACAAGTTCAGAACTAGCCGCTAACATGCCCAACCCTATCAAGGCACCTAATAAGGCCGCCATTGGGAAAAACATTTCAATATCACGCGGAATACTCAATACCACAAAGTATAATGCTTCCATTAAATCGTACGTACCACGACCAACTTTGCGTAATTGTTCAACATACTTAATGATGGCAGACAGCCCAACTAAGGTTGCCAAACATAAAGAAGATGTCGCTATGATGGTTCGACCAATATACCAATCAAGAATTTTAAACACGACTTAGCTTCCTTTTTCTTAATTTGTCTTTTAGGCCTCGCACAAACAAGCTATCTAAACTATTGAGAATAATACCGGCGATTAACAAACATCCATTAATACTCCACATACCAATAGAAGCGGGAACCGTACCATCTTCAATGGCGGACTTCATCGCACTGATAGCTAAAAAGTACGCTAAATAAATCAAGACAGCAGGGCCTAATTTGGCAAACCGCCCTTGCCGAGGGTTCACCGCAGATAATGGCACCACAACTAAGGTCAATAATGGAATACACACAATTAAGGTGATACGCCACTGTAACTCGGTTTTAGCTTCTAAATCTTTTTGACCAATCAATTTTAAAGTAGGTATCGCTTCCCACTTACGCTTTTTCTTTTGCGCATCTCGTTGTCCAATCAGAGCGGAATATTCATCATAGGTGGTGTTGCGATAATCTAAGGTATTGGCAATGCCCTCATAACGGTTGCCGTCTTTTAAGGTCAGCATTTGTCGGCCATCAGGGTATTCTTGCACCACTCCCGATGTTGCATACATCACGCTTGGACGAATAGATTCTCTTGGCTGAGCTTGTGCGACAAACACATTAGTCAGCTTTTTATCTTTGACATCATCAACAAACACCACAGCACTGCCATCAGGAGAAGCTTGAAACTGACCTTTTTTTAATAAATCAATGCTGCTGGTGGTGGCGACCTGTTCTAGCAGTTGAGTCACTTTTTCTTGGCTCCAAGGCGATAACCATAAGGAGTTGAAGGCCGCAATGCCCCCGGTAATGACGGCAAGGTACAAGGCTGCATGAACAAGAAACTTATTCCCTATTCCCGTGGCGTTCATCACCGTGATTTCACTTTCAGCGTAAAGGCGGCCGAAGGTTAATAAGATCCCAACATACAAACTTAAAGGCAGCATCAATAGCCCCATTGTCGGCATGTTTAGCCCCACAATGGAAATGATCATATTGGCAGGAATATCCCCATCAGAGGCATCCGCTAATACGCTAATGAATTTTTGGCTCAAAAACACGAGAAAAAGCACAAAGAAGACGGCGAACTGGCTTTTGAGTGTCTCGCGGATCAAATATCTAACAATAATCACGCAGCATTACCTATACAAAACTTGTTTTTTTGACGGAATCACTATAGTTTTCCGATGAGTCTATTATTTTTACTGTTTTTTAACTATATTAATCTGTAAATATCGAGTGATTTTTTTGAGTCACTCAAATTACTATTCCAACTAAGTGTTGTGTTGCTTAATTTTAGTTCAATTGATTAACTAATTAAGGCCCTGATAACTATTATCCAACATTTAGTTCTATTTGTCTTTAGGATGTAGGAGTACTCATGGAGTTCAGTGTAAAAAGTGGCAGCCCAGAAAAACAACGTAGCGCATGTATCGTTGTTGGTGTCTTTGAGCCACGTCGCCTTTCTCCTGTTGCCGAGCAACTCGATAAAATTAGCGACGGCTACATTAGTTCATTATTACGCCGAGGTGATCTCGAAGGAAAACCAGGCCAAATGTTATTATTGCACCAGGTGCCGGGCATGCTATCAGAGCGTGTTCTTTTAGTCGGCTGCGGTAAAGAACGAGAGCTTGGTGAACGTCAATATAAAGACATTATTCAAAAAACCATCGGGACTTTAAATGATACCGGCTCAATGGAAGCGGTTTGTTTTTTAACAGAGCTGCATGTTAAAGGTCGTGATACTTATTGGAAAGTGCGTCAGGCCATTGAATCGACTAAAGATAGCTTATATACCTTTGATCAATTCAAAAGTAACAAACCAGAAACCCGTCGCCCGTTACGTAAATTAGTATTTAACGTACCAACTCGCCGTGATCTTAATCTTGGCGAGAAAGCCATTGCACACGGTTTAGCCGTCTCCTCTGGTGTCAAAGCGTGTAAAGATCTTGGCAATATGCCACCTAACGTCGCCAATCCAGCTTATCTGGCTTCTCAAGCTCGTCGTCTTGCTGATGAATTTGAAACTATAACCACTAAGGTAATTGGTGAAGAAGAAATGGAAAAGCTTGGCATGCATTCTTACCTTGCTGTCGGCCGTGGCTCGCGTAATGAATCCATGATGTCGGTGATCAGCTATAAAGGTAACCCTGATCCAGAAGTCAAACCGATTGTGCTTGTGGGTAAAGGCTTAACGTTTGATTCAGGCGGCATTTCATTAAAACCAGGCGAAGCTATGGATGAGATGAAATACGACATGTGTGGTGCTGCATCAGTATTCGGTACCATGAAGGCCTTGGCTAAATTGAATCTGCCGATTAATGTGGTTGGTATTCTAGCGGGTTGTGAAAACATGCCAGGTAGTAATGCTTATCGCCCAGGTGATATCCTCACAACCATGTCAGGACAAACTGTCGAAGTCTTAAATACCGATGCTGAAGGCCGCTTAGTATTGTGTGATGCCCTAACTTACGTAGAACGTTTTGACCCAGATTGCGTGATTGACGTGGCGACCTTAACAGGGGCTTGTGTGATTGCGTTAGGTCATCATATTAGTGGTGTGGTCGCGAACCATAACCCACTTGCTCATGAAATTGTTAATGCTTCAGAACAAGCTGGTGATCGTGCATGGCGCTTACCAATGGCTGATGAGTATCAAGAACAACTGAATAGCCCATTTGCAGATATGGCCAACATTGGTGGTCGTCCAGGTGGTGCTATTACTGCGGGTTGTTTCTTATCTCGCTTTACTAAGAAGTACAACTGGGCTCATCTGGATATTGCCGGAACAGCTTGGAAATCTGGCGCGCAAAAAGGTTCAACCGGTAGACCCGTACCTTTATTAGTGCAATTTTTAGTTAACCGCTCTTCCGGTTCGCAAATATTTGAAGAGTAATCCTTGTAAGGGGCCTTCGGGTCCCTTTTTACTTCAACAGATATTGAGCCAATTCAACTCATCAACTAGCATTGTAATCCATCATGGCAATAGCAACCTTTTACATCATTGAACCGGATAGCCCGCAAGATACGCTTGAGGGGCACATTGCTTATGTAGTGTATTTGGCCTGCTATTTTGCCAAACAAGGCGCTAAAGTGTATATCAACGCACAAAATAAGCGACAAGCCGAGCAAGTTGATGAAGTACTCTGGCAACAAGAACCCACACAATTTCAAGCACATAACTTGGTTGGTGAAGGCCCACCTAAAGGTACTCCCATTGAAATTGGCTACAGCAAATTAAAGCCTCACCGATATCGTCAATTGATCATCAATATGGCGAATGATGAGACAAATTTTGCCCAGACCTTTGCACAAGTGGTAGACTTCGTGCCTTGCGAAGAAAAAGCAAAGCAACAAGCTCGAGAAAGGTATAAAATTTACCGACAAGCTGGCTTTGAAATGCAGACAATAAATATTGAAAACGTTACTCGAAACTCGGAAGAGCAAAGCACGTAAATCGAGAAAGCTTTAATTTGAATATCGAGAAGCGAAGCGCTCAAGCAACGAGAAGCAAAGCGCTCGAACTCCGTAATTTCACGCTCACAGTATTAGTAAAAGAAGACTATGGAAAAGACATATAACCCAACATCAATCGAACAAACGCTTTATCAGCGTTGGGAAGAGGCTGGTTACTTTAAGCCTCACGGTGACACATCAAAAGACGCTTACAGCATCATGATCCCACCGCCAAACGTCACTGGTAGCCTTCACATGGGCCATGCTTTCCAAGATAGCATCATGGATACTCTTATCCGTTGTGAGCGCATGAAAGGTAAAAACACCTTATGGCAAGTAGGCACTGACCACGCAGGTATTGCAACCCAAATGGTGGTTGAGCGTAAAATTGCCGCAGAAGAAGGCAAAACTAAACACGATTATGGTCGTGATGCGTTCATCGACAAAATCTGGGAATGGAAAGGTGAATCAGGTGGCACTATCACTAAGCAGCTACGTCGTCTAGGTGCCTCTGTTGATTGGGATCGTGAGCGCTTTACCATGGATGCCGGTCTTTCTAATGCAGTTCAAGAAGTCTTTGTTCGCTTATATCAAGATGATTTAATTTACCGCGGTAAACGTTTGGTGAACTGGGATCCAAAACTGCACACGGCGATTTCTGATCTTGAAGTCGAAAATAAAGATAAAAAAGGCCACATGTGGCACTTCCGTTACCCATTGGCAGATGGTGTAAAAACTGCGGAAGGTAAAGATTACATTGTCGTCGCAACCACTCGTCCAGAAACAGTACTTGGTGATACTGGCGTAGCGGTGAACCCAGAAGATCCTCGTTATAAAAATCTGATTGGTAAAGACATCATTTTACCTATCGTAGATCGTCGTATTCCTATCGTTGCCGATGAGCATGCTGATATGGAAAAAGGCACAGGTTGTGTGAAGATCACTCCTGCGCACGATTTCAATGACTACGAAGTGGGCAAACGCCACCAGCTACCAATGATTAACGTCTTGACCTTTGATGCCAACATCCGTGATGCGGCCGAAGTCTTTAACAGCAACGGTGAGCCAAGCGACGTCTATAGCACCGACATTCCAGCAGCCTACCAAGGTTTAGAGCGTTTTGCGGCCCGTAAAGCCGTGGTCGCCGAAATGGAAAGCTTAGGTCTACTTGATGAAATTAAAGATCATGATCTAACCGTTCCTTATGGCGACCGTGGTGGTGTAGTTATTGAACCTATGCTAACCGACCAATGGTACGTACGCGCTGCAACCTTGGCAGAGCCTGCCGTCAAAGCGGTTGAAGACGGTGATATTCAGTTTGTACCAAAACAATATGAAAACATGTACTTCTCTTGGATGCGTGATATTCAAGATTGGTGTATTTCTCGTCAACTTTGGTGGGGTCACCGTATTCCAGCATGGTATGACAACGATGGTAACGTCTATGTTGGTCGTACCGAAGAAGAAGTACGTGAACAAAATAACCTCGCACCCGTGGTGGTTCTACGCCAAGATGATGACGTTCTGGATACTTGGTTCTCATCCGCACTTTGGACCTTTGGTACATTAGGTTGGCCGGAAGAAACTCCTGAACTTAAAACCTTCCACCCATCAGACGTATTGGTTACAGGTTTTGACATCATCTTCTTCTGGGTTGCTCGTATGATCATGATGACCATGCACTTCTGTAAAGATGAAAATGGCAAACCGCAAGTCCCATTCAAAACGGTTTATGTCACCGGTCTTATCCGTGATGAAAACGGCGATAAAATGTCGAAATCAAAGGGTAACGTACTTGACCCAATCGATATGATCGACGGTATTGATTTAGAATCATTAGTCGCCAAACGCTGTGGCAACATGATGCAGCCACAACTAGCGAAAAAAATCGAAAAAGACACCCGTAAAACGTTTGAAAATGGTATCGAACCATACGGTACTGACGCATTGCGTTTCACTCTAGCCGCAATGGCTTCAACCGGTCGTGACATCAACTGGGATATGAAACGTCTTGAAGGTTACCGTAACTTCTGTAACAAACTATGGAACGCCAGCCGTTACGTATTGATGAATACAGAAGATCAAGATTGTGGCTTTGCCGAAGGTGCTGAACTTGAATACTCTCTTGCAGACAAATGGATTGAGTCTCAATTTGAATTGGCTGCCAAAGAATTTAATGCTCACATTGAAAACTTCCGTTTAGATATGGCAGCGAATACACTGTATGAATTTATCTGGAACCAATTCTGTGACTGGTATTTAGAATTAACTAAACCAGTATTATGGAAAGGCACAGAAGCAAAACAACGTGCGACTCGTCGTACCTTAATTACGGTACTAGAGAAAACGTTACGTCTTGCTCACCCGGTGATCCCATACATCACAGAATCTATCTGGCAAAGCGTTAAACCACTCGTCGAAGGCGTAGAAGGTGAAACTATCATGACTCAGGCACTGCCTCAGTTTGATGAAAATAACTTCGATCAAAAAGCGCTGGATGACATCGAATGGGTAAAACAATTCATTACTTGTATCCGTAACTTACGTGCAGAATATGATATTGCACCAAGTGTACCGCTATCTGTCATGTTAAAAGCCGATTCAGTGGATGCTAAACGTCTTGCTGATAACCTTGCAGTATTAAGTGCGCTAGGTAAATTAGAAGAGGTAAAAGTATTAGCTGAAGGTGAAGCAACGCCAGCTTGCGCGACTGCACTTGTAGGTAAATCGACACTGATGATCCCAATGGCAGGTTTGATTGATAAAGATGCAGAATTGGCGCGTTTAGATAAAGAAGTGGCCAAAACTCACGGCGAAATCAAACGTATCGAAGGTAAGCTCAACAACCAAGGTTTCGTTGCAAAAGCACCTGAAGCGGTTGTTGCGGCTGAGCGTGCGAAACTAGAAGGTTACCAAGAAACCTTAGTGAAACTAGAAGAGCAAAAAGCGACGATTGCAGCGTTGTAAATCGAGGCCGTCTAGTCAATAACTTCAAATCAAAGGCTAACCCAAACGGTTAGCCTTTTTTATTCTATCCTTTATTCCTCTGACATCACTAATCGAAGCTCGATATCAAGTATTTCTATTTTTTTAGATCTCTCTGTCGGGTTAGCAGTAAAAACTAAACCATGATTCGAATTCTTATCCTTAATCCAGCTTTGAACTAATTTCGATCAAGCTTCACCTTGTATAACTTGAGTATATTGACCACGATTTGAATCAAACACTGCAATTTTATCTTTCCAACCAACACAAACGTTTAAGTTTTCACAAAAAAAATCATAATTTACAGTATCTTTTTCCCAATGCTGATGAACGCCATAGATAGCAACCTTACTGAAAGTAGGAGAAAGAGACGACGTACCAAAGATAATATTAAGCTCCGCTTTCTTCAGCACACCTTCAATACCGGTAAGATCAAATTTGGCTAAAGACTCATAATCATAGGGAACAGACGCGTGTGTACGAGCATAGCCACCAACAAACGCCGCTCCATTTTTCATCCCCCCCCCCACTCTTAATTCCAATCAAATCAGCCTTACGGTTGATTTTAACGGCAGGAATAAATACCTCCTTTTTGTAAGCTTTACTCTTACCTAATTGTCTGAGCATTTTATTTTTCCCCATCCCGTTGCCATAAAATAATACTGACCGGATAATATATGGCCCATCTGATTTCCTTAACTTCTCGCCAGGAACAGAAAATGAGATAGTGTTATCACCTTCAGATAGCTCTCGAGTAAAATTTAAAGTATCTATGGTTTCAAAATTAGCAGATAGAATTGTTAGGGATGTTGTATAAGCCCCAGCTTGCTTCACATATACAGGAAAACTAAATTCCAAAGATTTGATATAGAATTGATCCTCAGACCAAACCTCTGACGTGCTTAAATCTGGAGTTATCTCTATATCATCACGGCAAAAGTTAATATCTCTCAAAGAAAAAGATTCGTTAATGGCTACGCGAGGGTTAACCACAGAATTAAACTCTCGTGTTCCTGACTTTGAAGTGTCTGTTATCTCTATTAATAAAGGCGAAAATGAAAGTATATCGCTATTTGAAAAAGTATTTATAAGCTTTTGCTTTGAAAATGCCAATTCAATTTCATGCTCTCCCTCTGGCAACGTAAACACTTTAATTGCTCTAACTCCAAAGAAACGCTTTTGTATTTTATTTAATGAACTATAAAAACTGTATTCTCCAGCCTTTTTAATCGTTACATTTGCTTTTAAAATAAGCTCATTTACACATCCTCCTTCTGAAAAGGACAACTGAGTGTTATTCACTTTAGCCATTTGCTCAGTCGCCACAATATTCTTTCCAGCATAAGTTTTGTATTGATATCCCAAGTGGTGAGCAATTACCTTACTCTCAATAATATGCTCTCCTACTTGCTGGTAAGGAATATTGTCTGGTGCTGTATAAACACCATCTCCAGCTACGGCATCCAAACCTAACCCATCATCATAGCCAGTTAAGGTTTCACGAGTGCCATCAGGATAAGTCACCACAATGGGAACAGTCGCATCTAACACGGGTTCTCCATTTGCAGTCACTAATACCGCTGGTACCATTAAATCTCCAACTACAGCCAAATGACTCAATATGGCTACTTTGGCATTGAGTACAGACTTTCTAAATACTTGAAGTGCAATGGCAGAATCATAATTTATTTCATCGTATTGAATGATAAATTTCCAAATACCTGTTTTGCTACCAACATCCATTAATGGTAATTTATAGCTCGCACCTGGTAGTCCCGGTTCAATTTCCTCTCCATGAGTAATGGAAACCAACTTACTATGACTATCGATCACCATATTTCCATCAGAATCAATCAATTCAAAATGCGCATTAGTGATGGGGATCACCAGAGTTGAAAAGAATGATTGCCCACGATTTACCTCGAATTCCACAATAGTCTGGTGATCGCCAGATTTAAAAGGCTCATCAATTATTTCAAACAATTCTTTACCTGAAAATAAAGGGACAGTATCTCTCGCTAAAAGATGAGAACTAAAACAAAAGGCGATACTCAACACAAAAACTTTTAAAATATTGCCATAGTATTTCATGATTGTTCTCCCAAGCTCATAGCCATAATTTGATCAATAAACAACCTCATAGTGTCAGGATTTTTTACCGTACTGTGATTGGCTATTTCTATTTAAGAACTAACCAATGCAAGTCAAATGGACAGGTATATTAATAAAATCAAAAAATCTATAAGTCTTAAAAAAGATTACATTTCATAGTACTTAGGATTCAAAAGGTAACGAAGGGAATCATAGAATCAATAGGTTTTATCTATCAAACAAATAATCAAATCCGCCCTTTACGAAATGATAATTATTCGCAATAATGTAGTTAAACCAAGCAAGATTGCTTTCAGGGGGAATTATGAAAAAGACACTAACATTTGCAGTATTACACTTTAGCGTAGCCTTTACTTTAGCTTATGTATTAACTGGCGATATTATTCTAGGTAGCTTGATTGCCATGACAGAGCCAATGGTCAACACCGTGGCCTTCTACTTCCATGAAAAAGTATGGCAAGGTAAAAAATTAAATCGCATTGCCTTAATGTCACCAAGCCGTAAAACCGCAAGCTTTGCTGTCTTACACTTTAGTGTCGCATTTACTGTCGCTTACTTATTAACTGGAGATTTATTTGTCGGTGGTTTAATGGCAACACTGGAACCAAGCGTTAACACCGTAGTGTTCTACTTCCACGAACGTTTCTGGCAACGTAACGAACAAGCGAAAGTTACCTTACATTGCCACCACCATGATTTGCACCAACACAGTCATGAAATAGCCGAAATGCCACAAGTTGAAAAAGAAATCTATTCATAAGTAACCACTTTCATATCCCCCTCACAAAGCCCATCTTATTCGATGGGCTTTGTGCTATTCCAAGGTGACAAGACCAACGACATTAGCTATAACAGTGCTCATCTTTTTTACAGCACACGACTCCAAAATGTCTTTTTATATTCGCCCCATAAAACACAGTGATAATCCCGCCCTTGCTCAAGTTATTCGTCACGTCTCGGCTGAATTTGGTTTGACCGCAGATAAAGGCTATAGCGTTGCCGATCCAACCTTAGATTCTCTGTTTGAGGTTTATAATCGGCCGCAGTCTCACTATTGGGTTTTAACTGATGCTAGCGACGCTGTCGTAGGTGGCGCTGGGATCGCTCCTTTAATGGGAAGACCCGAGGTGTGTGAATTGCAAAAGATGTACTTTCTCAGCAAACCCCGTGGGCAAGGATATGCCAAAAAATTGCTTACCTTGTGTTTACAAACGGCAAAAGAGATAGGGTATAAGCAATGTTATTTAGAATCAACCGCTGAACTTAAAGCCGCATTAGGACTATACGAACATATGGGGTTTACTCATCTCGAGCAGCATTGGGGAAATACCGGCCATAGTGATTGTGAAATTGTGATGGTGAAAGAGCTCTAATCACCACCCAAGTTTAGTTGGCATGTAATCATTCAGTCTTTGCCTTTCTTTAAGCCTTCACTTTATAAAGGATAATGGCTCACCTGCTGCGTTTCATCTAACGCAACATCAAATTTGAAGTGGTAGCCATCTAAATGTACATAAAGCTCCGTGCTTCCGGATAAAGCTTGGTGACTTTGCTGATCAATCACCGCATATTTAGGCGCATCGACTTGAAAAATAGCAGTTACGTGATCGCTTCTTATGTCCAGTGGTATGGTGTGAGTCATCCCTTCATATTGAATCTTCGTAGACACCAGGCCAGGCTTTAATGTGTGATAGTACACATCTACTTTCAATTCACAGCCACCACCATGATGCCAAATTTGCTCAGTGACCACATGTTGTAAACGGACGTTCTTCACCAAACGCAAAAAAGGACGTTGATAAATCCCTACGGCATGCTCAGGTAAATGTGTTGCTCGCTCTCCAAGATAACAGACAGTATTAGGCTCATCGAGCAAGAGATCTTCATCCGGTTCTAAGAATAAAATCTCTATTCTATTTCGACCTAAAGCTAAATACGATTTAATGTCTTTTTGGTAGCGATCTTGTGATCCATCACAATCAAATACAGCAACGCCACTGACACGCACTTCTGCGTACCCTTCCACACCATCGAGCACCAAATCAATACCAGAGAGATCAAGCATCGCCTGATCCACTTCGATATCATGCATCAAGTGCCATTCTTGTTGTTTGATTTGCTCTTCTGTTAAATCGCTGGGTAACACAGAGCTTAATTTCGCAGGGAAAGTAATATCCGTTTGCGGAATGGATAAATCGGTTAAAGGAGATAACTGCCAGAAGCCGTCAAGTTGCAGGTGCATAATCGTCCATGAATCTCAATAAAATAGATATAAAAATACCAGCAACAAAGGCTGGTACTTTTACGAAATAACAATAATTACTCGGCGTCGTAATCGTCATTAGCTTCATCATAAATGGCATCTTCACCTTCATAGAAAGTGCCCCAACCATCATAAATAATGTCATGTTTTTCAGCTAGATTAACCAGCTTTTCAACTTGCTCATCAATTAAGTTAGCATCGAGTGCTGATTGCATAATAGCATCACAGCATAACACTTTAGCACCATCTTCATCTTCTGTTTCTTCGGCTTCTAACACTTCAAAGCCCATTTGGAATGCTTCCATAACGGCTTTTTCTAAGGTTTCAAAGTCTTCTGCAAATAGATGATGTTCAATGTCATACAGTGCATCTGGATCACTGCCATCTTCAATCAATGCCGCGATAATTTCACGTGTTTCTTCTTTTTGAAATTCAATCAGTTCTTCTACCGACATGTAGTCGTCTTGCATAGATTGATCGTTGTTAGACATAACTGGGCTCCAGTATTGAGGCTCGAATAAAAAATATAGGCGATATTTTGCCATGAAAGCCACAACTAATCACGCTTTACCATAGGGTGAATAATGATTTCCTAGCCAGTAATAAATCAAGATATTCATTTTGTTGAAACTCCCCCTTATCGCCATAAATAAAAATTCACATATTAAGCATTTTTATGTAAAGTAAATTATCAGAATCAATCAACAAGGACGTGTTTATGGCTTTCAATCTACGCAATCGCCATTTTTTGAAATTATTGGATTTCACCCCTCAGGAAATTGAATTCCTATTGGATTTATCACGCGATCTTAAACGTGCCAAATATGCAGGTTGCGAAAAAAAGACCCTGCTGGGTAAAAACATTGCGTTAATCTTTGAAAAATCCTCAACACGAACTCGCTGTGCCTTTGAAGTGGCCGCTTTTGATCAAGGTGCGCAAGTCTCATACCTTGGGCCTTCTGGCTCGCAGATCGGACATAAAGAGTCAATGAAAGATACCGCTCGGGTTTTGGGAAGAATGTACGATGGGATTGAATACCGAGGGTATGGCCAAGCGATTGTTGAAGAGCTCGCTGAACATGCGGGAGTTCCGGTTTGGAATGGATTGACTGATGAATTTCATCCCACACAAATCTTGGCCGATTTTCTGACCATGCAAGAATACAGCCCACATAAATCCATCAAACAAGTCTCTTTTGCCTACCTTGGTGATGCTCGCAATAATATGGGAAATTCCCTGATGGTGGGAGCGGTAAAAATGGGAATGGATATTCGTCTTGTTGCACCCAAAGCTTTTTGGCCAGACGAGCATTTAGTGGCCACTTGCCAGCAGATAGCTCAAACAACCGGTGCGACCATTACCTTAACGGAACATGTCGCAGAAGGAGTACAAGGGTGTGACTTCTTATATACCGATGTGTGGGTTTCAATGGGAGAAGCACCACAAGCTTGGGATGAACGTGTTGCCTTAATGACGCCTTACCAAATTAATATGGATACCCTACAAGCGACGGGTAACCCCAATGTGAAGTTTATGCATTGTCTGCCGGCTTTCCATAATGACGAAACTACCGTCGGTAAAGAAGTGGCTGAGAAGTATGGTATGAAAGGGCTAGAGGTCACGGAAGAAGTCTTTGAGTCCGATTATTCGATTGTCTTTGATCAAGCGGAAAATCGTATGCACACTATCAAAGCTGTCATGGTGGCGACATTAGGGCAATAAAAAAACCTTAAAGCAATCGCTTGCGCTAAAACTATTTGTGAGTATAATTTGCGCAATTCAAATAGGAGTCAGTATGCGAAAGCAACATTACAATCACCAATTGACCTACGAGCCATGTTGCTTGTTAGATGTTGTTTTTAGTTCTACTCCTTCATGATCAAGCCTCCTTTATTGGAGGCTTTTTTGTATCTGTTACTTGTGTAAATGTAAGGACAAATCATGGCAAACTCGCTCTATCAAAAGCATATTATTTCTATCCCTGAACTGTCTCGTCAGGAGCTTGAACTTATCATTCAAACCGCGGCGAAAATTAAAGAACAGCCGCAGCCTGAATTGATTAAAGGTAAAGTGGTTGCCAGTTGTTTTTTCGAACCCTCGACCCGTACCCGTCTTTCTTTTGAAACGGCAATTCAGCGCATTGGCGGTAGTGTAATTGGCTTTGATAACCCAGGTAATACTTCACATGCCAACAAAGGAGAAACCTTAGCGGACTCTATCCGTATCATCTCTTCTTATGTAGATGCCTTTGTTATGCGCCACCCACAAGAAGGCGCGGCTCGCTTAGCATCTGAGTTTTCAAATGGCACGCCGATTATTAATGCGGGCGATGGTTCAAACCAACACCCCACTCAGACCCTACTCGACCTTTACAGCATTTATGAAACCCAGGGCACATTAGATAATCTCCATATTGCCTTTGTTGGAGACTTAAAATACGGACGTACGGTTCACTCGCTCACTCAAGCCTTAGCGAAATTTAATAATGTCCGCTTTTACTTTGTCGCACCTGAAGCCTTAGCCATGCCTGATTATCTCTGTGAAGAATTAGATGATGCGGGGATTCAGTACAGCTTACACACTGACATGGACGAAGTTATCCCTGAACTAGATATCTTATACATGACTCGTGTGCAAAAAGAGCGTTTTGATGAATCGGAATACGCTCATATCAAATCGGCTTACATCTTAACCGCAGCAGCATTACAACCGGCTAAAAACAACTTAAAAGTACTGCACCCACTACCACGTGTCGATGAAATTACAGTGGATGTCGATAAAACGCCGTACGCCTATTACTTTGAGCAAGCCGAAAACGGTGTCTATGCCCGCACCGCCTTACTTGCTCTTGTTTTAAACCAATCACTATAATCACGAGGCCTATTATGTCTAAACAAAACCAATTACAAGTTGAAGCAATTAAAAACGGCACCGTGATTGATCACATTCCAGCGAAGATCGGCATCAAGGTGCTAAGATTATTCGAAATGGATAATTCAAGCGAGAAAGTTACCATAGGCTTAAACCTGCCTTCTTCGGCTCTAGGAAGTAAAGATTTACTTAAAATCGAAAATACCTTTATCACAGAAGAACAAGCACAAAAGCTTTCTTTATATGCCCCCCATGCCACAGTGAATCAAATTGAAGACTATCAAGTTGTTAAAAAACTGGCGTTAACACTACCTAAAGTCGTCACAGATGTGTTTAACTGTGCCAACAGCAACTGCATCAGTCATAATGAGCCTGTTGCGAGCAGCTTTACCGTAATCGAAAAAGCAAATGACATTCGATTAAAGTGTAAATACTGTGAAAAAAGTTTTTCTCGTGAGATTATGACCGAGAAATAATTCTGCTTGGTGGGCTCTCCACCAAGATAGCATTTACATCAATCATGGAATACACGATGACAAAAGTACTACATACAGACTCGGCTCCAGCCGCTATTGGCCCTTATGTACAAGGTGTTGATCTAGGTAATATGGTGATGACTTCAGGTCAAATCCCAGTAAACCCAGTAACCGGTGAAGTCCCAGCAGAGATCACCGCTCAGGCACGTCAATCTCTTGATAATGTGAAAGCAGTGGTTGAATCGTCTGGTTTAACCGTTTCAGATATCGTAAAAATGACGGTCTTTGTTAAAGATTTAAATGACTTTGTGGCGGTCAATGAAGTGTATGGCGCGTTTTTTGATGAGCATAACGTCGAAAACTACCCTGCTCGTTCTTGTGTTGAAGTCGCACGTTTACCAAAAGATGTCGGTATCGAAATCGAAGCTATTGCAGTACGCAAATAACGCTTGATACTGTCATAACGATTAAGGCTGCTTCTTGAAGTGGCCTTTTTATTGCGTATCGTTTTTTACTTATCGTTTTTTAGTTACCGTTTTATTGCCTATCTTTGCGGTAGTTTATTGTGGCTGTATTAATTCCCCCATCATCAATTCATAAGCTCCTTTGGCGGCCCAATAACCTTAAATTAATTGTGTGTTTATCATTTTGTGATAGATATCGCGATTAATTCCTTAGCTACCTTGTGCTTTTTTCTTTTCTTCTAAAGAGACAAATAGGAAAGTCACCGTAACTAATGTTAGAATAGTGTCAACTAATGCTAGAAGGATCTTGCAGTATGAGGCACCTATTGACAACGCCTTTCCATTTGACTTGGGTGCTAACTTTAATAGTTGCACTGCTGCCGCTTACCGTTTTCGCTCATTCCAAACCTCAATCGATACTCACATTAGAAACGCCATCGGGTAAGCAAATCCATTTAACTCGTGCAGATTTACAAGCCTTACCTCAAACACAATTTACCACGTCAACACCTTGGACCTCACAAGTGCACACTTATCAAGGTCCAAAGTTAAGCTTACTCATTGAGCAATTTGAGCAACCAATAACGTCAATTCAAGTGTTTGCTTACAATGGTTATGCCGTTGATATCAATAAATCCGAATGGCAGCAATACCCTTTTATTTTAGCCATGAAACAAGATGGTCAAGAGCTGACGTTACGAAATAAAGGACCTCTTTGGATATTACTGCCGTTTGATCAAAATCCGACATTTTCTTCAAAACAGAGCCTACTTAATCAAAGTATTTGGCAAATAGAGAAAATTAAGGCTTTATAAATGCGTTTAACTTTATCGAAACCCGTCATTACGAACATCACTTTTCTATTATTGTTTACTCTTTTCACCAGTGGCTTCTTGTGGAGTTTTTACTTACAAAAAGAAAGTCATCAAACCATTGATAAGTTTTATCGCTCGACTAATTGGTATGCCAATCGTACCTTATACCTCTCTGAAAAGTTTTTGTATCAAGCTCACTTGTATGAACTCAAGGGTATTGAGTTTTCTGAATTATCCAAAACCTATGATTTACTCTGGAATCGCTTACAGATCTTTTTAGAGTCTCGCTCCACAGAGTTCTTACGTAATCAGCATCCAGAAGTGACTCAAGATGTCCAAACTCTGTTTAATACCATTCAGTCTCTAGAACACTTTTTCGACCAACAGCAAGACCGCCCTAATCAAGAATTTACAGATAAGGTAAATCAAGTAAAAGAAAATTTAATCACTTTAAATTATTCATTAAGTAAAGTCTTAAGTGGCACCATCAGTCAAGGCATTAGAACCCATAGTGATTTAATTCAGTATTGGCAATTGACCGGTTTTATTATCACTATGATATTGACCTTGATTCTATTTCGCCTTTCAAGACGTTCAGCCAAACTGGCACAAATAGATCCGTTAACTCAACTAGGCAATCGACGTGCGCTAACTGAACACTTAAGAAACTTGCTCAATAAAAATAAATCACTGACGTTATGCGCTATTGATATTAAACGGTTTAAACAATTTAATGACCAGATTGGTTATCAAGTGGGCGACCAAGTATTAATCAAATTTGCTCAACGTCTCAACCAATTTAAAAATAGCCAAGCGTTTCGCTTCGGAGGTGATGAATTTGTATTGGTGATACCTAACTTAGAAAAACAACCGTCTTTAATTAATTGGGTATTAGAGCTACAGCAACAGCTGCAGTTTACTTATCAATTTGAAGATCACCAATTACCCATCGCGATTCGTCTAGGGGTAACTTTTACTGATAAAAACCAACAAACCTATTTAGAAGCTAAGCAATTATTAGATCAAGCAATCCATGCATTAAACTAAACTAAACAAAGTCTTAATAAAGATTATGCCTTTTATTTTGATGCTTTAGAGCGTATTCAACATAACAAGAGAAAAATAGAATCATTAAATTACTGGCTAGCACAACCTAAAGCGGCATGCCCTTTAGAGCTCCAAACGACTACCTTATATCCACCTAACAGCAACACGATTGAGGTCGTCGAAATTCATTTTGTTTGGAAACAAGATAACACTTTATGCGGCATCGACTGGTTAACCGAGCAGCATTTAGATTTAAAAATCATTCCCAAACTGCTCTCTATTGCCACGCAACAACAATCTCGCCCCATCATGGTGAGATTACAAAATAGCTATCAATTGAAGTTATTATTAAAGGCGGCTCCTCAATCCTTGATCAAACAAGAGATCGTCTTTGGCCTACCTATGTTGATCGATGTTGAAGAATCCTTGATCAAGCTTATTAAAGTCTTAAATGTTAAAATTGGCCTAGAAAAAGTGATCGCCGATCACCTTATCGAACCGCAAGTTGTTGATAATGTAAAATATTGGATTCCAACGAATCTTCCCAATACCGAAGCAAAACAAAATGCCTTGTTTGAGCTTGCTACTGCCTTTAATAAAATAACGTTATTACCCATGACAAATAATCCCACGGCATAAAACCCAAAAAGAAAAGGAGCACTAGGCTCCTTTTCGATGGTTCACTTTTAAGTTCGATTTAATGGCCTGCTGATGCCGCAGCACCTGATGACGCTGACTTAATAAATGGTCCTCTGGCAAACCAAACGATCACAATCAAGGCTAAGAACAACCAACCTAATAGGTAAAAATAATCTATCGTTGAGTTCATATAAGATTGGACCTTGATGATCCCATCAACCGTTTCAAAGTTAGCGAGAGTTTCACCTCCCATACGTTGAAAATAATCCACCGATGCTGGGTTATATTGGCTGACATGCTCCGTTAATGTTGCATGATGGAAATCAGCGCGACGCGTCCAAATCCACGTAGTTAACGATGAGGCAAAGCTGCCGCCGAGTACACGAAGAAACGTGGTTAAACCGGAAGCATCCGCAATTTCTTGACCGTTTAGGTTAGACAAGAAAATGGTGGTTAATGGCATAAACATAAAGGCAATACCAATCCCCATAAACATCTGCACTTGAGCTACCGTGGCAAAATCAACAAAGGTATTAAACTCTGCGCGCATAAAGCACGATAAACCAATCACTAAAAACGAAATGCTGGCTAACAAACGCATATCCGATTTATGCGCATACTTACCGACAAATGGTGTCAGTAGTAACGGTAAGACGCCCATTGGTGCAGAAGCCAACCCAGCCCAAATCGAGGTATAGCCCATATAAATTTGTAACCATTGCGGCAAAATCAAGTTAATGGCAAAAAATGCTGAATAACTAAGAACCAATGCAATGGTGCCCACCGCGTAATTACGATCTTTAAACAAATATAAATTAACGATGGGGTGCTCTTCGGTTAATTCCCATATCACAAAGGAAATTAAGCAAACCACTGCGATGCATGTCATTACAATGATATGTGTCGCTTCAAACCAATCCGCATCATTACCTAAATCTAAAACCACTTGCAGTAGCCCAACCCCGACCACCAACAATGCAATACCAATAAAATCAACCGGTAACTTAGCGGTAATATCGACGCGATTTTTGAGTTGCTGCCAAACGGTTAAACAACAAAAAATACCGATAGGAATATTAATAAAAAATATCCAAGGCCAAGAATAATTATCAGTGATCCAACCACCGGTAATAGGACCAACAATCGGGGCGACAACGGTAACCATTGAAATTAAAGCCAGAGCCGTACCGCGTTTAACTGAAGGAAAAATCCCCAACAACAAGGTCTGACACATAGGAAACATTGGGCCTGCGAAAAAGCCTTGTAGCGCACGGAACGCGATCAACTCTGGCATACTTGTGGCAATGCCACACAAAAAAGAAGACAGTGTGAATAAGGCAACCGACAAGATAAACAAGCGCAATTGCCCAATACGACGCGCAAACCAGCCCGTCAGCGGCAAAGCAATGGCATTACACACCGCAAAGGAGGTGATCACCCAAGTACTTTGCTCTGAGCTCACACCTAAGTTACCGGCTATTGTCGGCAAGGCCACATTAGCAATAGTACTGTCCAGTACTTGCATAAAGGTTGCAAGTGCCAGAGCAATAACAGCTAAAGGCAGACTGGGAGGCGTAAAGGTTTGATCTTTCATGAACGCCTCATTACTGCGCCGCAGTGGTTACGCCAACATTTTCATGCACAATCTTCGCAACCAATTTATCGACTTCTTCAAGAGAATGGTGATAGACATCCGTATCGTAGCGAGGTTTTTCTTTCGGTAATTGAGCCAATACCTTACCGTCAGTATCTTTAATATCCACTTTGGCTAACATAGATAGGCCAATACGTAATGGGTATTTATCTTGATTTTGTGCTTCTAAACGGATTTTAACCGGTAGACGTTGGACTATTTTGATCCAGTTACCACTCGCATTTTGCGCTGGTAATAATGAAAATGCGCTTCCAGTACCAATCCCTAAGCTTTCAATCTCACCTTTATACTCCACTTCATCACCATAAAGATCCGAAGTTAAGGTCACAGGTTGCCCTATACGCATATCTTTCATTTGGCTTTCTTTGAAGTTGGCATCTACCCAAACTTCATTTAAAGGTACGATTGCCATCAATTGACTGCCTGGCTGAACTTGTCCACCCAGTTGCACAGCACGTTTTGCTACATAACCACTCACTGGAGCGACAATCTTAGTGCGAATATTATCTAAATAACTTTTGCGCAATTCGGCAACGGCAGATTTAACCCCCGGATGGGTTTTTAATACCGTATTATCCACCAGCGCTACCGTCATTTCTAAAGATTGTTCTGCTGCTTCTAACTGACTCTTCGCCGACTCAACACTGTCTTGATAGTGAACCAGATCTTCTTTCGAAATAGCGCCACGTTCGACTAAATGCTTACGGCGATTATAGTCGTTCAAAGCTTGGCGATAAGCCACTTTGCTAGATTCAACTTTCGCTTTAAAATTATCGGCCGCCGCATACATACTGCGAACTTCACGAACTTTACTTGCTAATTTTGCCTCTGCATTTTGTAGCGCAATTTGTGTATCGTTAGAATCTAATTCGACTAATACTTGACCTTTTTCGACATAATCTCCTTCATCCGGAACAACTTTGGTCACGGTACCTGAAATTTGTGGTGATAAGGTGATTAAGTTGCCACTGACATACGCATCGTCAGTTTCTTCGACAAACTTGGCATACAACTCATAATAAGCAAACCAGCCGCCCCCTATGAGTAAAATTGCAATAAAAAGAATAAGAAAAGAGCGTTTACGCTTGCTTGTCGGTTTTACCGTAGCATCAATATTTTGTTCTTTAGTTTCCATGATTCAACCATTTGATCATCAATATAATTATTCATTAGCCTGAGACAGAAGACGTTGTAATAAGGTGCTTAACTGTTGGACTTCTTGCGGTGATAAATTACCAACCAACAATGGGCTGACTTCTTGCTTTATCACTTCAATACATTGATACAACAGAGCTTCTCCTTCTTGAGTGAGGCACAATATGACCCCTCTTTTATCTTCAGGGTTGGGATGTTTTTCTATTAACGATTTTTTGACTAATCGCTCGACCATACGAGTCATTGAGCCACAATCAATCGCTAATAACTTGCTAATTTCTGCTGGTGATTTCATTTCATCAAACTTCATGGTCGATAAAACTTTAAATTGCGCAGGTGTCATATCGAGTGGCATTAAGTATTGATTTAACAGCCGTTCTTTATGTTGATTGACTAAACCAATCAATTTACCTAGCGGGATCCCCGCTTCGTGTTTATAAGAAATATTGGTCATGAGAGAGCCTTAAATGCATCTACCCTTTTCACTAATAAAGTACATTTACTTGCCTAGGCAAATATTAGGGTGAATATTAATTGCCTAAGCAACAAAGTGTCAACAAGTATTTCAAAATGTAACTAAGGCAATGTTTTACCATTGTCATTTAACAGTGCTAACATATTGATCTTTAAACCATCAAAGGACTCGAGAACGATGCGATTTTTTAAAATCAATAATGGTCTGATCCAAGAAATGAAATATCATTCAAATGATGAGATCACGGCATTGATCGAACAATCCGACTGGATCGATGCGCACAACCCGACGAATGAAGACCGACACTTATTATCACAAGCCTTAGGCCTCAAGCTTCCTGCTTCTAATGATGTCGAAGAAATTGAAGCGTCTTCTCGCTACTTTATGGATCATGAAGGCTTACACGTCCATTCCTTATTTCTTTCTCCCACCGAAGGCCGCCATACCACGGTCAATATCGCCTCGATCTTACAAAAAGATCGTTTAATTACATTAAGAGAAGGAAGTATTGCCGATTTCCGTTTATTAAGACTTCGTGCACGTAAAGGGCAAGTGCATTCTGATGATGTGCAATCGCTCTTTATCACTATTTTAGAGCAGAAAGTCGAAAACCACGCTGACACCATTGAAGATATTCACCATCAATTAGAAAAGATCAGCTATACCGTTCTGGAAGATGAAGAAGCCGACTGGGAAGAGTGCATTAGTCGTCTCGCTAGGTTGGAAGACAGTAATGGTAAGATTCGTTTATGCTTGATGGATACCCAACGAGTGATCTCATTTTTATTGCGTCACCTACAATCAACCCCAGATCAACTCGAAACACTAAGAGAAATCGTGCGGGATATTGAAACCTTAATGTCTCATACCACCTTCTTATTTGAGAAAATCAACTTTCTCATGGATTCCGCTCAAGGCTTTATTAATATTGAACAAAACCAAATAATTAAGACCTTCTCGATTGCGGCAGTGGTCTTTTTGCCTCCCACTTTAATCGCAAGTATCTATGGGATGAACTTCCAATTAATTCCTGAATTAGAATGGACCTTCGGCTACCCCTTAGCTTTGGCCTTAATGGTCGCATCAGGGTTTGCCCCTTATTTCTACTTTAAACGTAAAGGCTGGCTATAAGGCGGTTACTGCTATTTTCTCGACCTAGGCTATTTTCTCTACCCAGACTCTTTTCTCTACCTAAAGTTTTTTCTCTACCGAAATATAGAAAAAGAGAAACGAGCAAAATAAAAAAGCCAATGAACCTTCCGATTCATTGGCTTTCTCTTTATCTTTATTTCGCTTTAATTTTATGCGTTTCGTTGCGCGACTTCCGCATCTAATTGTTCAAGCTTGGCTTTCATTTGATTGCGACATTCTTTTAGTAATTCGCGCACATTGTCCTTATCGCACCCTTCAACACTGATAGGAGGGAGCATTTCTACAATCACATGACCGTTATTCCAACGGTTGATTTTTAAGTGATCGGTTGAGCTACAAACAATCGGAATAATTGGAACTTGCGCCGCAATCGCCGCATGGAAAGCCCCGGTCTTAAATGGCAATAGTCCACGGCCACGCGAGCGCGTTCCTTCAGGAAACATCCAAACTGACACTTTGCTTTTTTTGATTTGCTCAGCAACTTGGCTAATCGTATCCATTGCTTTACTGCGATTGGCTCTATCAATCAAAATATTACCTGTTAGCCAATATAATTGACCAAACAAAGGCAACCAAACGAGGCTTTTCTTACCTACTGTTACCACATTTGGAGTCACCGCAGCTGAAATCGTAAATAAATCCCAGTTATTTTGATGATTCCCCAAGTAAATATGCTGATCACGCTGATAAGCATTCTCTGGGATTCTTAATTCAAGTTTAATACCAAAGACTTTTGACATACGCGCAAACATGCGGCCAAAAGTAAACACGTGACGAGGGTTACGTGGGCTAAATAAACAATAACCACAACCAAAAATAAACATGAAGATAGCAAATATCGCGACAGCAATAATGCGTAGTAAAGCAATCATTCAGTCTCTCCAGTAGGTAATACTTAACCCCATTTTAAGCTAAGCATCGCCCCTATGTCGTAAACAACAAAAAGCCGAAACCTGATGGCTTCAGCTTTCATTTAAGAAAAAAGAACCGGACAAATCCGCACTTTTCAAACCTATTTAACACGCTCGATGTTAGCACCTAGCGCATTCAATTTATTTTCAATACGGTCATAACCACGGTCAATGTGATAAATACGATCCACAATGGTTTCACCTTTGGCAATACAACCGGCAATCACTAAGCTGGCTGACGCACGGAGATCCGTTGCCATCACTTGAGCACCCGTTAAGCCATTAGTATCACCACAAATCACAGTATTACCTTCGATTTCCGCTTTCGCGCCCATACGCAATAATTCAGGCACATGCATAAAGCGATTTTCAAAGATCGTTTCCGTGATCACGCCGCTGCCTTTAGCCATCATATTCAATAAGGTAAATTGGGCTTGCATGTCAGTTGGAAAACCTGGATGCGGCGCGGTGCGAATATTGACAGCCTTCAGCTCACGGTCTGTCATATCCAAGCTGATCCAATCTTCACCACTGTCCACTTTCGCACCGGCTTCTTCAAGTTTAGCCAGTACCGCTTCCAGTAAAGAGGCTTTAGTGTTACGACACACAATGTTGCCACCAGAAACGGCTGCTGCGACTAAGAAAGTACCGGTTTCAATTCGATCAGCAACAACGGTATGTTTACCACCATTTAGACGTTCGACGCCTTCAATGGTAATGGTGCTTGAACCTGCACCGGTAATTTTCGCACCTAAAGCATTTAAGAATGCCGCAGTATCTTCAATTTCAGGTTCACGCGCCGCATTTTCAAGCACGGTAGTCCCTTCGGCTAAGGTCGCCGCAGACATAATGGTAATGGTCGCACCAACCGACACTTTATCCATAATAATGTGTGCGCCTTTCAAGCGACCATCCACTTCGGCTTTCACGTAGCCTTCATCTAAAGTAATCGTCGCGCCTAATTGCTCAAGACCATGAATATGTAGATCCACTGGACGAGCCCCAATCGCGCAACCACCTGGCAGTGAAACTTGACCATGACCAAAGCGAGCGACTAGAGGGCCAAGTGCCCAAATAGAAGCACGCATGGTTTTGACTAAATCATACGGCGCACAATACTCATGGATAGGACCACAGTTAACATGCAATGCTTCACCTTCACGGTGAACTTCTGCGCCGAGACGCTTTAATAATTCTATGGAAGTATCAATATCACGTAGAGCGGGTACATTCGCTACTTCAACTGGGCCTTCTGATAAAATTGCAGCAAATAAAATCGGTAGTGCGGCATTCTTCGCACCTGAAATGGTAACTTCACCTTGTAATGGCCCGGAGCCATGTACTTTAAACTTTTCCATTGGAAACCTTGCTTTTTCTACACTAAGCCGTGGAGACTATAGTGACATCAGTTTTTTATCACGAGCCCACTCTTCTGGAGTGTACGCTTTAATTGAGACCGCATGAATATCATTTCTTTGGATATAATCCATCAGCGGAGCGTAAATTAATTGTTGTTTTTTAACTCGACTCATACCATCAAAAGACGGGTCCACAGCGATCACTTCATAGTGGCTGCCTTCACCTTTGACATGAATTTCTTGTAATGACAAAGCATCATCTAATATTTGTTTTACTTGGATAATGTCCACGTAACCCTCTAATTTTTTAGTTTTCAGTGACCTGAATATGCTCAGATAGCAACCCATCGACATTACTTAATTCAAATAACGTCATAAGTTGATTAGGCACAAAGTTCAGCATTATATGACAATTTTGATTTTTTGCATGTTGTATTAAGTGGATCAACATCACCATCCCGGCAGAATCCACTCGTGCTAATTGCTTTAAGCATACTTCATATTGAGAAACTTGGGGCTGCCAAGCCTGTAATTGCTGCCACAGGCTTGGGACGTTGTCTCGCGTCAACTGACCGACCATCTGAGCACTTGCCGCTCCAGTTTCTTGCCAAGTGGGTGAAGCCATTATTTTTTACCTTCAAACACAATGTCTTTTTTCGCTAAATCACGCAACTCTTTGGTCACTGCGGGAATGCCATCTTGACGAATTTTACTATTCCATTCTGATTGTTTACTCGATAATAAACTGATCCCTTCAGCGACCATATCGTAAGCTTTCCATTCACCGGTTTTGTTATTCTTCAATAAGGTAAATTCTAATTTGATGTTTGGGCGACTGCCGTCCACCACTTCAATTGGAATAGACACGATACGAGTCGTCTCTGCGATTGGTTTTTGTGGTGAAAACTGAATCGACTGATCGGTGTATTGAGTTAACACTTGCGCATAAGACGTGATTAGGTAGGCGCGAAATTCTTCGATAAATTCCGCCACTTGTTTTTTATCCGCACCACGTAAGTTTGGCCCCAGTAACTTGAGAGCAGTGTATTGATAATTCACATAAGGCATCAACTCTTGGTCGACCACGGTTTTTAGATAATTGGGCTGTGATTGAATTTTAGGTTGCTCAGCTTTTAGACGCTGAAAAGTCTGATCGGCAACTTCATGGATCAAGGTGTATGGATTACTGCTATCCACTTCTTTTGCATTGATGCCCAATGATACCGTCAGTAATGTCAGTGCGACAAAAAACTTCTTAATCCCAAACATGGCTATCTCCTTATTGATTATTACTCTGACACGCTTGAGGCATCATTATTATTGGATTCTTTATTGCTATATAAGAACTGACCAATCAAATCTTCAAGCACTAAGGCTGATTTGGTGTCTTCAATATAATCGCCATCGTCTAAAGTGGTACTCACCCCTTCCATTACAAAACCTGGAACTAAACTCACGTATTGCTCGCCAATCAAACCCGAGGTTAAGATTTGCGCGCTAGAAGTATCTGGGTATTCACCAAACTGTCGGCCAATGGTCATCGTCACAACAGGTACATAACTGGTGGTATCTAAAGCAATCTGAGAGACCTGCCCGATCACAACGCCACCCACTTTTACTGGTGAACGTACTTTTAAGTTTCCAATGTTATCAAAACGAGCCTTCAAAATATAACTATCACTTGAGCCAATGCTGGTGACATTTGCCACCTTAAACATCATGACCAAAATGGCGATCACAGCAATGAGTACAAAGCTGCCAACCATTAATTCTAAACGACGATTAGTTTGCATGATTTATTTCCAATATAAATTCAAATTTTGGGTAAATTCTATAACGGTGACAATAAGGCTAGTCTCTTAATGGCCAAACATTAAAGCCGTTAATATAAAGTCTAGGCCAAGTACAGCCAATGAAGAATGAACAACGGTGCGAGTCGTGGCTCGACTGATCCCTTCTGAGGTTGGAATGCAATCGTAACCATTAAATAACGCAATCCAAATAATGGTTATGGCAAATACCACACTTTTGATCACACTGTTGCCGATGTCATAGCTAAGGCTGACGGAGGACTGCATCGCTGACCAATAACTACCAGCATCAATTCCCTTCCATTCCACACCAACCAGTTGGCCACCCCAGATCCCTACCGCCATAAAGATCATGGCTAATAATGGCATCGCGATGACCCCAGCCCAAAAACGGGGGGCGATCACTCGACGTAATGGATCAATGGCCATCATTTCTAAACTGGATAATTGTTCGGTGGCTTTCATTAAACCGATCTCTGCGGTCAAAGCAGAGCCAGCACGCCCAGCGAATAATAATGCCGTCACCACCGGACCTAGCTCTCGTAATAACGATAATGACACCATTTGCCCTAGACTGCCTTCTGCGCCGTAGTCCACCAGAATAATATAACCTTGCAAACTCAGCACCATACCAATAAACAATCCAGACACGATAATAATCGCCAGCGATTGCACCCCAACCGCATACAGTTGCTTGATTAATAATGGCGCATTCTTTTTAAATTGTGGCTTACCAAATAATGCGCCCCACAACATCAATGACGCTCGTCCCCAAGCTTCAGCAACACTTAAGGTTCTCGCACCAATATTAGAGACTTTAGCGACGACTGCAGTGATGAAAGAATCTTGCTTATTCACAACCTAAAATATCCTTCTCAATAGGTGATGCAGGGAAGTGAAATGGCACCGGACCATCTTCTTGACCCATTAAAAATTGCTGTACACGCGGATCTTGATTTTGTCTTAATTCATCCGGCGTCCCTTTTGCGATCACCGTACCGTTAGACATCAAATAAACATAATCGGCAATACTCATGACCTCTGGCACATCATGAGATACCACAATAGAGGTGATGCCTAAGGCATGATTCAGACTTTTGATTAACTCGACCAGCACCGCCATAGTGATAGGGTCTTGCCCCACAAACGGTTCATCATACATAATCAACTCAGGATCTAAGGCTATCGCTCGCGCTAGAGCAGCCCGTCTTGCCATCCCACCTGATAATTCACTCGGCATTAATTGCGCGGCCCCACGTAGCCCCACGGCTTCCAATTTCAGTTTAACTAACGTGGTGATCAGCGCTTCCGGTAATTGAGTATGCTCTCGCAGGGGAAAGGCAACATTATCGAAGACTGTCATGTCCGTAAATAGCGCGCCTGATTGAAATAGCATGCTCATTTTTTTACGAACTTGATATAAGCGTTGTCGGCTTAAAGTCGGAATGTTGTCGCCATCAAACCAAATCTCACCTTCGGTCGGAGCAATTTGTCCACCGATTAAACGCAGTAACGTGGTTTTTCCGATCCCTGACGGCCCCATAATGGCGGTGATTTTTCCTTTGGGGATCGATAAGTCGACGTCCTTAAAAATGGCGCGTTGATTTCGATGAAAAGATAATGATCTAATGGATATTAATTCTGATGTCATAGCAACTCTTTATGGGAAGATAACAAACACCTTACACTCGGGCATCATAAGCACATTGCGTCATGAGTTCAAAACAATGCGAGAAATAATCGGCAAAATTCACTTTTTATCGCCAAAAAATACTCCAATCATTAATAAATATGTCGAAGTGCTTCCCTTTTGTTACGCTAAACGTCAAAATTGCGCCTCTTAAATTGTGCTTGAATATGAACCGTTAATATGGCGTTAAATAATCGCGATAATGTGACGATTTAGTTTTAAGCAGACAAATTTTAAGCCAACGAATTATCATCCATTATCACAACATTAAACAGGATCCATCATGTTACTTGCTGTCGTATTACTCGTTGTAGGTCTCGCACTATTAGTTTGGAGTGCCGATAAATTAGTTTATGGCTCCGCAGCGATAGCGAAAAACATGGGGATTTCACCTTTAGTTATCGGCATGACCATCTTAGCCATGGGCTCTTCAGCACCAGAGATGATGGTCTCGGCAACCGCAGCACTTGAAGGTAAAACTGATACTGCGATTGGTAATGTTTTAGGCTCGAACATTGCCAACATCGCTTTGATTTTAGGGATCACCGCGCTCATTAAACCCTTAAGCATTAGCTCAACCATTTTGCGCCGCGAACTTCCTTTAATGATAGTCGTCACCTTAATTGCTGGTGCTTTATTATGGGATAATTACTTAGGCTTTGGCGAAGGCTTAGTTCTTATTGGCCTTTTTGCTTTATTTATCATTGCAATGCTGAAAATCAGTCAAAATGAAAAGAACCAACCAGACGTTTTAATTGAGCAGCAAGAGTCAGAGATTCCAGAGGGCGTTAGCAATAAATCAGCAATCTTTTGGGTGATTGTCGGCCTAATTTTATTGCCCATTGCGGCTGATTTATTAGTCGATAACGCCGTGGTTATCGCCAAATACTTTGGCATGAGTGACTTGGTAATTGGGTTAACCATCATCGCTATCGGAACCAGTTTACCTGAGCTTGCCGCCTCTTTAGCCGGTGTTCTAAAAGGTGAAGATGACATGGCGGTGGGTAATATCATTGGCTCCAATATTTTCAATATCTTAGCCGTGATGGGGATTCCAGGGTTAATTAACCCATCTATCCTCAGCGAATATGCCATGAATCGTGATTTTTGGGTTATGTTAGCGGTCTCTTTATTATTAGTCGTGATGGCTTTGGGTAAGTCTCGTAGCATTAATCGCATCGAAGGTGGCATTTTGTTCCTTTGCTTCTTAGCTTATCAAGGCTATCTGTTTTACAATGTTAGTGCTTAAATGATGGCGACGATGTCAGCCCTTTAGAGACTCCTCTCCCAAACAGAGACTCTAATAAACAATCATATTCACTCATAAAAATTAACTACTAGGAATAGGATTCATGTCGACTTCTTTTGATTATTGCGCAGTGGCTAATCAAGTTCTTTCCATTGAGATGCGCGGCTTGCAGCAGTTAACCCAATATTTTAATGAAAACTTTAGTCGTGCCTGCGACATGCTCCTTAATAACCAAGGAAAAGTGGTTGTAATGGGAATGGGTAAGTCGGGCCACATTGGTAAAAAAATTGCGGCCACTTTGGCCAGTACCGGAACCTCGGCCTTCTTTGTTCATCCTGGTGAAGCCAGTCATGGTGACCTCGGCATGATTGAATCTGGCGATGTGGTGCTGGCGATTTCCAATTCTGGCGAATCCTCTGAAATTCTCGCGTTATACCCCGTATTGAAACGTCGTCATATTCCGATTATTGGTATGACGGGAAAACCTGAATCTAACATGGCAAAATTGGCTGATCTGCATCTTCAAATTACCGTTCCAGAAGAAGCTTGCCCATTAGATCTTGCACCCACAACCAGCACCACCGCCACGTTAGTGATGGGAGATGCCTTAGCGGTCGCCATCATGCAAGCACGAGGATTTACCGCTGAAGATTTTGCACTTTCTCATCCAGGTGGTGCATTAGGCAGAAAACTGCTGCTCAAATTATCCGATATTATGCATTCAGGCGAAGCCCTTCCTATGGTTTCTCAAGACGCACTGATTCGTGATGCGCTCTTAGAAGTCTCCCAAAAAGGCTTAGGTATGACCGCGATCGTCGCAGATGATATGACCTTGTTAGGCATTTTCACTGACGGTGATTTACGTCGTTTGCTTGATCAGCGCATTGATATTCATAGCACTCCGATCAGCCAAGTTATGACACAAAATCCAACCATTGCGTCACCGAATCTATTGGCTGTAGAAGGCTTAAATATCATGCAAGAAAAAAGTATCAATGGCTTAATGCTATGCCAAGATGGTAAATTAGTAGGCGCACTAAACATGCATGACCTACTAAAAGCAGGAGTGATGTAATGAGTCGAATGACGCCAACCCCTTATGGACAAGCTTCAACCGCTGTCATGAAAATTGCTAAACACATCCAACTGTTAATTTGTGATGTGGATGGCGTCTTTTCTGACGGTTTAGTGTACATGGGAAATCAAGGCGAAGAGCTCAAAACCTTTCATACTCGTGATGGGTATGGAGTGAAGTCACTGATGCAAGCCGGGATTGAAATTGCGATCATCACAGGTCGACAATCTCGCATTGTTGAAAACCGCATGAGCGCACTCGGCATCTCTCTGATTTACCAAGGACAAGATAACAAACTGCTCGCTTACGAAGACATTCTAAAGCAATTGCAAGTCGCACCTGAGCAGGTTGCTTATATCGGTGATGACCTGATTGATTGGCCTGTCATGGAAAAAGTTGGACTCAAAGTCTGTGTCGCCGATGGGCACCCATTACTTCGTCAACGAGCTAATTACGTGACTCACATTAACGGTGGCCATGGCGCGGTTCGTGAAGTTTGCGATCTTATTTTACAAGCTCGTGATGAACTTGAGGCTTACCAAGGGCTGAGTATATGATGAGCATGTCTCGACTCATTTACCTCTTGTTATTTTTCGTGGCCTGTTGGTCAGGTTATTATCTGTATGAACAGTCGGCAGACGACGTTGAGCAGACGGCACCAAGCTTAGAAGCCCCCATGTTTACGGGTAAGAATTTGTATAACACCAGTTACGATGAAACTGGCCTACGTAATTATAAAATTCATTCGGACTCATTAGAGCATTTTGCTCAAGATGGACATACGGTATTCTACTCACCAAAGCTGATTGTTTACCGAGAGGGGAATACCGAAGAGTGGGTGATCACTGCAGACAATGCCGTACTTAACAAAGAACACGTATTAACATTACAAAATAATGTATTAGCTCGAAATGTAATTCCGGGGTCGAGTTTGGATAGAATGACGACCGATAAAATGATCATTGATCTGGATAGTAAAGACTTTTCAAGTGATACTCCAGTCACCATGATTGGCCCCCAATTTATCAATACAGGTAATGCGATGACGGGTAATTTTGCCACCAATATCGCAACGCTATTTAATCAAGTTCAAGGTACCTATGAAAATATTACACCTTAGCGCTTTCTACCTGAGCGCCTTGCTTTGTGTTTTTCTATCAACGCCATCTTGGGCATTAACCGATGACCAAAAGCAGCCGATTCATATCACCTCAGACAGTCAAAATCTGGATATGAAAAGCAATAAAGTGACCTTTACCGGCAATGTAAAGTTGACTCAAGGCAGTATTTTGCTTACTGCAGATAAGCTAGTCGTCTACCGTAACGCAAAAACCGGTGAGCTCACTGAAATTCAAGGTTATGGCAAGCCTTCTCGCTTTTCGCAAAAAACTGATGAAGGTAAAATGTTGAGAGGCCAAGCTGATAAGTTGGTGTATAACGTGGCCGCCGATGAACTGGTGATGACCACCAATGCTGAATTGCACCAAGATGACAGTACCATCAAAGGCAAAGTGATTACTTACCATATTTCCAGTCAAAACTTAAAAGCGAATGGTGGTGATGGCGAACGAGTCTCAACCGTAATTCAACCTGCGCAATTGGAACAGAAATAATTATGGCTACACTAAAAGCAGAAAAACTCGCGAAAACCTATGGCAACCGTAAAGTGGTCAGTGACGTTGGTTTAGAAGTTAAATCTGGTCAGATTGTTGGATTACTAGGGCCAAATGGGGCTGGTAAAACCACTTCGTTTTATATGATTGTCGGATTGGTTTCCCGCGATGAAGGTACTATTAGTATTGATGATACCGATATCAGCATCTTACCTATGCATCAGCGCTCTCGCATGGGGATTGGTTACCTACCACAAGAAGCGTCTATCTTCCGTAAATTATCGGTCGAAGATAACATCATGGCCGTACTGCAAACTCGGGATGAGCTCTCAAAAGAAGACAAACAAGATCGCTTAGAAGAACTGCTGGATGAGTTTCATATCCAACATATTCGTAAAAGTGCCGGTATGGCCCTATCTGGTGGTGAACGTCGTCGTGTCGAAATCGCCCGAGCACTGGCCGCTAACCCGAAGTTTATCTTGCTTGATGAACCTTTTGCTGGGGTGGACCCGATTTCAGTCATTGATATCAAAAAAATCATCGAACACCTGCGTGACCGTGGCTTAGGCGTATTGATTACCGACCATAATGTTCGTGAAACACTCGATGTATGTGAACATGCCTACATTGTAAGTCAAGGCCACCTAATCGCTAACGGTACACCTGAAGAAGTACTGAACGACGAGCAAGTGAAGAAAGTCTATCTAGGCGAACAATTCCGCTTATAATTCTTCATAGCCAACTTTCATTCTGTTAGTGAAGGAATCACTATAATCAGAATGAAAGTCAAAAATGATACCTGTAACATTCATTCGTTGCTTAAATAATGATATTGGTATGAATAAGGATATTCTCGCAAAAAAGGCAGTAAATATTGCATGAAGTCATCATTACAACTTAAGTTTGGCCAACACCTTTCTATGACTCCTCAGCTACAGCAAGCGATACGTTTGCTGCAGCTTTCTACGCTCGATTTACAGCAAGAAATCCAAGAAGCTTTAGACTCAAATCCGCTACTCGAAGTGGATGAAAGCTTCGATGATATTGACAACGATGCTGCCAAAAACACAGCTTCCGATGATGCGGTAGAGGCAGTTAAGGTCGACGTTGAACTGTCGGACAGCTCTGAACATATTGAGCAATCTACGATTAGTGACGATCTCAGCATTGATGCAACTTGGGATGATGTTTACAGCGCCAATACTGGCAGTACCGGTATCAGCAATAATGATGAGCTGCCTATCTATCAAGGCGAAACCACTCAAAGCCTACAAGATTATTTAGAATGGCAGTTAGAATTAACTCCTTTCACCGATACTGACCGCACCATTGCGCTAGCCTTATTAGACAGTTTAGACGAACACGGCTACGTGACTGAAAGCTTAGAAGACATCCAACAAAGCTTGGGCAACGATGAGATTGAATTGGACGAAATTGAAGCCGTCTTAAAACGCATTCAACAATTTGATCCACTCGGTGTGGCCTCTCGTAATCTACAAGAATGCTTACTATTACAACTGGCTATTTACCCACAAGATACCCCGTGGCTGACCGAAGCAAAAATGATCCTCAATGAGCATATCGACTCTTTAGGAAATCGCGATTACAAGCTCATCTGTAAAGAAACCAAATTAAAAGAAGATGAACTCAAACAAATTTTATCTTTAATTCAACAGCTTGATCCTAGACCTGGCAATCATATCAGTGCTGACGATATCGAGTATGTGGTCCCTGATGTTTCGGTATTTAAAGATAAAGGCAAATGGACAGTTGCGATCAACCCCGACAGTGTGCCACGCTTAAAAGTGAATCAAGAATACGCTGCGCTGGGTAAGGGAAACAGCAGTGATGGTCAATATATACGAACCCATGTCCAAGAAGCAAAATGGCTGATCAAGAGTCTTGAAAGCCGTAATGAGACATTACTCAAAGTTGCACATTGTATTGTTGAACATCAACAAAATTTCTTTGAGTATGGGGAAGAAGCAATGAAACCTATGGTCCTCAATGATATCGCTCTGGATGTCGATATGCATGAGTCCACGATTTCTCGCGTCACAACCCAAAAATACATGCACACACCAAGAGGAATTTTCGAACTTAAATACTTCTTCTCAAGCCATGTCAGTACGGAAACCGGAGGAGAGTGCTCTTCCACCGCTATTCGTGCTTTAATTAAAAAATTGGTTGCCGCAGAAGACAGTAAAAAGCCGTTAAGTGACAGTAAAATTGCAGCCCTTTTAGTTGAACAAGGAATACAAGTCGCAAGACGAACCATCGCGAAATACCGCGAATCGCTCGGAATTGCGCCTTCTAGTCAACGCAAACGCCTACTGTAAACAGTAGAAAAATAAAGAGGAACATTTATGCAAATCAATATCACAGGTCACCATATTGAGTTGACCGATGCGCTCAATGAATATGTAAAGACTAAGTTCCAGAAATTAGAACGATTTTTTGAACACATTAACAATACTCATGTGGTATTGAGAGTAGAAAAAGTTCAGCAAATAGCCGAAGCTACGCTCCATATCAATCAAGGTGAAATTCACGCTTCCTCGCAAAGTGAAAATATGTATGCTTCAATTGACGATTTAGTCGATAAACTGGCACGTCAATTAAGCAAACACAAAGAGAAACTAAGTAGTCATTAACTATGCAATTAAATGAAGTATTATCACTGGACTGCACCAAAAGCGCAGTTCAGTGTACGAGCAAAAAACGAGCTCTAGAAATCATCAGTGAAATCGCAGCACAACACAGTGGGCTAGACTCAACTCAATTATTCGAATGTATGTTAACCAGAGAAAAAGTTGGCACTACTGGCATAGGCAATGGTATTGCTATTCCTCATGGGCGTATTTTTGATAGTGAGCAGGCCATTGCCGTCTTACTTCAATGCGAGCAACCAGTTGACTTCGATGCGATCGATAATCGTCCGGTGGACATTCTATTTGCATTGTTAGTCCCTGATGAGCAATGCAAAACGCATTTAACAACCTTGTCTTTAATGGCTGAAAAGCTCAATGATAAGGCCACGCTCAAGTTATTGCGTAATGCCCAAACCGATCAAGAACTGTACGACATAATGGTTAACTAACACATGATTTCTCAATCGACTTCGTCATTACACATTACTATTGTCAGCGGTCAATCAGGCGCAGGTAAAAGTGTTGCTTTGCGTGTACTGGAAGACTTGGGCTATTACTGTGTCGATAACTTGCCGGTCAATTTATTGGATGATTTTGTTGCCTCAGTACGCACGAGCAAGCAAAATGTCGCCGTCAGCATCGACATTCGAAACTTGCCTCAAGATCCCACTGAAATATCAAATACTTTGCAAAATTTAAAGCAAAATTATGATGTGAACTTACTGTTTCTCGATGCCGATCAATCCACCTTATTAAAACGCTACAGTGAAACTCGACGTATTCACCCGCTCTCCATGCACAAAGAAAAGCTTTCTCTTGAGCAAGCGATTCTTCTCGAAAAGTCGCTGTTACTCAATCTAAAAGAAGAAGCCGACTTAGTGCTAGATAGCTCTAACCTCTCTTTACATGAATTGAGTGAAACCATACGCATTCGAGTACAAGGTCGAGATTCAAAAGAATTAGTGATGGTGTTTGAGTCATTTGGTTTCAAATATGGCCTACCAAACGATGCCGATTATGTTTTTGATGTACGCTTTTTACCCAACCCACACTGGGTGCCAGAACTTCGCCCTCTAACCGGGTTAGATCAGCCGATCATTGAATTTCTGTCCCAAGAAAAAGATGTGGTTGAATTACAAAGCAGTATTGAAGGCTTCATTAAACAGTGGCTCCCTTTACTAGAGAAAAATAATCGCAGTTATTTAACCGTTGCAATTGGCTGTACTGGAGGCAAGCACCGTTCAGTGTATCTCACTCAGCAACTGGGTGAACACTTCAAAGCGCTCGGCCATCAAGTGCAAATTCGCCACACCAGCTTAGAGAAGCATCATTCATGAATAAACGACAACAAACGGTACTTATCCAAAACCGCTTAGGCTTGCATGCTCGCGCCGCAATTAAATTGGTCGAGCTGGCACAGAGCTTTGATGCGATTGTAACGATAAAATCCGACGGCCGCGAAGTGACTGCCGACAGCGTGATGGGTATCTTATTGCTGGATTCAGCTCAAGGACAATATATTGATATCATTGCCGAAGGCTCACAAGCAGAAGCCGCTTTAACCGCAATTTGTGCATTAGTTGAACAAAAATTTGATGAGGCAGAATAACATCCCGATAACAAACCTAAGAAAATGCCTACTTATTTGCTCCTACCACCCGTTATTGCTTGCCTTTTTCAATAAAAATTCTGTTTTAAAACACCATTCAACCTGACATTTCACTATAAATTAGGCTAATATTCACACCTCAATATTTTAGGTGTAATTAGGAGGAGAGTTAATGGCTGAACAACAAGAGTTTGAACTCACCCATCAGACCCTCCAAGAAGTCAGTGAAGCGCTTGATAATGGCCGCTTTGTCCATGTTCGTCGTCAATTACAAGACATGGAACCTGAAGATATTGCTCACCTTTTAGAGGCTTCTCCTCATAAAAGCCGTGACGTGCTTTGGCAGCTTACCGACCCTGAAGATTACGGTGAAATCCTTGATGAGCTTTCTGAAGACATCAAAGACAGCATCGTATCGAAAATGGCACCAGAAATTCTGGCCGAAGCTACTGAAGGCATGGACACCGATGATGTCGCTTATGTCTTACGTAGTTTGCCAGATGATGTTTCGCGTGAAGTCCTTGACCAAATGGACTCTGCCGATCGTCAACGTGTCGAAATGGCGCTCTCCTACTCTGAGGATACCGCCGGTGGATTAATGAACACCGACGTGATCACGATTCGTAGTGATGTCGATGTCGATGTGGTCTTACGTTATCTGCGCATGAAAGGTGAGCTACCTGCTGCAACCGATGCGTTATATGTGATTGACAGTGAAAGCAAACTCATTGGTCACTTATCCATCACCGCATTAATTACCTCTCAGACAACCACCCCAATTACTGAGTTAATGGAAGACGCTGATGAAGCCATTTCTGTTGATACCAGTGACACTGAAGTGGCTAACTTGTTTGAACGTCGTAATTGGGTATCAGCACCGGTTGTCAATGCGGAAGGACAATTAGTTGGTCGTATTACCATCGATGACGTGGTAGACGTTATCCGTGAAGATGCCGAACACTCCATGATGAGTATGGCGGGTTTGGATGATGATGAAGATACCTTCGCCCCTGTCGTAAAATCCGTTCGCCGTCGTAGCGTTTGGCTAGGTGCCAACGTCCTTGCTGCGCTTGCTGCCGCCTCCGTTTCTAACATGTTTGAAGGCACGCTCGCACAAATGGCTTCTGTTGCGGTGTTAATGACTATTGTACCATCCATGGGCGGAGTCGCCGGTAACCAAACCGTTGCTCTGGTTATTCGTGGTTTGGCCCTGGGTCATATCGGTAATACCAACCAACGTTCCTTATTACTAAAAGAAGCCGCGATTGGTTTATTAAACGGTATCCTTTGGGCCTGTATCATTGGTGGTATCGTCATTGCGTGGAAAGGTAGCTTGGTGCTTGGGGTTATCATGGCAGCCGCAATGCTTGCAAACCTATTAGCGGCTGGGGTCGCTGGGGTAACTATTCCTATCTTACTGAAGAAAATGAATATCGATCCAGCATTGGCTGGCGGAATGGCATTAACGACCGTAACTGATATGGTTGGGTTATCCGCGTTCCTAGGTCTAGCGACCTTGATGATTAAGTTGAATATGATTTAACGAAACTCGAAATCTCGGGCGCTTTGCTGCTCGTTACTCGAAACATCCTGCGACTGATTTATTATCAACGCAGGACGTTTTGCTTTTTCGAGCCACAAGAAACGAGATTCCGATAAACGTCTACCTATTCTCCCGCGATCTTCATGCCATCAATTAAAATCGAGCCCGTCTGGATTTGTGAGCGCGTTTCAACATCAGTCCCAACCGCGGAGATATGGTTAAACATCTCTTGTAAGTTACCAGCAATGGTAATTTCTGACACTGGGTACTGAATTACTCCATTCTCAACCCAGAAGCCGGCCGCGCCACGTGAGTAATCCCCTGTGACCATATTAACGCCTTGTCCCATCAATTCTGTCACAATTAAACCCGTGCCCATTTCTTTAACTAGTTGAGCAAAGTCTTGACCTGTGGATTGAACAAACCAGTTATGAATCCCACCAGCATGGCCCGTTGGGGTCATTGCCATTTTACGGGCCGCATAACTCGTTAATAAATACGTCGCCAGCACCCCATCGCTCACAATTTGTCTCTCTTGCGTTGCCACACCTTCACTATCAAAAGCGCCTGACGCCAGACCACGAAGAATATGTGGCTTCTCAGCGATATTAAACCAGCTTGGCAAAATTTGTGTGTCTAGACGATCAAGTAAGAACGACGATTTACGGTAAAGATTACCACCGCTAATGGCCATAACTAAATGTCCAAGCAATCCGGTTGCAACATCGGCTTGGAATAACACCGGATAGTGGCCAGTTTTCACTTGGCGAGGGTCAAGGCGCTCGACCGTTTTCTTCGCCGCTTCAAGCCCTACACTTTCAGGTGTCCATAAGTCGTCTTTATGGCGTGCGATGGTGTAGCTGTAATCACGTTCCATTTCACCATTTTTACCAGCGCCAATCACACTGCAACTTAAACTATGACGGCTTGATGCGTTGCTTACTAATAAGCCGTGGCTATTACCATACACTTTGATGCCGTAATGGCTATCGTAGCTCGCACCATCACTTTGTTTAATTTTATCGCTGTACTCTAACGCGGCTTGCTCTGCGCGGATCGCCATTTGTGAAGCGTAATCAGGGTTTGGCTCATCAGGATGGAATAAATCAAGATCAGGCACATGTTTTACCATGAGATCTTTCGGTGCAGGGCCGGCATAAGGATCTGGTGAGGTAAACTTAGCAATATCAAGAGCGGCTGCAACGGCTTTTTGAATCGCCACATCACTTAAATCAGAGGTTGAAGCACTGCCTTTGCATTGCCCGCGATACACGGTGATCCCCAGCGCACCATCACTATTAAATTCAACATTTTCAACTTCACAAGCGTGCGTCGTTACACTGATACCGGTGGTTTTGGTAATGGCCACTTCAACCGCATCGGCACTCACTTGAGCGGTTTCTAATGCTTTGGCAACGGCGGCTTCCAGTTCGATTTTCTGCTGTGCAATTTGCTGTTTTGCGTCCATATCCACTCTTAATTTCATTTATTTCACTGTCATTGTCTCTAGGATAACAAGAATTTCGCTTTCTCCCCATAATTCTTGCTAAAATAGCTAAATAAACCTCAATACAACCAATAAGTAGAAATTATGGCTCGTAAAAATCAAAAAGCACCTTGGGAAGAGGAAGAAGAAATCATTTGGGTAAGTAAAACCGAAATGAAAAATGACATGGAGGCTTTACAGAAACTAGGTGAAGAATTAGTCGGTTTAAAACCGGCTGCTTTAGAAAAATTTCCATTAGATGATGATTTACGTGAAGCGATTGCCAATGCACAACGTTTTAAAAACGAAGCCAAGCGCCGCCAACTTCAATACATCGGAAAGTTAATGCGCCAAGTGGATCCAGAGCCTATCCAAGCTGAACTGGATAAACTGCGTAACAAGCACTCACAAGCGACTGCTGAGTTACACAAGCTAGAGCAAATGCGTGATCGTATTATAACTGACATTGATCCGGCGATTGAAGAAGTGATGGACGAGTATCCTGAAGCCGATCGTCAACGCTTACGCCAATTAGCTCGTCAAGCGCAAAAAGAAAAAGGCGGCAATAAGCCACCTAAAGCATCAAGAGAGATCTTTCAGATATTGAAGGCGTTGAAGGGGCTTTAAAGCGAAAAGAAAGTAGCGAGAGCCGAGTACGCTTCGCTTCGAAAACCGGGAAAAAGCCAAAGCATGCTCAATCCCGGTTTATTTTTATGGCAACAATTTACTCTTTTTCACGCAACACGTAACACGCGACTCGACACTGCTCTTCGGCTCACGAGTGAAGCGTCCTCATATCTCGCCTCTTACTGCGTTCCACCAACAGTAATCGAATCCAATTTCAATGTTGGTTGACCGACGCCAACCGGCACGCTTTGACCCGCTTTACCACACACGCCAACGCCTTTATCAATCGATAAATCATTCCCTACCATAGACACTTGTTGCATGGCTTCAATGCCAGAACCCACTAAGGTCGCCCCTTTAACAGGACGTGTGATTTTACCATCTTCAATTAAGTAAGCTTCTGAGGCTGAGAACACAAACTTACCGGAAGTAATGTCCACTTGACCACCACCAAAGTTTGGAGCGTATAAGCCTTTTTTGATCGTTGAGATGATCTCTTCCGGCGTATGCTCACCCGGTAGCATATAAGTGTTGGTCATACGAGGCATCGGCAGATGTGCATAAGACTCACGACGCCCATTACCGGTTGGTGCTACGCCCATTAAGCCCGCATTATGTTTATCTTGCATATAGCCTTTCAAAACGCCGTTTTCAATCAAGGTATTGTATTGCCCAGCTACGCCTTCATCGTCAATATTCAATGAACCACGCAAATCTTTTAACGTGCCATCATCCACGATAGTACAAAGGTCAGAAGTCACTTTTTGACCCAACTTGCCAGAAAATACCGACGATTGTTTACGGTTAAAGTCACCTTCTAAACCATGACCGACAGCCTCATGCAATAAGACGCCCGGCCAACCTGAGCCTAATACTACCGGCATGGTTCCCGCTGGAGCTTCACCCGCTTCTAAGTTTACTAAAGCTTGACGTATTGCTTCATCGGCAAAGTGAATGGCTTGGGTTTTGCCATCTTCTTGCGTTTGCATGAACACTTGGTAGCCATAGCGTCCGCCGCCACCAGCACTGCCACGTTCACGGCGCTCGCCACGTTGGACAAGCACACTAATAGACAATCTTACCAAAGGACGAATATCGCCGGCATAAGTTCCATCCGTCGCCGCTACTAACACTTGTTCGTATACGCCACTTAAACTCACCGAGACTTCTTGAACTAAAGGCTCTTTGCTACGAATGTAGGCATCAATTTGTTTAAGCAACTCAATCTTCTGTTGCTTATCTAGGCTTTCAAGTGGGTTCACCGCTTGGTAAATCTGCGGGGTAGCTTGTCGAGTCAACGCTTTCACTTGCGCATGTTGACCTTGCTGAGCAATACCGCGTGCCGCCGTTGCACTTAGCGTTAAGCCATTAAGATCAATTTGATCTGAATATGCAAAACCAGTTTTTTCACCCGCAATGGCACGGATACCAACCCCACGGTCAATATTAAATGAGCCATCTTTAATGATGCTGTCTTCTAAAACTAACGATTCATGCCAGCTGGATTGGAAGTAAATATCGGCATAATCGATATGACGAGTAGCAATATTCGCTAACGTATTATGGATATCGCTCTCGGTTAAGCCCGATGGTGCGAGTAATGCGTCTTCAACCTTAGTAAGTGTCATAGATACCTGTCATGTGTAATAGCAAAGACCTACGCTAATTCGAGTCTTTGCTATGGTTCAAAGTAATGTCAAACCGAGCGTGTTGCATCACTGGCATGCTCGCTCGAATGGTTTGGTTGATTTGATGATCTATGGTAACGGTTATAAAGCCTGCTGTCTCGGATAAAGATCCGACGACCTGCCCCCAAGGGTCTATCACCATAGAATGTCCCCAGGTTTGTCGCCCACATGGATGGGTGCCTACTTGTCCCACAGCCACAATCCAGCATTGGGTTTCGATAGCTCGAGCTCGTAACAAGCTTTCCCAGTGCGCTTGTCCAGTGACATAAGTAAAGGCCGCGGGTACGACAATCACCTCCGCGCCCTGATTACGAAGTTGCTGAAATAAGGCCGGGAAACGTAAGTCATAACAAATAGAAAGCCCAATACAAGCCAGCGGGGTTTGCGCCACCACGACTCGGTCGCCCGCTACAAAGGTTTCCGATTCTCGATATCGTTGATGCCCATCGGCAACGTCCACATCAAACATGTGTAACTTGTCGTAATCAGCGCACAATAGCCCTTGTGGAGAAAAGACTAAACAAGTGGTCTTGACTCCTTGTGAGCAACGAATCGGAAAAGAACCAACCACTAACCACACTTGATAATCTTGGGCCAATTGCGCCAGTCGTGCTTGCAGTGGCCCTTGATTGAGCGGCTCGGCCTGTTGGTGATAATCTGCTTTTTGACCAAATACGATGGCATTTTCCGGTAATACCACCCAATCGGCACGCTGCTGACAATCGGCCTGCATGAGTTGCAATTGCTGCTCAATAAAAGCCAAATTAACGTCAGGTGTCGGTCCTGACGTCATTTGAATTAACCCGACTTTTGACATATTCACTCCTTTGAATAGTGGCGCTTTGGTCTAGCTATCATTTAGCTTTATTATCACTTAGCTTTATTATCATTTGGCCTTGTTGCCTTGTAGCTCGACTATCATTTAGTTTTCCTAACTAACCTCATTCGTCCTTTGTCGTTATTTGGCAGATTTATCCAACTGGTATTCACCTTTACTGCGTGAAATTTCTTTCACTTCAGGAGAATCAAGAGGTCCTTTTATTTCATAACGAATCTTAGTAAAGACGTCCACCACCGGAGAAAGGACTTTGGTTATCGCAAAAATGGCCAATGCTGTTTGAGGGGCTACCGCAAAAGCAGACACCAACGGAATGCTAGAGGTTAAATCGGGAACAAACGTTACTTCGGCATCCACCAAACGCGTATTGAGATCCGCCCTACCCTTGAGGGTCATATCCCCAGCAGCACCATCCATTTCAAGGTCATTAGTAATAAATACCCCTTGATTAATATTAGCCGTGCCATCAATTGAATCGAACGTCATACCGTCATCAAATACGCCCGTAAAATCCAGTTTCATCTTACGGACAATGGAATCCAGGCTAAATAACCCTAACAAGCGTGCCGCGCCATTTACATCAGTGATCACGCCATCTTTAAATTCCGTTTTCAGATGCCCATTTAAGGTATCGGTTTTCACCGACCAAGGAGCACCATCCCAATTGGCTGAGGTTGAAATATCAAACGATGCTTTTTGAATGCCGGAATTGATCCCAAATCGAGCCATCACTTCAGAGTTATTCTTTCCGCTAAGAGATAAATCAAAATCTGAATGACTCTTATCCCCTTTAAGTTCCCACCATCCTTTCGCTTTTAAATGGTTAGAGCCGGTTTTGAAATCTAGATTTTTCCACACTAAGCGATCTTGTTGTCGCTCTAGTTGCATATCCACCGTACCCACTTTATAACCTTGCAACCAAAGGTCATCAATTTTCAGTGACAAATTCGGCATATATTGATGGAACTGGCGATCAAATTCGCTGATCAAAGGTTCATCTTGCGCTTTATCGGAAATGATGCTTTCTGGAATATCTTCTTGATGACTATCCCATTCAGGGACAAAGATATGCACACTATCTAAGGCTAAAATAAGATCTTTCTTATTACGATATTCACCACTGCCCATAATTTCGCTGCTAGAGATATTAAAACGCCAATTTAAGGGGCGATGTATCCCATTCAGCTTGACTTTATGCCAATCTAATCCACCTAACACTAACGTTTGAGTATTCACGCTGATCACTTCTGGCATAGGAATCGCAGGCATAAGAGTGCTCGATTCACTTTTCGTCGAAGTCTCCGTAACAGGCTTAACCTTGACTTCCCCTTTGCTGGATTGCGCGGTCACCACCACAGGATCTTTGTCAGCAGGCTTAACATGTAGCGCATGCTCACCGTCCATCACAAAACTCATCCACTCATCGGCATTAAACTTCTTATTATTAATCGATAAGAAATGCCCTCCTAAAGGACTCACTTTAAAGTCCCCTCGTCCCACAATAAGGTTGGTCGCAGTTAACACTGGGGTCGGATCTTTAATATTAATATCCGCTTGATATTTCACATTTGGCAGCGTTACTCTGGCATTAACATTTTCTTGATTGCCTGCCGCTTGTAAGCGTGCTTGGCCTTTAATACCTAATGCTTTACCTAGTGGTGCTGGGTATTGACTGGTGAGAAATTCCAGATCGGCATTGCCATCTATTTGATAAGTAAAGCCGACATCATTTAATTGCAGATTCACGCCTAAATTCCACGGCGCATTGCCCGCCAACGGTTTTAGCCAGCTCGAGTCTATTTGCTGCTTGAGCTTCGACAGCTCGGCATCACCGACGACATCAATGCCGACGCTATAACCTTGGCCTTGGCTATTGCCATTAAAATCAATCGCAATAGGCTGATTTAATAATTGCGCTTTCAAGCCCGAGCCGGTCACCACATCATTATTAAAATTAATTCGCCCATTTGCATGCTGCAATTCGATCGCTGGGGTTTGAACATGAATAGGATTATCCGTTAGTTGAGCAAAGCCTTTTACATCAGGTGTTTGCCCATCAAATGGAATCGATAAGTTCAGCTCTGCATTCACAGGGCCCGATACTTGCACCGCCGTTAACGCAGCCCCAACAGAGTCCACCAAAGGGGTCGACATCATGTAATCACGTACCGCATCGCCTTCAGAGCTGGCCTTTGCGTGAATTTCAATATGTCCATTGGGGGCGAGATCTGGGATCACGCCATCAATTTGATTGGCATGCACCCCCATCAAATCCGCTGATGGTGAATGCAAGTACATACTGTTATTTTCAAAGAGCAAATCGAGCTTTAAATCATTAATCGCAGGCCAAGCGGTATCAAAACTAAAGCGGGCATTTTTTAACGATAATTGAGCCTGAAAAATCCCTTTATGATTGGTATAAGGAAAATCCTCTAACGCGCCATACCACAATATTTTTGCGGTTTTGGCGCTCCCAGCTTGAATCGCGCTCGATAAGTAATCGGTTAAATCTCGCCCTAAAGCTAAGGTCGGTAAATAACGCCACGTTTCCCCAGCTTTATTAGCATCCGCTTCAGCGTAAATGGATAAAAATGGTGACTGTTTATCAGGAAAGTCTAATTTAAATTCTCCCATCACGGAGAGATCCGGGGTCTTAGCTTGTACTTTATCTGACCATATTGTCCAACCATCCGCATAACGCTGCCATACCAAATTAAGTTGGCTATGTTCAATGTTTAACGGCGCTTGAAACACATCCCCATAAGGCACTGTTTGATTGTTCAACGTGGCCTTGATCGATGCGTTGTCACTATCCCCAGTAATGGTGGCAGAAAGGTGATTAACCCCCGGGACTAAATCCCATTGCTGAACGCCGCCATCTATTAAGGTTGCCGAATAAGTCAGCTTAGCCGGCTGCTTGGGAATATTCACACGAATATCTTCAATCGAACCAACCGGACGCAGCTTATCTAGCCACTTCACGGCTTCACTTTGAGAATCAAAAACTCCAATTAAAGGCGCAAGATATTGAATATCTAAACGAGAGATATTGAAGGCTTGATGATCTTTTTGCCAATTCAGGGAAAATTGAAACTGCGGCCAATCATCATGGTTGGTTTTAATTTGAAATTCAGAGCCTTGAACTTTCCAGCCTTCACCATCAGGCTTTAATTCCAAGACCCCTTTCTTAATGTCTAATTGATGCGGGCTTTGTTCCCCACCCCAAATCAAATGGGAGGGCATCAATTCCACCATGGCATCAACCGGTTTACCTTGTTGAAGCGTTAACCACGAGTTTAAGCTCACTCGTCCAGAATCAATCGTTGTCGCTTCTTTGATTGACTGCGGCATCCAAGGTACGACACGAATATTTTGTGCTGACACATAAAACTGACCGTCGAGATAACGTAAGTCACCATTTTCAGTAAAATCTGCCATCACTGAGACTTTATTTAAATGGGTACCCGCAATACTCACGATGCCTTCAGCACGATGTCGGTTCGCTTCATTCTTCCAACGTAGGCGATCAATATCCACCAAACGAATTTCACCATTTGGCGCTAAATATTGAATGCTGGAATTAAACAGAGAAAACTCACCCAATTGTTTCAAAAATAAATTTTGCACATTTTTTAGTGAGTCTGGTGCACGCTGTTCTTTCGGTGCTTGTGACGCATTTTCAGGAAATAATGGCCAACGGCTGACATCCGCCCGTAATCCTTCAATATTCACATCGGATAATTTAGGTTTGAGGTGTTGAATGGACGATAAAAGATCAATTTCCGCATCCACTTTATCGATGCTCACAATTGGGATAGTTTCTCCGGGAAGAAATACCTGAACGTGCTTTAAAGCTAAAGCTGGTGTGAGGTTTCCCCAATAGCCACGTACGGAATCAAACTCAAGATGTACACCGGTTGAATGTAACACTTGAGCTTCAATATCATCACGATATTGATTTAAGTTGGGAAGAAAAAGACGCAGTAAGGTCACGCTAACCGCCCAAATGACGGCTATCGTTAACGCTCCCCATAAAAAAGTACGCCAAAGGCGCGTGGCCAAAGTCACAGATCGCTCCACTTACATCATGACGACATCAAACTGCTCTTGACTGTACAAGGGCTCAGCTTGGATTTTCACTTGTTTACCGATAAACACTTCTAACTCTGCTAAGGCGTGAGATTCATCACCTTGCAACGCTTCTGCAACCGCAACTGCGGCATACACGACAAATTTATCCGCATCATAAGCACGATTAACACGCGTAATTTCACGAAGCACTTCATAACATACCGTTTCTACTGTCTTAACCGTGCCGCGGCCTTTGCAAGTAGGACAACCTGAACATAAAACATGTTCAATACTTTCACGGGTGCGCTTACGCGTCATTTCCACTAAACCAAGCTGAGTAAAACCGTTAATATTGGTTTTGACACGGTCTTTCGATAAAGCAAGCTCTAAGGATTGCAGCACTCGGCGTCGATGTTCATCTTCTAACATATCAATGAAATCGATGATAATAATGCCACCTAAGTTTCGTAATCGTAGTTGCCTTGCAATGGCTTGAGTCGCTTCGACGTTGGTATTAAATATGGTTTCTTCTAAATTACGACTGCCGACAAACGCACCAGTATTGATATCAACCGTGGTCATGGCTTCGGTTTGATCTATGATCAGATAACCGCCAGATTTCAATTCCACTTTACGATCTAAAGAGCGTTGAATTTCGTTCTCTGTATCGTACATGTCAAAAATTGGTTTATCAGCATTATAGAGCACTAATAAATCTGTCAAATTAGGCACAAATTCTGAAGTAAATTCCAATAAGGTTTCATACGCCAAACGTGAATCCACTTGAATACGGCTGATTTCTGTGCCGACAAAATCACGCAAAATGCGCTGCGCTAACCCGATTTCACCATAGAGCATTGAGCGGGTTTTATACTTACTACGACGCTCATTAATTTTGTTCCATAGACGCTTTAAAAATGCTGCATCTTGAGCCAACTCTTCACTGTCTGCTCCTTCGGCTGCGGTACGAATAATAAAGCCGCCATGCTCATCACAATAAGGCAAGACGGTTTTTTTCAAACGTTCACGTTCTGCTTCATCATCAATACGCTGTGATACGCCTACATGCGCCGCCCCCGGCATAAACACGAGGTAACGTGAAGGCAAGGTAATGTCCGTAGTTAAACGTGCACCTTTTGTGCCCAAGGGATCTTTCACTACTTGCACTACTAAATCTTGTCCTTGACGAACCAACTCAGCAATATCACGAACTTTAAACTGTTTCTTTTCATTCTCAGCCACACATTCGGTATGGGGAACAATATCTGACGCATGTAAAAAAGCGGCTTTGTCTAATCCAATATCGACAAATGCCGCTTGCATGCCCGGTAAAACACGACTCACTTTCCCTTTATAAATATTGCCTACAATGCCACGGCGTGACTCGCGTTCAATATGCACTTCTTGCAATAAACCCGCTTCAATCATTGCAACGCGGGTTTCGCTAGGGGTAACGTTAATTAATAACTCTGCACTCATCTTTGTGCCTCATAAAATAGATTAATCAACTTTAGGTTTAAGCCTAGAATACAGAGGCAACGAGCCAACCTGTCTTCGTCAGGAATACCGTAAAGTTATTGATTTGAAATTATAAATTCTTTTAATAGCTCATCGGTTTCAAGTAAAGGTAGCCCCATAACCGCGTGAAAACTTCCCTCAATACGGGAAACAAAACGGCCACCAATACCTTGAATGCCATAACCACCGGCTTTATCGCAAGGCTCGCCAGTGTGCCAATAATCGTCAATCTCTTGTTCTGTTAACGCTTTAAACCAGACGTCTGTAACGACGGTTTGAGTCTTATATTGCTCACCCATCGCTACCGTCACTGAGGTCATCACTTGATGTTGCCGCCCAGATAACGCTCGTAACATCTGTTGGAAATCTCGATAGTCTTGCGGCTTTTCTAACACTTTTTCATCAACCACCACAATCGTATCTGCGCCTAAAACCGGGCGCTTAGCGTGTTCAGTATGAGAAATTAAAGAGACGCCAGCCAAGGCTTTTTGCTGAGAAAGGCGTTGAACGTACGACAATGGGAGTTCAGTGGCTTGCTGCTGCTCTTCGATATCGGGGATCACAATATCAAATTGATAACCTAATTGAGCGAGCAATTCTTTACGTCGAGGTGAGCTTGAAGCCAAGTAAAAGCTTGGAGTAGCTGGTTGTACAGGGAGCTTTGACATAAGACCTCATCAATAAAATCCAGCTTAATGCGCTTGCCGTGGTAACACGATCTCACGGCCAACAATCTACAGCGCAAAAAGCTGGTTAACCTCAACTGCGGATAAGAGTGTCACAATAACATTCCTAACCTTATGATATGTAAGGGTAAAAATATTGCGTTGATTTTAACGAAGTTAGACGCCCAAAGTGCGGTATTGAGTGACTTCTAGTTATCCGTAGCTGAGGCTAATTATAAATTTAACGCATATGCCAGTGCCGTCTAACCCTTCTTAAGAGTAAAAACATCCAAGGCCATAAAATACAATTGATCACGCCGGCCCATAAAAGATGAGGGTTAAAGTCAACATCTTGAATGAGAAACTCAGCAAAAAACTCAATCAGTTCAGCAAGAACCGTTAAAGAGCCAATCACTACGCCTTGTTGCCATAGTGCCATATTACGCAGTACTTGGAAATTGAGCGCGACCAGATAAGCGACGATAGACATCACGATACCGTGAATTCCTAATGTCGTACCAATCACCAAATCTAGCAGTAAACCTAAGAATAGTGCCGAGCCAACATTTACGCGATGAGGAAGTGCTAAAATCCAGTAACTTGAGACTAGAATTACCCAACTCGGTCTCATCATTTCTAACGGCCCAGGCCAAGGTACGGCTTGTAAAATCAGGGCGATAAGAAAAGAGCCCCAAATGATGAACTTACTTCTAAATACATGATTAGTCATTGGCAACCACCTGCTCTGATTGCTCTATTGTTTGGGCTTGTTTTTGACGGTCTTGATCGGGCCATACCAGTAATAAATAACGCAATCGGTCAAATTCAACCACAGGTTTTGCGGTAATTTCAGCAAACGGTAAGCGATTATCATTTTTTACCGCCGTAACATACCCTACTGGATAACCTTCTGGATAACGTCCAGCTAACCCTGACGTCACCAGTAAATCACCGGTTTGGATATCGGTACTGGTCGGCACATTTTCCAATTGGATAGAATCAATATCTCCATTGCCTGAAGCTATTACGCGAATATCATTGCGCAACACTTGCACGGGAATCGAGCTATTACTGTCGGTCAATAACAACACTCGGCTATTATGAGCAGAAACATTAATCACTTGCCCAACAATACCTTTTTCATTGATCACGGGTTGCCCTTGATACACTCCATCAGTACGGCCTTTATCGATCACAACCTGATGACGATAAGGTGAAGAGTCTACCGCCATCACTTCAGTGACGACTTTACGTTCATCACGCACATAAGGAGAATCAAGCAATTCGCGTAAACGTTGGTTTTCTTCTTTATATTGATTTAATAGCAACACATCGCTTTTCAAACTTAACAACTCATTTTTTAATGCGCTGTTGGTTTGTACCAATATTTTCATGCTATTTAAACGCTCGTACATGCCATCAAACATGCTACGAGGTAAATTGGCGGCGTATTGAATAGGGGCAATTGAGCTATTTAGCAAATAACGTACATTAGAAAACGTATCTAAACGACTATCCGCTAGCATTAAGCTAGATGAGACGATCAAAGCGAAAAATAAGCGCAGTTGTAAAGAAGGGCCTCGGCCAAATATCAGTTTCATGCAGTAAAATCGTAATCGTTATCCATTGAGCCTATGTCCTTGAAGAAGTGATGGGACTGACAATATGGCATTGCCTAAACGTTAACCCATCCCATTCAGAAGTCAGTATCTTCGCTTCTGATTGAGTAACTAGAGGGCGGACGAACGCCCTCAAGAAAACAGCGACTTCAAGCTCAAACGGCTTATTCTTCACTGAACAGATCACCACCGTGCATGTCGATCATTTCAAGTGCTTTACCGCCACCAAGAGCAACACAGGTTAATGGCTCATCCGCCACCACGACTGGGATACCCGTTTCTTCGGTTAATAGGCGGTCAAGATCTTTCAGTAGCGCGCCGCCACCAGTAAGAACCATACCATTTTCAGAAATATCAGAAGCCAGCTCTGGTGGGCATTGCTCAAGCGCAACCATCACCGCTGAAACAATACCAGATAATGGCTCTTGTAATGCTTCAAGGATTTCATTTGAATTCAGTGTAAAGCTACGAGGCACACCTTCGGCAAGGTTACGACCACGAACTTCCATTTCCATCACTTCTTCGCCAGGGTAAGCGGAACCAATTTCATGTTTAATTTTCTCAGCCGTGGCTTCACCAATTAAGCTGCCGTAGTTACGACGAACATAATTAATGATCGCTTCATCAAAACGATCCCCACCAATACGAACCGACGATGAATACACCACACCATTCAGTGAAATGACGGCAACTTCTGTTGTACCACCACCGATATCAACCACCATCGAACCGGTTGGTTCAGAAACACGAAGGCCAGCACCAATTGCAGCAGCCATTGGTTCATCGATTAAATACACTTCACGTGCACCCGCACCTAATGCAGATTCACGAATGGCACGGCGTTCAACTTGAGTCGATCCACAAGGTACACATACCAACACTCGAGGGCTCGGTTTTAATACGCTGTTGTCATGTACTTGTTTAATAAAGTGTTGAAGCATTTTTTCTGTTACATAGAAATCAGCAATAACGCCATCTTTCATTGGACGAATAGCAGAAATATTGCCCGGTGTTCTACCTAGCATTTGCTTTGCTTCATGGCCGACTGCAGCCACACTTTTTGCCGTACCAGCACGATCTTGACGAATCGCAACAACAGAAGGCTCATCAAGAACAATGCCTTGGCCTTTTACATAAATGAGAGTGTTAGCGGTACCGAGATCTATTGAAAGATCATTCGAAAACATACCACGAAGTTTCTTAAACATATTCTTCGTTATCCTAAGAGCGATAGAAGGAAATAAAATTGTGCTAAATGTACCAATGCGAGGCACTATCGGCAAGCATTAACCGTACACAGACTAAGAATAGGCCTTATTCTTACACAAAGTTAACGCAAGGTCAGAAATAATCGCATTTTCAAGAAAGTATTATCAATATCATCACTCAGGCCATCCTAAATAACAATGAAACGCATTAAGATAAGGAGGAAAATCCCATCGTTCAGCTCCTTATCCCCCTTCATCATCGAAACGCTCTCTACCGATATTTAATTAACCGTTAAATTAGGCTCACCGCGGTAGATTATTCGGTCATTACCACGATAAGCGCCAAAATTCACCAGTGTGGAAGGATCTTCATCACCTTTATTTCGCCAGTTAAATTGCAACCAGGGCTGGCCCATGTCTTGAGCATTTTTCCAGCCTTCATTGGTAGCATTTAACTCATCATCTTCTACTGGGGTCGCGTTGTTACCTATGCCATCAGAGTCGTTCCCTTGACGTAAGAACAATCGTACCGTTTCACGCTGTGGCGTATCTTGAGAAGCCTTCAGCACACTTGATTTACCCGCGCTGACACTTTGCTCATTAGCAGAGTTAGTACTGGTAAGTTTGGCTCCGCTATCCGCATGATTACTCATAACATAATAGATATTGGCTTTAAATTTGCTGCCACTGTCATCCGTATTAGTGACAAAACTACTGCCACTCCAATATTCAGTGCGTAAAGGCACGCTGATCGGCCCACCAATAGGACCGCTCACATTCCCCAGCACCATACGCCCATATCGAAAATCAGGCTGGTTGACAAAAGAAACGGCGATATCGTCTAATCCATTGTTGGCAGGGAAAACAAAGCTTTCCGTCGTCGCCAAGAAATCTTTATCAAAGTTTACCTCATCTTTATTTTGATAAGTCGAGTGACTCGGATCCACTGATAGCCCAAAGACAGCATTCGTATCATCAAATGGGCCATCCGCCGTAGAAGTGTAAGGAGCACTCTCTTCTACCTTCTTCAAAAATATAAAATCATTACTAGAGAATGAGTAACTCGCTTTATCCCAACTCACTGGCGTATCACTACCAAGATGCACTCGATCAACTAAGCTGGCTCCAAATACATCGCTACCAGAAACGGTCGTTTTTTCTTTTGCTTCAAGATTAAATGCCGCTAACAAAGAAGCATCAAACAGACCATAGTTTTCGGTGTCTCCATCTTGGCGGTTTTTGGCTTTCACGGTGTAATTCATATTAATAGGCTGGTTCATATACGCAAACCCATTATGGTTAGGTGAATAATCCCAAAGATTGGAGCCTTCAAGGGTAAAATGATCAGGATAGAATCGCCCAATATTGCGATAGCCCATATTCACATTCATCCCTAAATAATTGCTTTGGGTATCGGCTTGTATGGTGAGCACCCCAACCTCTGACCAACTCAAATTAGCAAAATTATAATAAATACCACTGCCAGAACCTGAAGAATCTACATTCGTTAATGAGGTTACTCCACTCAACGTACCCAGTACTCCACCTCGTTCTGGTGTAGGCTGTGCAAGAGCAGAATCCAGAATAATGGTCGCTGCCATTGCCGTTGCCGTATCACTTAATGCAAAATTTTGTGTGATCGGTTGTTCGCAATAAGTAGAGACATTGATATTTTCAGCACCAGAGATAGGATCGGTGTCACCCGTTACCCATTTTAAGGGCTTCACATATAATGAAAACTCTTCCCCTGCCGCGATAAATTTTTGGCTAGCGGCATCGGTGATATTGCCATCCATCGCGCTTCCATTGGCATCACAAATTGCAAAAGTCCAAGGGCGTGAAGACACATAAAATGAACCTTGAAGGATGCCATTGGCCTCTCCATCTTCACCAATCGGGCAACCTTCATAACCGGTACAATTAAAACGCTCATCAGTTAACGTTACCTTAAGCTTTCCTGACTCAGTAAACATTAAACTCGTATCAATAGCTCCCTCATTTTCCGTAGTAAATACAGGAGCAAAACTAAGAGCACCGATACCACCCGCCGGAGCCTCTAATTCTGATTGAACGTCAGGAGTACCTTCATAATTCACCGCCACCACTTTACCTTTTTCTTCCGTATCACAAGCTAAGGCTTTAACGGTGACATTTTTCGGTTTATTGGCGATCACATATTGATCATCGACGTCAAAGCTAAAGGGGACAAATGAAATAACGCCTTTATCCGTTTGAGTGGAGTCGGTAGAAAGCGTAGCCGAAACGGTGTATTCGTTTAAAGAACTAGATTCAACCGGAATCACCACCACTCCCGCATCTGGCTTATAAATACCTTCGGAAACTAAACTCCCGGTTGTTGGCTGATTTAATGTTAAACCGTCTGTTGGATCAACGCTAACCTCAACGTTGCCATCATAACCAGTCGCAATATCACTCCCCTCTTCATTTTTTACTTCAATACGAATTTCTGGCGTTTGGCACATTAATGAGAATTGCTGCTCTGGAATGACGTCTATGGTGTACTTTTTATCATCCGTTTGTGTACAACTAGAATCGGAGTAACCGTAAATATAAGCAATGTCATTGCTTCCTGAAAAATTTACTTTTGGTGCAGACAAAGAGCCAATAAATTGAAATCGCTCTGAGCTATTAATTGTTAAACCTTGCTGAGAATCAGGAGAAATATACCACATAGCATTAATATATGTATCTTGGGAATGAATATTTTCGGTTCCAGATTCCGAGCCATGACCAATTAAAACCAGATTATCTGAAGCATACTTATTTGCTGGCTTTACTGGAATTTCGCGATCATTACGGCTTAGACTATTGTCAACATTAATATAGTGATTACTATTAGATAAAACTAATTTCTTATAATGTATAATGACTTGCCCATCACCTTCCGTCATAATACTAGATTGATTTGTTTCCAAATTTATTTCACCAACCCAATACTCACCAGCAGAAAAATAAATTGTTCCGTAATTATTTGCTGTAACTGTAATAGATTCATAATAACCTGGTACGAGATGATTCTCACCTCGGTTTACAGCGTTATCATCAATAGTCAGAATATCTCCTTTAACGGTAAAATCCTCAGGAATAGGGGGGGAGCTAGAATATGCGCTATAACTGGGATCAATAAAACATTTGACAGGAGCATGCTTATCTTTACTAAAGCCTCCACTTTCATTTGGGTACACACAACCACTACTCGGATTTCCTGAACCATCGGGTTGTATATTAGGGAGTGTCGATGCAAATGATAATGGTGTTTTCTCATCTAAATAAATTCTATTACCGTAAGAACCATTACCATCAGTGGTATTTAACGAAGAGATAACTTTTCCATCTTGATATGAATTTCCTTGCAATACAGTAGGAAAATATTCACACACATCAAAAGGAGTTGGATCTACCTGCTCATCTCCGCACCCCCCATACCCATTAATAATATTATCACTACCACTGATATGGATATTATTTGCACTCACCCCTCCATTTATAGTGTGATGAGCGCCTCCTAACTGCATACCTGTATCCTCACTATTTTCTATATAAAAGTGAGCATTAATAGTTAATGGTGCTGTACTATCATCTGTCACAATTTGTGCACTACCACCTTGTCCGATAAATAATAAATTTTTACTATCACCGTCTTCATTAATCTTGATACTTCCTGAACTATCAGTATCAGAAAAAGACATCGTTTTATAGTGAATAATCACATTTCCATTTATCTTTAATTGAGTATTCCCTTTATCAAAAACAATTTTATCAAACCAATACTCGCCTGTTTCTAATGTGTATGGTACCCCATCAGAAATAAATAATTCTTCTCCAGTAAATTTATCGGGAAAGCTTAATGGATAGTTAGGTATAGTTTTAGAATTATCTACGATACAAGTCTCTCCTGCACTGGTTGAGTCTGTATTTGGATAGTAACAGAATTGATGTGGTGCAGATTGAAATGATAATGGATCTTTACTTGGCAAAATTATTTTATTATAGCTACCTGCATGAGCGGCATTAACAACAAGATTTCCCCAGGGTTTATTTTCTGCATAGTAATTAGTCTGCAATGTATTGGGAACAATACTACAAATATCTGGTAAATCAGTATTTATAGGAGTAACCGGCACATCTTTTCCAGTAGGGCATAACAAATTCTCCCCACCCACAAGTTCGATTTCTGCATTACCATTATCAAGTTGATTTACTGATGTGCCTGCTTGCTGCCATGCAGACTCATTGGATTGCTTTTTGTAATAAGTAAAAGCCCCATTAGATGAATCATAATTAATTCTAAAATTATAACTCTTTCCATTAGATAGACCGTTTTCATAAATCAAAGGAGAATCTGAACTGGAAGTTGACCAAACCAACACTGGTGAACTATTACCTGTTTTATCGAATTTCAATTGGTAAACATTTGAAGAGGTATAAGTATTGATATTAAAGGATACCGAAAAATCCTTATTCGCATTTATTGTGCAAACTTCATCGGCTAGGCTCATTCGCGAAAAAAACAATATAACGGTTACAAACAAAACACGAATATACATACAGCATCCTTACTGAAAACGTCATCAATGACTATCCTGCTTATAAAATAATCTTAAACCTTAATGGGTTACATTTAAGTTACACCCGTCACGCATTCCCAACAAGTTTCATTAATCATATACTTACATGCTGATACATTTAAGCTTTTTATGTTAAAAAACACCAAAAAAAGGCCACTCGAGTTGAGTGGCCTTGGTGATGTTTACAGTGACTAGTTTTAAATGAAACTATTCTGTACGTTGTTCCGGTTCTCCGCGATAAATCACTCGGTCATTCCCACGATAAGCGCCAAAATTCACCACGGTAGAAGGGTCTTCATCCCCTTTATTTCGCCAGTTAAATTGCAACCAGGGCTGGCCCATGTCTTCAGCATTTTTCCAGCCTTCATTGGTAGCATTTAACTCATCATCTTCTACTGGGGTCGCATTGTTACCTATGCCATCAGAGTCGTTCCCTTGACGTAAGAACAATCGTACCGTTTCACGCTGTGGAGTATCTTGAGAAGCCTTCAGCACACTTGATTTACCCGCGCTGACACTTTGCTCATTAGTAGAGCTAGTACTGGTAAGTTTGGCTCCGCTATCCGCATGATTACTCATAACATAATAGATATTGGCTTTAAATTTGCTGCCACTGTCATCCGTATTTGTGACAAAACTGCTACCATTCCAATATTCTGTTCTTAGTGGCACTGTAATGGGCTCACCAATGGGGCCGCTCACGTTTTCTAATGCCATACGCCCATATCGAAAATCGGGCTTGTTTTCCAAAACGACTGCCTTTTTCTCATTAAATTCAAAAGAAGTCATTCCATCGATAAAGTCAACATTATCGGCAGTATCCGTTACTTGGAGTCCCCATTGAGAGGTGGTTTTATTGTATGGCCCATCGACTTCCGAAGCATACGGTGATGATTGTTTTACTTGCTTATAAAATACAAAGTTTTTATTTTCATAGTTATAGTTCGCACCATTCCAATCTTGAGCGGCTTCTTCACTAAAACGTGATGTTAAATCTTTCCCTGTTTCTTGTTGGATGGCCACTAGCTTCATCTTAGCTTTAAGTGCGTCAGTAAAATATCCATAGTTTTGTGTTGGTCCATTATTCGCATTTTGCGCCTGAACCTCATACTTCATTGAAATCGGTTGATTCATATACACGAAATGGTGTTGACCATCTGGATACGTCCAAGTGTTACGTAATGGGGTAAAATGATCAGGGTAGAATCGCCCAATATTGCGATAGCCTGTTTTAATCTTTTTCTCTAAATAAGGCTGTTCCGTATTAGCCGTTATTTTCAACACTCCGACTTCTGACCACGACAAATTATCAAACTGATAAAAAGCTTGATTATTCGTGTTGGTATATTTGGTATTTTCTAGAGAAAGAATACCGTTTAAGTCACCGGATACTCCACCTTGCTGAAGAGTCGGTTCAACTAATTGATACGCTAACTTAATGGTTGCCGCTGGCGCATCACTTTGCATAAAGTTTTGAGTGATGTCACTGCCGCATAAATTAGACGATTCAATTTCAGATTCATTACTATCTAGTGCTTCTACCCAACGTAAGGGTTTCACATTTAATGTAAATTTCTCACCAGCCGCTTTATAACCTAAGCTATTTGGATCTGAAATATTACCGTCCATCGCACTTCCATTGGCATCACAAATTGCAAAAGTCCAAGGGCGTGAAGAGACATAAAATGAACCTTGAAGGACGCCATTGGCCTCTCCATCTTCACCAATCGGACAACCTTCATAATCGGTACAATCAAAACGGTCATCAGTTAACGTTACCTTAAGTTTTCCTGACTCAGTAAACATTAAACTCGTATCAATAGTTCCTTCATTTTCCGTAGTAAATATGGGAGCAAAACTAAGAGCACCGATACCACCCGCCGGAGCCTCTAATGTAGAGCTAACAGTGGGGGTTCCCGTATAGTTAACGGCTACTTCCTCACCTTGATCACACGCTAAAACCTTCACTGATACATTTTGAGGTTTATTGGCGATCACATATTGATCATCGACGTCAAAGCTAAAGGGGACAAATGAAATATCGCCTTTATCCGTTTGAGTTGAGTCGGTAGAAAGCGTAGCCGAAATGGCGTATTCCTTTAAGGTATTAGACTCAACCGGAATCACTACCACTCCCGCATCTGGCTTATAAATACCTTCGGAAACTAAACTCCCAGTTTTTGGCTGATTTAATGTTAAACCGTCTGTTGGATCTACGCTAACCTCAACGTTGCCATCATAACCAGTCGCAATCTCCGTCCCCTCTTCATTTTTAACTTCGATACGAATCTCTGGCGTTTGGCACATTAATGAGAATTGCTGACTAGGGGTAACATCAATGGTGTGATTTTCAGGTTGAGGAGCAATACACTCACCATATCCTACAATACTATTATCATTATGAAGTATCAGGTTATTAGTTGTAACTGCACCATATAAAGTTATCGTATTATTAAACTGAACATTTTGAGCTAAAAACAGACCGTAAATAGGATCATGCTCAGTATCAAAGTTAATGATTGCATCCGGGCCATAAATTACAAAGTCTCCAGGCTCCTTTGATTCATTATCAATGGAAATTGAGTTTGAAATTAAAAATAATCGTTTTATTTTTAATAATGTTTTAGCTTTGATAGTAATCGATGGTTCATTTGTTGATACATTGAAAATGTCAAATGTATATATCGCATCCTTATCAAATTGAACGTCAACATCCCCACCTGTAACATTAAACTCTTGTATTTTCCGTCCATACTCAAAATCTAAATCATTAGGTTTAAATTTTAAAACAACCTTATATTTATTGTTGGAAGCATTAATATATAACTTATTAATATCAGAAAGAATTTCAATTATTTGAGTGTCGCCATTAATGGTGCTTTTACAGTAAGAGTTCGAGCCATCTTCAGGACATTCAGTATCAAAATTATTAGGCTCAAGAAGTAAGTTTTTTGTTGCATTAAATTTCGGCTCAACAGCAATTGGCGTTGCTATTTTTTTAGGCTCAGCTTGATCACCACTAGCGATGCGACATTCTCGACCATTGCAGCTATTATAATAATTATAATCGTCATAACCAGAAGCAGCTGTAGAGTTCAAATACATTGTTGCCCGATCACTATAAGTCAATTCTATAGTACCATTATTTCCTAACTGTCCTGGTTGATAGTTAATTAATGCTTGTGATGCAATAAGCCTATCGAAAGGGATTGATAATATTTTTTCCTTATCCTCACCAAAAATTGCAGGGCTTTCATATTCCTTAGTATAAGACTCCGGCCAACCACCGATATAATATGGTGTAGGCTCTTTACCATTCTGGTTGGAACCAAAAAAAGCACCACTATTCTCCTCCCAACTCTGAGCTGGCCCTGGAAAATATTGGCAAATATTATCCACTTTAGCCAAAGAGGAAAAAGAAATCATTCCACCTAAAATCAACAACATCCAACGCTGCCACATAATAATAAACCTAAATAAAAAGGATCGCTCTCTATTAGAAAGCTAAAAAAAAGAATCATTACCTTCCTGGCATTTAAGGTTAATGAAACTTAATATCCATATTAAGTTTATGTCTTTAGATGACCTTACGCCTATACAACGAAAGCTTCAAGTCTCTGATTATTGTAACGCCTTAACCACCACATCTTGCGCCCGTTCAATGGAAAATAAATCTTGTCCATCGCTGCATGTGGCATTGGTATGAACTTTCATAAAGCTATATTCTTCAGTTCCGCCTTCCTCATTTATCACGTAAGGGGTACAAGTAAAGGCCTTGATAGAGCAAGACTTATAACTGGCGTCAGATTGATACAAGGCATTGTACACCGCATCGGCTTTATCCTTGGTTAAGGATTCACACCTCGTTGTTAGTTCGGCCGTGGTAGCGGTTTGTTGCAGCGGATACAACTGAGTTAACGCCCATTCATTAATCGAGTGAGAAATAAACCACGCGCGGTTACCCATAATTTCACGTGTTTGCGTATCTTGGTTCGACCACTCTAGCCGAGCCATAGTACTGGCTAACAAGCCCATCACGACAATCACAAAAATCACCACCATCAACACCGAACCAGACTGCTTAGATTTTGCAGCTAGAGGCCTTGTTAACGAACGATTGATTGGGCTTTTTGTTGTCATTTTTGGGGTATCACCTAACTCTAGCAACGCTTTATTTTTCATGCGTAAATCTTCATTCAAGGGTTATGGCACGTTTAGTATTTGAACATCACCATCGTATTCCGTGACTTCATCATTCATTTCAAAAATCAGCTTCAAGTGTACTAAGCCACTGCGAGCTAAGGTATCGGACTGAGCACCATCGGTATCACCATTAGAAAACTCAGAGTCGCTACGAATATCATCACCAACTTGAATACCATTTCGATATAAACCACCATTTCGAATGCAATATTCCACTTTGTGGCTGTAAATATACAAACGACTAGCGACCGAATCAGAGATATTACCTTGATTAAAATCGTTGGTATTCACCTCTGTTGCGGTAAATACATGGCTTGAGTTTTCGGTAATATTATCTATTTCAAAGCTATTTTTACTCGACGCTGTTTCAAAATCCGATTGAGAAGCCGGATTGACGATCAACTTTTTTCCCACCAAGTTGATTTCACTGACTTGTCCAGCAAATCCGGCACTAACGACCACAAACTGAAACTGTTCTGCATCACTGTTGGGCAAATCGCCATAAGCTCCTGCATAGTCAATGGGATAAAACGATAAACTTTTATCACACGTATCATCACCATTAATGACAAAACTGTTCGGAACAGCATGGCGAATTTCTCGGGTGATTTTTTCTACGGCAAAGCGAGCTTGGTTCTGCAATTGCTGACGATCTACCGTATCAACATATCCTTTGGTACCCAATTCAATAAACCCGGCAATCCCCATCACCATAATGGCGACCACAACGATAGTGATCACCAACTCAATCAATGTAAACCCAGATTGACGGATGGAAGTTTTACTCATTAGTAATTCCCTCGATAAGCAACCATCTTAAAAGGTTCATAGCGTTGTGAGGAAATGGTGACGGTGATCTTTTTCATGATCTGAGTGTTCGTTGGTTGTCCTTCACTCACCGTCTCAGAATTCACTTTTTCAACATCAACATTCACGGTAAAGTTTGTATATTGCTCTGCGTTATAAATCAGATCTTTAAGATCAGAACAACTATTCCCGGCAGGCTGGGACCAACATCCAACATAATCATCAACGTCATCATAATCGCTGGCGGTCGTTTCATCGTCATAATCGCTGGCGGTCGTTTCATCGGTATCCGCTTGTAAAGTATCGGAGCAAGGGTTGTCCTTCCCGTCGGCATCGGTTTCATCGCAGCGATAAATCCCACCACTGGGGTCACTATTTTCATCAAAGCTACGAGACAAGATGGTATTCATCACACTTTGCCCTAATGCAGAGCCCCGAGTAAGGTATTGCGCACGGCCAGAATCTTCGACGCGAGGGAAAAAGAGAGTAAATAACATCACCATCGCAATGCCCATTACCACCATGGCAATAATACTTTCAATCAAGGTAAAGCCACGTACTCGTTGTAAGCTCATCTTAGCCGCAATCATAAGCACGCTCCTTGAGAAACAAAGCCTTCCGAATTAATACAAATTTGGGTGGTGTCGGCGTGATTGGTTGGGGATTGAATCGTAATCCCATACGAGGTTCCAGTGACAAGGTTGCCAGAAGTTATTAATGGTAAAGGGCGACCTAAGAGATCGAATTGTAGAACGCCATCACTGGGAACTGGGTCTATTGAAAATTGCAGCGCTTGTCCATCGACTTGTACTTTACTGCTGAGCGATTGTTTTCCTTCACAGGCAGTTTTCGCCCCTAAGCAAGTCGCCGAGACTGCTAGTAAATATAAGGCATTGGTGTTTTCATCAGGAAGGTTTGATTGCATGCGCGCCAATTGAATTTGACGAATTACAGAGATGGCTTGTGCTTGTGCCGCATAAGGAGAAAAAGAAGACGCCCCTTGGAAGCGAGTAGCCGCAAACGCAGCAACAATACTGAGTAACACAATCACTATGATCAATTCCATCAACGTAAACCCACGTTGTGAAGAATAACGTTTAGGCATCGCAACACCTGTCAGTGGTTAAGATTTGAGGTTGTTTGTTCCAAATTTTTACAAGCAGACGCTTAAATTAAGTCTCGTTCAACGTGCAAAAGGTTTATTTATCCATTATTTCAAATGATTAAGATAAAGCTTTTTCACGCTTGGTCAGTCGCAGTATTGAGTGTTTGGTTTACAACGCTATACGGCTTAACTCTGGAATATTTTACGCCTTAATGGGCATCAATTCTATTCAAATCAGAGGAATAAGAGGTAAAAAAGGCCAGTTGGTTACTGGCCTTGATATCATCAATAAAACTAATTTGCGTTTTAATTAATTACAATTAGCATTATCACCTAATAATTTCACTGTCGCAGGTACAGCAACACCACCACTAAGAGAAGCTTCAGTATATAGAACATAGCAACCAGTAAAACCTTCATAGCCATAAGTATCAGCATCTGAAACAGGTGATGCCCAATCAGAGTCTAAGCCATCAACGACATTTTTTAGAGTATCTTTTGTTGGATAACCATATTTTACAGCTGTTGATACGCCATCAACTAAAATATAACCGGTCTCTTTAGCTTCCTCTCCTGCGACAGCTGCTTTACCATAAGTAATGCCCATCGCACCTTTCATTGCACCAGCAAGGCCTTTAACCGCACTTACTTTTGCATCATCTTGAAGGTTTAAGAATTTAGGCGCTGCAGTAACAGCCAAAATACCTAAAATAACAATCACAACCACTAATTCGATTAGGGTGAAACCACCTTGTTTTTTCATAGTTCTACTCTCTATGGGTTAAAATAAAAAATAACACAACCTAGTATTTCTTTGTTTCTTATTGTTGGGTTTTGCCGTCACAATGGTTACATTGAAATAGTTCGCTCTTATTATTATCCAACATTTAATAACAGTTATATATCCTTTATATTAAATATTTGTAGCGTTAGGTTGTAAATTTACGGTTACAGTGCCCGTTTTCATTTCATACGTGAAAGAGTGTTGAGCTCCTTCTTGTTGAAAATAGGTGCAAGAATCGGCATTAGCCTCAGCTAAATAACGTACATCTTGTCGCTTTTCTTGCGCAGTCACATCCACAGTTTGGGTTAACGGTGGATTCTGCATTAAATATTGCATTAGCTCGACACAATCTTGGTTATTGAGCCAAGAAGCGTAGCCTCTGTCTTCGATATCAACCGACATCGGATAGCCGTTAGTATAGCCACTTAAACCTTTCGCCGAGTTGTCGGTTAACCATAACGGAGAACCATCAAGTTCAATATGGTTATAGCTAAATAGCCCGGAGCGTTTTTTCGGTCTCTGCCCGACTTCCCATTGTGAGCGTGCCGACATCACTGCCGCCGCATAACTGGCAGCGACACTTTGAATACTGCTTTTTTTGGCTTCTTCAACAATTCTTAAATATTTAGGTATCGCAATAATGGCAATCAGGCTTATCACCACAATAACCACCGTCAATTCTAACAAAGAGAAGCCAGTATTTTTTTTCATCGATACCATACCATATTAAATAAATCAGGTTAGAAAGTGAAGGTCAACCCCACTTGATATTATACATGACTTTTCTTTATTCATTTGAAAAATAACACAAATAAAGTCATTACTTAAAACTCACATTCAGCGATTGATCCACTAATTGTAAAGTAAAGCGTTGCCCATGAATAAACAGGTATTCACAATGCGCTGTACTCGGGTTGGGATCTATTGCTTGTATTTTCATATCTTGGCCAAAAATTTTTTTATCTGGCCATAACAGTAGCCACCAAGCTTCACAATTCATTTGATGCTGGGTAAGGGTTAACGGCCAACCATTGGTTGAAAAGGTGACTTTTTGCCCATCAAGCCATGATGTTTCAGGTTGTTTATCAAGCATCCAATCTTGGCGATAAGTATTGGCATTAGCTAGTATTTGACGCTGCGCAACCACAAAGGCGCTGCGCTCTGCTTCCGGTTCGGTTTTGTACTTCCAGACATATAGCCAAGTACTGCATAAAATCAGGATCACGATACACCACACAATAAACCGCAATCGCTTTGCATTTTGCGCCATAGCTAGGTTTATCCTCCCTTAATGATATCGAGCATATTCCACATAGGTAAGAAGATACCTAATGCTAATACCAATACCATCGCCGCCACGACCACCAATAAAATCGGTTCAATACGAGCTGTTAGACTTTTGAGTTCATACTCGACTTCTCGCTCATAAAAATCAGCCACTTCAAGTAATAGCTCATCAATACGACCGGTTTCTTCACCCACTGCGATCATTTGAATCACCAATGGAGTAAAGATATTAATACTGATCGCGGTATTTGTGATAGTGCCACCCGCCTCAATCGCTGTTTTCATTTCCGTTAGACGGTTTTCTAGATAATGGTTATCCAAGGCTTCTGAAGCTAACGTCAACGACTGATTAATCGGAATACCAGCACGTAGCATTAACGCAAAGGTACGAGAAAAACGCGCCATTTGTGCACGGTTCACAATGCTTCCCACAAGCGGCATGTGTAAGCGAAATTTATCCCATTTTTCACGGCCCGCCGCACGGCTAACCCAAGCTTTAAAGGCAAAAATAGCACCTAGAAATAATGTGAATAGTAACAACCAATAATCGACAAAAAAGTTCGAGGTAGCAATTAAAATACGAGTGGGTAAAGGTAAGTCCACACCAAAACGTTCAAACATCGAAGCAAATTTAGGGATAACCATGGTATTTAAAATAACCATGGCAATGCCAATAAATCCAACGACAAAAATCGGATAACGTAAAGCTTCTTTAATGCGTTTTCGTGTTTCTATTTCTTTTTCATAATACAAACTTAGTTGCAGCAAGGCATCATCCAAACGACCAGTATTTTCACCCACACTGATCATCGAAATAAACAAAGGACTAAATACTTCGGCATGCATTTGCATTGAATCCGACAAGCTGCGCCCGTTGGTCAGCTCACTACTGACATCTTCCAACGCTTTTTTAAGTTGCTTGTTGGTACTATTTTGAACCAAGCCATTAATAGCACGTAATAACGGCACCCCAGCCTTAGTCAAACTGTATAACTGGCGACAAAAAATCACGAGAGCTTCTAAAGGAATCGCACGAGCAAGCCACTCTGATAAGTCTATCTCTTGCTTTTTCTTACCAAAATGACGGCTAATTGATGTTGGAATGATGCCTTGAGCTAATAATGACTCAACCGCTTGTTCTTCCGCAGAAGCATCCAATTGCCCAGACACTTGCCGACCTTGCGCATTTCTGCCGGTATATTGATACGTTGGCATTCATCCTTCCTTACAACAAAATAGGCTCAGGCTTAATCGAAGATTCCCCTTCGCCTAATGCCATCACTTCTTCTAAACTCACCACCCCTTGCAAAGCTAGCTCCATTGCAGATGCTAACAAGGGTTTATAGTCTTCTGATTGTCGTGCTTGTTGAGCAAAAGCCACTGAGTCGCCACAACGCAACGCATCCATCATAGGTTGATCAAACTCTAACAGTTCAAACACCCCGACACGCCCACGATAACCGGTAAGATTACAGTTTTGACATCCCATGCCTTTTTTAAATTGCGCATCGATTTGATTAGGGAAACGACTGGCTAACCATTGTTGTTCCGGCGCTTCAAGGTAATGATCTTCTGTACAATCAGGGCACACTTTACGGATCAAACGCTGAGCTAACACTGTTCTAACCGCACTGGCAACTAAATAGCCTGGCGCGCCCATATCCATTAAACGTAACGCACTGTCGATCGAATCGTTAGTGTGCAAGGTTGATAACACTAAGTGACCGGTTAAGGCCGCTCGTAAACCAATTTCTACCGTTTCTTGGTCACGCATCTCACCGACTAAAATAATGTCGGGGTCTTGACGTAAGAAGGTACGTAAAACGGTTGAAAAATCTAAATGTATTTTAGGGTTGATCTGCACTTGGTTGACGCGAGATAAACGGTATTCCACCGGATCTTCCGCCGTAATGATCTTTTTCCCCGGTTGGTTTAACTCTTTGAGCGCGCCATACAAAGTAGTGGTTTTACCAGAGCCGGTTGGTCCAGTAACCAAAATCATGCCATGAGGGCGATGAAGCTGACGGCGAAAACGTGCTAATAAGTCTGGAGATAAGCCCGAATGATCAAGCTCTTGAATCCCAGAAGATTGGTTGAGCAAACGCATCACCACCGACTCGCCATGTTGAATGGGCATGGTTGACATACGAATATCAATGGACTGACCCCGAACTCGAATATTAAAGCGTCCATCTTGAGGAAGACGTTTCTCGGAAATATCAAGGTTCGCCATCAGTTTTAAGCGTAATACCAAGGCTGAAGCAACATTCACTTCATTGAGTAAGGTTTCATGCAAAATACCATCAATACGTTGGCGTAAACGCAATACATTGGCATCCGGTTCAATATGAATATCCGAAGCGCCGACTTGAATGGCATCTTCAAATAAAGAATTGATCAATTTGACAACAGTCACATCGTCATTGCCATCTTCTTGAATCGCTAAACCAAAGCCACGGTTATCTTGGTGTTCCGCATGCAACTGTTCGGCAAAAGAAGCAATTTCCTTGGTACGTCGATAATAACGATCAAAACAGTTGAGAAGCTGCCTTTCTGACGCGACCACAAACTCAACTTTGTATTGATTTAACTGACTAAGGAGCGATTCTTGAATCCCCAGATCGGCGGGATCACTCATAGCAACACGTAAGGTTTGACCATTACGTCCGACAACCAAGGCACGCAAACGACGAGCATGAACTTCTGGCAACAACTGCACCGCTTCACCATCAATTTGTGCACGGCTTAAATCAATCAGAGGTAATGAAAGCTGCTGGGATAAAAACGACAACATTTTTTGTTCAGTCAAAAAGCCCAAACGAATTAATGTCTCACCCAGTTTACGGCCACTTGAATGCTGCGCTTCTAAGGCGTTATCAAGTTGTACTTGTGATATGACTTTTTCATCAACTAATAAGTCACCGAGACGTTTACGTAATCTAACCTGAGACATGCTTAATTATCTCCACCTTCTAACGTCGCTAATAATGCTAAGCGATCACGGATAAATGCTTGTGATTGAGAAGATAACCCAACCATTGTCAGCGCTTTGGTATAAGACTCTTTTGCGGCCGCCAATTCCGCATTACGTTCTTGTTGAATACCTAGCCCTAACCACCAGCGGCCATTATCAGGATCTCTTTGCGTAAGCATTTGATAACTTTGCTTCGCAACCTGATTATTTTTTAATTGTTGAGCTAATGCGGCGCGCATTGCTAAATACTTAGTATTGACGTTATCAGGAAGGTAACCCAACGCATTTAACGCTGCTTCTGGTTGCTTCTCTTTAACTAAAATGCCCGCTAAAGACATACGCAACGCATTACTGTTTTTATTCAGCTTAATACCTTCTTCAAGTAATTCAGCTGATTTGCGCACTTGGCGATTACCATAATATAAGGCTGCCAGTTTACGGCGGACATTTTCATCTTGTGCTACATAACGTAAAGCGGTTTGTAATTCATTGCTGGCCGTTTCAAAGTCATTGGCTTCGATGGCTTTATTCGCACGATCGATCGCTTTGTCCGCCATTTGACGATGAGTTAATTCAATTTGTTGCACTTGCATCGAAGACGCATTGTCATTAGCGCTCGCGCCCTGAGTGTGCGTAACCGTTGTTGCTGGCGAATGAGTTGCGGCTAGTTTGATATCAGTTGAGTTCATCGTTTTTGGTTGCACTTGTGGCTGCGCTTTGACCGATTGTGACCTCGATGCAACATTCTGCACCTGATTGTTCGCCGCTTTGTTGTTCGCTACCAAATTGGGGGTTGTAGGCGGTTGTTGGCCGACATGCTTCGGAGCGACAGGCTTAGATTTTGCTGAGTTAAGTTCTGTCGCTTTAGGTTGTGTCGCTTTAGGTTGTGTCGATTGAGGAGCAGTATAAATCGCCGTCGACGCCGCAGGCACAACTTTACTGGTATTACTGGGTACACTGACCGCTTGAGGTTGTCTCGCTTTATGTTGTTCTGTAGGCGTCACTTGAGCGGTGGGCTGAGTATTAATCGAAGTATGAATTGGAGTTGGCGCGCTAGTGACTGCCCAAGCCCCAATGCCAAGACTTAAAGTAAAGCCCCCTATCGCCCAGACAAAACGTGACGACTTGATCGGAGACACTGTGGCACGCACTAAGGTTGATTGCGCCGAGTTTTCTGGCGATTGCTCGGAGTGCTGCTCAGCTAATTTAGACAAGGCATTGTTAATTGTACTCATGTTTAGCTCCAACCCCACAAATATGGCGTCTTATATTTTGGTTTCTTAACATCAAAGGTGTCATGTAATGCACTAAAAACATGATGATTTTCAACACGTTTTTTCTGTTCCATAAATGCCATCAATAGCGATTTATGACACACCTGATTGATCATTCGAGGGATCCCTTGCGTCGCTTTCCAAATGGCTTTTTTTAAATGCAAATTGAAAATATCGCTCTCACCACCGCATTGCTTGAGTCGATGATCGATATAAGCAACGGTTTCTGCCATCGATAATGGCCGCAGATGAGCACTAAAGGTAATGCGCTGCCGAAACTGACGTAAGTTATGCTGTTGTAGCCGCTGATCTAATTCTGGCTGCCCTAAAATCACGATTTGTAGCAGTTTTCTGTGTTCCGTTTCTAAGTTTCCAAACAAGCGTAACGTTTCTACTGCTTCATCACTTAACGCCTGTGCTTCATCAATCAAGGCGACAACACTTTGACCACTTTGATGGATTTCCAGTAGCTTATGATGAATTTTATCGACTAAGCCCACAGAATCTAAATCCACCGGCAGTGCTAATTCTGCGGCGACTGCTTGTTTCAATTCGATACCGGTTAAAACAGGGTTGGGTAAATAGATTAAATGGACTTTCTGTTTTAAATGATTGATCAACATTCGGCAGACTAAAGTTTTGCCGGTTCCGACCTCCCCAGTCACCTTGATGATCCCTTCCCCCATTTCCACTGCCGATAACACCGTTTGAATGGCTTCAAAGTGAGGCTCTAGGCCGTGAAACAGTGAAGTGGTTGGAGTCAGGCTAAAAGGAGCCTGACTCAAGCCAAAAAAGGTTTGATAAATCATTATTCAGTATCAGGGAACCATTCTTGTAGTAAATCACGAGACTTCTGCACTTCTTGTGACCACGTATTTACGCCAACAACCGTTGGTTTCAGCAAAATGACCAATTCGGTTTTCTTAGTAACTTTACTGGTATTACGGAACAAATGGCCTAGCCCAGGAATATCCCCCAAAAATGGTACTTTACTGGTTTGATTGAGAGTACGGCTACTCATTAAGCCGCCGATCACAACCACATCACCATCTTTAGCGCGGACCACAGTATCGGATTCACGAATCGAACTTTTTGCCAACGGTAGATTCAATACGCGATTATTTCCTAAATCGATTTCTTGATTATCAGTTTCTACCTCAATAACGGCTGGGTGAACGTGTAGCATCACATTACCAGAGTCATCAATTTGAGGTGTCACATCCAAAGAAATGCCTGAGAAAAATGGGGTTAGGTCGACATTTTGAGTCGCAATATCACTATCACTTCCTGAGATTTGACCATCGACTCCCGTTACAAAGTAGCTATCATCGCCCACTTTAATCACAGCTTTTTGGTTATTGGCCGCCGTAACTCTTGGGCTGGATAAAACGTTTAAGTCACCTTGGGTGGCCATAAAGTTTAACACTGCCGAAAAATTACCGTCACTGATCACCATATTAGCGCCGCCCCCTAACAAGTCACCAATGGTATCAAGCCCAGGTACAATACTGCCGCCTGAAATACTGCCACCTGAAATGGTTGTTCCACCAATAGAGCCAGTCATATTCGACCAATTAATGCCTTGTTGGTAACCATCACTTAAGGTTACTTCCATGATCTTCGCTTCTAACACTACTTGACGATGTAAGCGTTTTTCTGAAGCGCCTAAAAATGCTTTCACTTCACGCAATTCATTTGGGTAAGCTCGAACAGTAATCACCCCCGCTTGTGGTGAAACTATTACACTACGACCTTGGCCAGAACCAACCATTGATTTTACGGCTTTTTGTAATTGAGGCCAAAAATCACTCTTATTGGTCGTTTCAATACGAGTGCCACCAGTAGCGTCAGTTTGAGTCGACATACCATCATCACTGCTGTAGTCACTACCATCACCACTGTAGCTATTGTTGCTGCTAGTGTTTGAGTCACTAGAGCTGCCGTTATCCTCATCGTATTTAGAGGTGACTGAACCTGTGGTGATCGTTGTTAAAGAAAGACCACGACGTTGGAATTGCAGGTAGTCGACAGGAATGGTTTCAGTGCGTAGCCCAGCAGGGAAAACCTGAATAACTTTGCCACTTTTAACCACATCGTAACCATAAATATCTTGAACTGAATTCAATACTTCATCTAATGTCACATCAGACAGGTTTAAAGTAATCTGTCCCGTCACATCAGGGTGAATGATAGTGCTGTAATCGGTGCCTTGAACTAAACTTGCAAAAAAGGTTTTGGCGTTAACGTTTTTAGCTTGAATTCGAAAACGCTTAACAGAAGAGTCCGCATTTAATTTAGAGCCATCGACATCAGGCATTAAATCAGCTTGAACAGAGTCCGGAAGTTCATCAATTGAACTGTTATTGCTTTCATTAACCGCTTGATTTAAGGCTTGCTTGATTTCTACAGGTTCTTCATGCCCCATAGAACAGCCCGTTAATGAGGCAATCATGATACCTAAAATGAGTTTGCGCATAATTACTTAACCTTGAAACCTTAATTCTTAATCGAAGTAAAAAGTTCTAAATTCCAACGCTTAGAACCTCTCATTAAAACCACATTATCACGATTGATACTGGATACTTGGTACCCACTGACTGAATCGCCTTTTTTGACGGTTGTGTTATTAATAATGGCTCGGCAATGATTGGTATCGTCTTCACACACGATACTTTGCAAAGTCGGAACATGATAATAAACACGTTTGACAGGGGTTGTTTTCCCTTTTGTCCAATCAAGTGGTGCCGTAGGATCTTCTTGAGCCGAAACACCATAAGCTACAAATAAAAGTAGACTTAACACACCGATTCTAACCACCGATAAACTCCTCTTTTGCACCAAGGGTATAAACCACAAATTCCAGTTGAGCTTGAGGGTACTCAACCACTTGGTACTTAAAGCTACGCCAATAATATTTCACTGGCATGTGCTCAAGCTGCATCAAATATTCCGCAATATCAAAATAGTTACCGGTTAATTGAATTTGCACCGGATGAATGTAATAACCGACGACTTTATTGGTTCGGTCGATGGTGATTGCTTCACTCGGTAATGAAGTTAACGAGACGAGCGTTAATTTGTGTGTTTTTTCTAAAACGCTTTGCAGCAACTCAGCCATACCAGATGGGGTCACTAAACCATTTACTACAGTACTTAACTGTGACGATAACTCTTGGCTCTGAGCAATTAAAACTCTGAACTCTTTTTCTATGTCTTTATTGGGATCTTGTTCTAATTTATGTCTCACCACTGCAATTTCACCTTGCAGCTGCCCTATCTGTCCATTTAAAGAACTGATTTGATTACGTTTGGCATTGTTATCTACCGTGACAGAATCAATCGCAAACGAGTACATCATAAATAGGATAGCCACCCATCCGGCAATACTTAAAAGCCATTTTTCTCGGTCGGAAAGTTGAGAAAACTTCTCACGCCACACTCCCCATTGTTCTTTCAAAGCACTCATTTAACACGCTCCTTTGGGGTTGAATATAATGAAAATGTCACGACATTATTTTCATCTCGACCAATGCTTAAGCTTTCAAAGTTTCGACCTATAAGGTTCATTTCGGTTTTAAATTGCTGAACCCAACTTGGAATCACTTCAGGTGACTTAGCTAAACCTTTGATGCTCATTTGACCTTTCTCGATATAAATCGTCGACAATGAAATGTCGGTACGATTAATTGAAGCTAAGCCATTCATAATGCCAGAAAAGCCAACTTTATCTTGCTCTTCGAAGCGTCCCATAACCCGTAAAGAGTCTTGCTTGGTTTTCACTTCTTGCTTCAAACGATCAACCGCTGCCAATTTAGCCGGAGAAGCTTTATGCTCCTTCAGCTTATTATTCAGCACTGAAAGCTCATTCGTTAACTGGTTTACCTGATGGTTAATTTCCGTAAGTTGTTGAGATAATTTAGAGTTTTGAAAATTATACACCGAATAAATGGAAAACATTAATACCAATAATACTGCCCAACTGAAGGCCACCAGATCTAGCGTAAAGATCTCTTTTTTTGGTTGTAAAAACTTAGGGTATAAATTGATCCCTTGGATGCCGAGCTGTAACGCTTCTTCTGCTAAAATATCACCACTCGTTTTGCTTATATCAAGTGGTAATAAGGCTTCAATGGTAACATTTAATCTTTCTTGTAAAGCATGTTGAAGTTGTGAAAAATCTTCACCATCACAACACAAAAACAATTTACTTATCAGCTCTTGTTTTAGCTGGGAGGCTAAATAATCCATAGAGCGTTGCAGTTCTAATGCTAACGAATCTAATTGCAACGTACTTTCATCTTCACCGGTGATAGGAGGGCTGATTCCTCGAATAGTACGTTGGAAGACGGCACTTTGTTCGCTGTAGGCACCAATTTTAAAATCACTGCTTTGTGAGCGATGTAACAACATAAAACTAGGCGCATCAGGGCGAGTTTTAGCCCAAACTTCATCTTCAGGCAAAATGCGCAGTAACGTATTGTCGTTTTCAGCTAGGACATTATTAATAAGACCAATAAATAATTTAGAGAGCACATAAGCTTTAACTTTATTGGTTCCAGGCAACAAAACGCCATCGGCAACAATTTCAGTCGCGCGTTCGGTAATTAAATCTTTTAATAAAAAAGGTAATGCGGCGGGCCATTCTTCTTGTGGTATTGCAGGCTTATCAATTTGATAACTTTGATACCAATGTGACCCCAAAGTTAAAGTGACCGATTGCTCCTGACACTGCATCTCTTTTAAGGCAGAACTTAAAGCAAATTCCCAGTTATTTTCTTCGATTTTATGAAAGGAAGTCCGTCCCCCTTCTTGTTCATCTACCTTTGAGAGGTAAATCCCATCCACGAGCATTACAATGCTTAATGAGGCTTGCGTTGGGCCTCGGTTAATAACTTTTTGAATAAACGAGTTAATACTCATAAATTGAATATTTCCTTTATTTTCGCCAACGATTTCTTCGACCTAGATGGGTACGGCGAGTCATTATAGAAGGAGCGACATAAGGTAAAAGTTGTTTTTCTGTTGAGAAATACCGTCCTTGAACCCCGTCTAAACCTAGACGAGAGAGCACCGCTAATTCACTTTCAGTTTCGACCCCAACGGCTATCACCTTGGTATCACTATCAAGGCACGCCCCCAATAAACTGCGAATAAACAATTGATTTTCATTTCTACGATTGATTTGCTTAATTAAACTTCGATGTAATTTTAAATAATGAATAGGAAGAAGTTTAATATAGTGAGTACTGACAATCGTTCTTCCCACTTGGTTAACCATAACCCTAAATCCTAAGCCCGCCAGCATGGTGATCACCGGGCGCATAACATCAAGGTCATTCACTAAATTACGCTCGATAAATTCAAAGCTTATCTTACACCTAATAGACTTAGGCAGCTGCAATAATTCATCCCTTAACCATGTTTTATATACTTTAGAATGAAACGGTTGTGTAAACAGACTTATAGCATAATGTTTATCATCTTGGGCAGATTTTATGTGTAAAAATACGGCCTGAATAACGGCTTGATCAAGAATCCGTTCGTAACCAACCTGCTCAATTGCTGATAAAAAATGTGAAGCTTTAATAATAGTGCCTTGCTCATCTTTAATTCGTGTAAATAAATCATAATGTTCAAGGATGTTATTTTTATTATCACTAATTAAATAACAAGGCTGCTCATAAATTAACAACTTATTAACAACAATTGTTAAGTCAAATAAATTCCTCCAACGAACGCCACCTCGGTATTCTAATTTATTGTGTGATTCTTTGGTAAATTCAGCCCAGTTATTAACCTCCTCTAAACGAGCAGTTTTTAATGCTGTTTCAGCTTCATCAATAATTTTGCCACGCCGCTCACCTTGAATGTATGAGGTTACGCCAATATGACACCAATTGTCCTCATCCAACCAAGAAGGTATATCCAACTTGGCAAATTGATTAATACATTGACGCGCTAACGTTGCGAGCTCTTGTTTAGATTGATGAGGGATCATTAAGGTAAACAGTCCATCATAATATCGGGCAAACACTGCATTAGGGTATTTTTGAGTTAAGTTGGTTAATACCTGCCCTACGGAAACTAAAAAAGCATCCGTTTCATTTTTATCATTAATATCAACAGCATCACTCCAACCCTCAACCTCTATTGCAAGAACGCCACCAAAGGAATCGGTTTCTTGTAACGCAGTTTCTAAACGACTGTCGAATAATACTCGGTTGGCAGCGCCTGTTAATTGATCTAAAAAGGTATGTGTGCGAATAAAAGTATCAAAACGGCTGCGCTCTTGTCTGGCGTCGGTAAGTTCGGCGATTAATCGAGTCAGGGCTTCACTGGCGGTATAGGGCCATTCGCGTTCATCAGCTTGCGTAACCTTCTCGACTTGTCCAGCCAGAATCATACGGCCACGCTCTTCTAATAATTCAGAGCCATACAACTGATTTCTTAGCCACTGCAAGCCTTTAAGTAAACAAAATAGCACGAGCAGCACAGCCAAAGTTAAAGAGAAAAAAGCTTCAAATGAATAACTATTATTGGCGTAAGGAGGGATAGTTTGAAACTCGGCATAATAATCAGTATTACGCTTGAATGAATAAGTTTTTTTATACAGCAGTAAGTCATCATTGTGATTTAACAGTGCTTTGTTGGTAAACAAATAAACTTGCCCAACAGGTGACATCACTTTTAACTCTACCACATTACTTGCTTGCAGCAGCTTAGGCAACCAACGACGCATTGCGTCAAAATCTTGAGGTTGAGCAAGTTCATTATCGATGATCGCGGTCACACGTTGTAAATTTTGGTCCACATAGTCACCCCCCATTTTTTTGAAGGTAAATACGCCACCGACAAATAAAATGAACATGGCACTCACCACGATCATCGTGACAAAAGCCACTAAGCGAGTACTCAACTTCAATGTTGGGGTATATCTCATTTAATTTAAATTCCGTTTAAACTAACTTTTGAGTCATTGATATCTTATCGATAGAAATGACTATTTACTTGATCATAATAACAAAAAAGCCACAACTTATATGTGGCTTTTTATTAAAATCGTGCACTCACGTTCATTTTATTACTCGTTATTAGAACGGAATGTCGTCATCAAAATCCATTGGCGGCTCATTGTACTGCGGTGCGGCCTGTTGTGGTGCTTGTTGAGGAGCACGAGGAGCTGACTGCTGCGCCTGTGGCTGTTGAGGTTGACCCCAATTTCCTTGTTGGTTACCTGAATTATTACCCATTGGTGCATTACCACCTTGAGCACGTCCACCCAGCATTTGCATAACACCGTTAAAGCCTTGCACAACGACTTCTGTCGTATAACGGTCTTGTCCACTTTGATCTTGCCATTTACGAGTTTGCAATTGACCTTCAATATAGACTTGAGAGCCTTTGCGCAAATACTCACCAGCTACTTCCGCTAATTTGCCAAATAAAGCCACGCGATGCCATTCGGTTTTTTCGCGTTGTTCACCTGTTGCTTTATCTCTCCAGCTTTCAGAGGTGGCAATCGTAATATTAGCAACTGCACCACCGCTTGGTAGATAACGAATCTCAGGATCGTTACCTAAATTTCCGACTAAAATTACTTTATTTACTCCGCGGCTAGCCATGTTCTGCTCCGTCTCAATACATTTTAAAATAGCGACCAATGATATCACGCTTTCTACACTCAAGGGTATAGCAATGCGCCCACGAACTCAATCTTGCGGAAAAGCTCACTCAAACACACAACAAATTCATTAATTTACAAAGCATTTCCCATAAAAAATTAATGATAATGAATCTATTCTCACTTTTAATAAGCGAACAAAAAACCAACAATAATAACTACCAGCTCAAGGAGGGTTAGCATAAAGTCATTCCTAGTTTTTGTATAAGACATTAATTTTTCATTTGATTTTGGAAAGGATGCCATGACTGACTTAAACCACCAGACATTAATCTATCTGCTCTCTCCGTCTATTTCTTATTATGACCCTTTGCTCGAAACATTAACCAAACTCAAACAAGTTGAGATCAGAATCCTCCATATTAACGCACTAAAACACGGTTATCCTATCAGTCACAACCACCTATTATTGGTTGATGCCCGAATCAATGAAAACACCTTATTACACTTACAAACTCATCCAATATTACAACAAGCTAAAGCCAGCGCCCTTATTTATGCTCCAACAGTGCCAAACCTCGCGCTCCTTTCTATCTGGCATAATTTATCCGGTTATTTTTATGATTCGATCTCTAGTCATGAATTTTGCGAATGTACTTTAAAAATAGCGACAGGTAACAATTGCTTGCCTAAAGCGTTATTAGTCGAATTAATTCAATATTGGCAAGCACTCAACAAACAACAAGACCACAAAGATATCCAAGCAAGATTATCGTTAACCAAACGAGAAATTGAAATCTTATCCCACTTACAAATGACGCATTCTAATTTAGACATTGCGGATCTGCTTTTTGTCAGCGAGCACACCATCAAGTCTCATTTGTACCGAATCTTTAAAAAATTGAATGTCCGAAATCGTAGGCAAGCGATCAATTGGGCGCAAATGTATTTAACCTCTGTCAAAACTGGCACTTAATTTGCTTAATTTTTATAGCTACTGATCATCATCAATCTCTTGTGTTGATTTTGACTTTTATTATAAAAACAATTGCTTGCACTTTTTTTGACATCAAACGACAACATTCCGTTGCTATGTTTGTCTTGAATACTGAAAAGATGCTATTTTATTCGGCATATACCATCTATAAGAATTAAAGGTTTATCATGATCAAAAAATGTCTATTCCCTGCTGCGGGTTATGGAACACGTTTCTTACCTGCTACGAAATCCATGCCCAAAGAAATGATGCCCGTCGTTAACAAACCTCTGATTGAATATGGGGTTGAAGAAGCCATTCAAGCGGGAATGACCGGTATGTGCATTGTCACTGGACGTGGTAAGCACTCTTTGACCGATCACTTTGATAAAAACTACGAACTTGAGCACCAAATTAAAGGCACCAACAAGGAAGAGCTCTTAGTTGATATTCGCGACATCATTGATAGCGCTAACTTTACCTATATTCGTCAGCGCGAAATGAAAGGTTTAGGTCATGCAATTTTAACCGGTCGTGAATTAGTGGGCGACCAAGCTTTTGCCGTAGTCTTAGCGGATGACTTATGTGTTAACCCTGATGAAGGGGTGCTTTCTCAAATGGTTGCACTGTATAAGCAATTTCGTTGCACCATTGTGGCCGTTCAAGAAGTTCCAAAAGAAGACGTTCACAAATATGGTGTGATTTCTGGTGAAATGATTAAAGACGATTTGTACCGTGTTGATGACATGGTCGAAAAACCAGAACCAGGTACTGAACCAAGTAATTTAGCCATCATCGGTCGTTATATTATGACGCCAGATATTTTTGAGCTGATTGAACAAACAGAACCCGGCAAAGGTGGAGAAATTCAAATCACTGATGCCCTACTTAAACAAGCCAAATCAGGTTGTGTGTTAGCTTATAAGTTTAAAGGCAAACGCTTTGACTGTGGTAGCGTTGAAGGCTATATCGAAGCAACAAACTACTGCTATGAAAACATGTATCTGAAAGCACAAGATACCAAAACCAGCAAAAAATAATTTCTATTTAGCCTGAGCTTATTCTATTTGAAAGCCGTCTTCATTGCCTATGAAGACGGCTTTTTACTGTCAATTTATACAGTATCTTATTTCTACTTTTTCAAACTTATGTAATACTAATGGCGCTAACTTTTAACCAATGAGAACGTGAAGCATGGAAACAATCGAAGTTCGCGGCGCCCGAACCCACAACCTTAAAAACATCAACCTCACCATCCCTCGAGATAAATTGATTGTCATTACCGGTTTATCAGGTTCAGGTAAATCGTCATTAGCGTTTGATACCCTCTATGCTGAAGGGCAGCGTCGTTATGTTGAATCTCTTTCTGCCTACGCTCGCCAATTTTTATCCTTGATGGAAAAACCCGATGTGGATCATATCGAAGGCTTATCTCCGGCGATTTCTATTGAACAAAAGTCGACCTCTCATAACCCTCGTTCAACCGTTGGTACCATTACTGAAATCTACGATTATTTGCGTCTGCTTTACGCTCGTGTAGGAGAGCCGCGTTGCCCAGAGCACGATACACCGCTTGCAGCACAAACCATCTCACAAATGGTTGATAAAGTGCTAGAAATGCCAGAAAACAGCAAACTGATGTTACTGGCCCCGATCGTGAAAGAACGTAAAGGTGAGCATGTTAAAACGCTACAAAATCTCGCCGCACAAGGTTTTATCCGTGCTCGTATTGATGGTGAAACCTGTGATCTTTCCGATCCACCGACCTTAGAGCTGCATAAAAAACACACCATTGAAGTGGTGGTGGATCGCTTTAAAGTGCGTGAGGGAATTCAACAACGTTTGGCTGAATCATTTGAAACCGCGTTAGAGCTTTCCGGTGGCACCGCTACCGTCAGTTGGATGGATGATGATAACCAAGAAGACATTATTTTCTCAGCAAATTTCGCTTGTTCACACTGTGGCTACAGCATGCGAGAGCTAGAGCCGCGCTTATTCTCTTTTAACAACCCAGCCGGGGCCTGTGAAACCTGTGACGGTTTAGGGGTACAACAATATTTTGATGCCGAGCGTGTCATCCAAGACGAAAGCCTAAGCTTAGCCAATGGGGCCATTCGTGGTTGGGATAAAAAGAACTTCTATTACTTTCAAATGTTAAGCGCATTGGCTGAACATTATGACTTCGATTTACAACAACCCTTTAATCAACTACCGAAGAAAATTCGAGAGGTGGTCTTAAACGGCTCGAAGAAAGAACAAATCGAATTTAAATACGTCAATGATCGTGGTGATATTCGCGTTAAACGCCATCCTTTTGAAGGCATCCTCAATAACTTAAATCGCCGCTATCATGAAACAGAATCGAACTCTGTTCGTGAAGAGTTATCTAAATATATTTCAAATAAATGCTGCTCAAGCTGTGGTGGTGCGCGTCTAAAAACCGAAGCTCGTCATGTCTTTATTGACAATACCAACTTGCCACAAGTGGTTGAGATGAGTATTCATGACGCGATGCAGTTTTTTGCATCCTTGCAACTGACTGGGCAACGAGCACAAATCGCAGAGAAGATCTTAAAAGAGATCAACGACCGTTTAAATTTCTTGATCAACGTGGGGCTGAATTACCTGAACTTATCACGGAGCGCCGAAACCTTATCCGGTGGAGAAGCGCAGCGTATTCGTCTTGCCAGTCAAATTGGGGCAGGATTAGTCGGTGTGATGTACGTACTCGATGAGCCCTCGATCGGATTACATCAGCGTGATAATGAACGCTTACTCAAAACCTTGATCCACCTGCGTGATTTAGGCAATACCGTATTGGTGGTCGAACACGATGAAGATGCGATCCGTGCGGCCGACCATGTGATCGATATTGGCCCTGGAGCCGGTGTTCATGGTGGGAATGTGATTGCCGAAGGCAGCATGCAAGATATCCTCGACAACCCGAACTCACTGACAGGCCAATACTTAAGTGGCGTAAAACAAATTGAAGTGCCGAAACAACGCACGCCAATAGATAAAAAGAAAGTGGTCGAGTTGATTGGCGCAACCGGCAATAACTTACACAATGTCGACCTTTCTATTCCGGTAGGCTTATTGACTTGTGTGACAGGTGTATCTGGCTCCGGTAAATCGACTCTGATTAATGATACTTTCTTTAAAATTGCCCATGCACGTTTAAATGGCGCGACCACAGCTGAAGCCGCACCTTATAAGAAAATCAATGGCCTTGAGCACTTTGATAAGGTAATTGATATTAACCAAAGCCCAATTGGCCGTACCCCACGTTCAAACCCAGCGACCTATACTGGCATTTTCACCCCCATTCGTGAACTGTTTGCCGGCACTCAAGAGTCTCGCTCTCGTGGCTATAAACCGGGGCGCTTTAGTTTTAACGTTCGTGGTGGACGCTGTGAAGCCTGCCAAGGTGATGGGGTTATTAAAGTGGAAATGCACTTCTTACCTGACGTGTATGTACCTTGTGATGCTTGTAAAGGTAAGCGTTATAATCGTGAGACCTTAGATGTACGCTACAAAGGCAAGAGCATTGATGAGGTTTTAGAAATGACAGTCGAAGATGCGCACGCCTTCTTCGAACCGGTGCCGGTGATTGCTCGCAAACTCAAAACCTTAATCGATGTTGGCTTGTCTTATATTCGTTTAGGGCAAGCGGCAACAACGTTATCAGGCGGTGAAGCGCAACGAGTGAAACTGGCCAAAGAGCTTTCCAAACGTGATACCGGAAAAACCTTATACATTCTCGATGAACCGACAACAGGGCTGCACTTCCACGATATTCAGCAATTACTGACCGTGCTGCATCGCTTACGTGACCACGGCAATACCATTGTAGTGATTGAACACAATCTTGATGTCATCAAAACCGCAGATTGGATTGTTGATTTAGGCCCTGAAGGGGGAAGTGGTGGCGGTGAAATCATTGCCGCGGGTACACCTGAACAAGTAGTGAAAGTCAAGGGCTCACACACGGCGCATTTCTTAAAGCCATTATTGAAATAGATGAACGAGGTCTCGGGTCTCGGGTCTCGGGTCTCGGGTCTCGGGTCTCGGGTCTCGGGTCTCGGGTCTCGGGTCTCGGGGATTATGATCCTATCTCATTATCCATCAAGCTAATTTTCTTCAACAACACCTCGTTATTCCGCTCGCAGCTTTGATCTTAGCTCATCTTTTTTTACTCATTAATGATAGTATTAGTGGCAAATTTTACTGCGACAATTTAGGACTGTAACTGACATGGCAATCTTACACACTCAAGGCACTCAATTAGAGGAAGTACCTGAGCCAAGCATTTTAGCGAAACCTTTTTTATGGTCATTAGGGATCGTTTTTTTCATTGCCATGCATTATTTTCAACCAAACCCAGGCGGCGCTGGCCTCACACTTTCTTTTAACACCACCACTTGGTTAGCGCTTAGCATAAGCTTTGGCATTGGTCTTTATGCGATAAGCAATCTGCAAAAAATACGTATTACGAGCCTAACGGTCGTGATGTTTATCGTCTGTATTATTTTAACCATCCCTGTCTTCTATCCAGACTCAAATGGACAAGATGTCATGTTAAGGCTGATTGGCTTGTGGGCAGGTTGGCTGTTGTTACTCATTCTTCATCAATACCCCCTCTCAATCAAACAAAAGCAAACCCTATTGCTCTTTATTGTGGGAGCGGTGTTTATTGAGTCGGTGTACAGCTATTTTCAATATTTGTTTTTAGAGCCCGGTAATTCGTTTGGTTACAATACTGAATCCAATCGACCTTTCGCCATTTTCCAACAGCCCAATGTCACCGCGAGTTTCTTTGCTACCGGTTTGGCAGTCAGCTCTTATTTATTAGCGCGACAGCAGCAAACACGCACTCTGCACCATAAAGCCGTCGCTATATTATTATTGTTGATGCCTCTGATCACGATTCCTTTATTATGGGTACTGGCTTCTCGCACTGGTTGGCTAGGCGCTAGTGTGGCAACCTTGTTATTAATCCCTTATTTAGTCAAATTTGCCCCAAAACAGACACTCACGCTTTGGGCAATCTCGGTCATTTTAGGCTTAACCGGGGGCTATACCTTAGCGACACTTAATGGTGGGAATGAGTTAATTGCTCAGAAATCTAATCTGGAAAGTCCGCGCCGTTACACTTTTCCGCAAACTGTCGATATGGTGATCGAGCAACCGCTTTCTGGTTATGGTTATGGTAAATTTGAACCCGCTTATATGGTCTATACCGCGCGCCAGCACCAATTAAATCACAACTACCACCCAGGGTTACCCTCAATGGATCACCCGCATAATGAAATTCTTTATTGGGCGGTAGAAGGCGGAATCCTCCCTATTCTTGGATTAATCCTCGCCGCACTTGCGGTATTTCGCAGAGTCAGAAAATCCCCGAAAGGAACTCATCTTGCCCTCGTGGGGTTATTCTTCCCGATCGTGCTGCATACCCAACTAGAATATCCATTTTATCATTCTGCGATCCACTGGATCATATTTGTTATCTTGATTTACTGGGTCGACCAATTAACGTCTCAATATCAAACCTTTGCTTTCGCTCATGTATCAAAAAGCCTATTGCGTGTGGTTTCTCTCCTCATTCCGATCGTCACGGCCTTTTTCATGTTAACCGCATTACATACGAATTATGTCCTCAGTCGATTTGAATATACTCGTCCACTGAATCCCGATTTATTGAATCAGGTGTCTAACCCAAGTGTTTGGAAAGATCGATTTGATTGGGATGTCTATCATACACAAATGAATATTGGCTTACATTTGGATAAACCAGAATACATTCAACCTTATATTGAGTGGGCTACTGAAATCATAAAACGTAAACCTCGCGCCGCCTTTTATTCCAACCTAATTGTGGCTTATCAAGGTATCGGAGAAGATAAAAAAGCCGCTGAAATACGTAAAGAGGCTGAATTTTTATTCCCTGAGCAAGATTTTTCAAAAATTCGTTATCTGTCACCACAAGAAAGAGCCTCTCGCGCAGCGGCGTTATCTGCGGCTCAAGCGATTTCAGGAGCGGAAAAAGAATAGCTTTATCGGTCCTAATAGCGAGTTTTTAGAGGCATATCTTAGGACTCTCTACAATCTAAAAATGGACAACGAGCGCCGGATTTCTCTTCACTCGTTGTCCTAATCACTCTCCTTTTACTCGCCATCCTTCGCTATGTTGTCAACCAATAGCGACTTGTCACGATGATTGTGTTTTTATGGCCAGAATAAGGACTCGGTGCTTATTTACTTATTTACTTATTTACTTATTTACCTTCGATCGTCTCTTGCAACGCTTTCAAACACAGCGCGACATTTTCATTTTTTGCGCTATAACCCATTAAACCAATACGCCACACTTTACCGGCTAAAGCCCCTAAGCCTCCCCCGACTTCAAGGTTATATTGTTGTAATAACTGTTGACGAGTGCTGGCATCATCCACCCCTTCAGGTAAATAAACAGAGTTAAGTTGAGGTAAACGATGCGCCTCATCCACCACATATTGAAAACCTAAAGCTTCTAGGCCAGCTTTTAATTTTTGATGCATTTCAGCATGACGTTGCCACGCATTCTCAAGCCCTTCTTGATATAAAGCGAGCAAGGCTTCATGTAACGCATACAAGCTATTGACTGGAGCCGTATGATGATAGCTGCGCTTTCCTTCCCCGCTCCAATAGCCCAATACTAAACTTTGATCGAGAAACCAGCTTTGTACTGGCGTTTTACGTGCTTGGATTTTTGCGATCGCGTTAGGAGAAAAGGTGATTGGGGATAGCCCCGGGACGCACGATAAGCATTTTTGACTCCCAGAGTAAACCGCATCTAATTGCCACTCATCGACTTTCAAAGGCACGCCACCTAATGAGGTCACCGCATCCACTATGGTCAATGCGCCATAATGTTTGGCAACTTGAGAGAGCGCTTGGGCATCACTTAATGCGCCGGTCGAGGTTTCAGCATGCACAAAGGCTAATATTTTGGCATCACTATGTTCCATGAAAGCGGATTTCACTTTCTCAACACTGACAGGTTGCCCCCATTCATCATCCACCAGCACCACCTCGGCACCGCTGCGAAGGGCGTTTTCACGCATTCGTTCACCAAAGACACCATTACGGCAAATGATCACTTTATCGCCTGGTTCAATTAAGTTCACAAAGCAAGCTTCCATGCCAGCACTGCCGGGTGCTGAAACAGGAATGGTAAATTCATTTTCCGTTTGAAAAGCGTATTTTAGCAAAGCTTTGACATCATCCATCATCCCAATAAACAAAGGGTCTAAGTGTCCAACAGTAGGACGACTTAACGCTTGTAAAACATCAGAGGAAATATCAGAAGGCCCTGGCCCCATTAAAATTCGGCGTGGTGGAAGAAAACGTTGAAAAGTCATAAATATCCTTAATAGTATCATCCATTATTATAATCTCCGTTGGCATCATCTTTCGATCATGTTTGGGAAACGGAAAGTGTGTGCTACAAGTACCAATAATTAAGCAATAAGCTCAAAGAACATGTTATCTACATTCTTGAATTTTATCGCCATCAAATCAACTCGAAAAAAATGCTTATTCTCTTACTTCGATGATTGACTTTTCACCAACAACAACGTTCAATGTAGCTTCATTTCTGCCTAATTTAGGTTGAAAGGAACGTGGTGACTCACACGATGGATCATCACACTAATCTGAATTCAGATTAACTAAGAAGAGGAGCGTAACCCAGGCAGATGGTCGGTGGATCCCGATATCCAACACCAATCATTCAGGGGGAGTTACGCCGAGATGGGTAAATGCTCGGGCATTTAAACTGATAAATTAAAGCTGCTAAATACCTTAGTTGCATCTTTAGCTTATACGGTTATTTCCCATCGGTTGTACAGGTTGAATCCTGTCAACTGTCACCATACTTTATGGTGAAGAGCTTCTCAGGTTTGCATGGTCACACTGTTCGGTGTTGGCCTCTATGTATTGCCCTGCTCTAAGAAATCGCTCTTCAACAATGGACGTTTGCTTATCCAATTTTGATAAGTATTTATGAAGTAATACCAATCATCATTATTTATAGAAAAACAGTGTGAGGCTTTCACGCTCTGATTGGTATCAAATGGGAGACTATGCCGTGAGCGCATTTAACGTAGCAAAATTTGGTGGGACTAGTGTGGCAAATTTCGATGCCATGAGTCGTTGTGCCACTATCATTGAAAATAACCCGACGACGAAACTGGTCGTCAGCAGCGCTTGTTCTGGCGTCACCAATCTCTTAGTCGAATTAGCATTAGGTGTACAAAATCCCAATGATCGTGACGCTATCTTTACCGAACTAAAAACCATTCATTATTCCATCATTGAACACTTTTCTGATCAGCAAAAAACCAAACAAGCGGTTGATGATATTTTAGAGATCTTAGCCGGTATGGCTGAGGCAGCCTCATTTCAATCGAGCGATAAACTGACTGACCACATTGTTGCGTGTGGTGAATTAATGTCGACCCACATTTTGACTCAATTGATGATTGAACGTGGCATTCAAGCGGTACGTTTTGATATCCGCGAAGTTCTGCGTACTAATGGAGACTTTGGTAAAGCGGAGCCTAATATCCCTGAAATCTCGGCGTTAGCACAACAAAAGTTATCACCACTTTGCCAAGACTATGTGGTGATCACCCAAGGCTTTATTGGTAGTGATGTGGACGGCAATACCACTACTTTAGGCCGTGGTGGCAGTGACTACAGTGCTGCTTTAATTGCTGAAGCGGTCAAAGCTTGTGGTTTAGAAATTTGGACCGATGTCCCAGGGATCTATACCACCGATCCTCGTATTGCGCCCAAAGCCACTCCGATTCCTGAAATCAGTTTTAGTGAAGCTTCTGAAATGGCCAATTTTGGGGCCAAAATCCTTCATCCGTCTACTCTGCTTCCGGCTTTACGTCATAAGATCCCGGTTTTTGTGGGCTCTTCTCGTGAACCAGAAAAAGGTGGGACTTGGATTCGTCAGCAAGTCGAAAGTGCCCCACTGTTTCGTGCATTAGCACTGCGTAACAACCAAACTATGGTCACACTACGCAGCCTTGATATGTTCCAAACTTATGGCTTCCTTGCGCAAGTCTTTGCAATTTTGGCCAAGTACCAAGTTTCCGTTGATTTAATCACGACCTCAGAAGTCAGTGTCTCTTTAACCCTAGATCAAACCAACACCTCAGGACAAGCTCCAGAGCTGCCCGTCGATGCCCGCGCAGAATTGGAACAGCTGTGTAACGTTGAAGTGGAACACAACCTGAGCTTAGTCGCTTTAATTGGTAATAAAATGAGCGCTAAGAAAGGCTATGCGAAGCAAGTATTTACTGCGCTCGAAGACGTTAACTTACGTATGATTTGTTATGGTGCTAGCCCCCATAATCTATGTTTCTTATTAGAATCTCAAGAAGCCAAACATGCGGTAGAAGTATTACATAGAGAGTTATTTGAATAAGGAAGGCACGAGGGTTCTAGTCCCTAGTTTCTAGGAAAAGAAGATTCGGATCCGCTTTCAATCCCTTACTCAGCAAATAAAAGTTTAAGAATTTAAAAAGATTAAAGGCGATAACTGTTAATAAGTTATCGCCTTTATTTTATCAGCTAAATAGCTTGAAGAAACAAGAAGAATTAACAGCCTCCGCCACCTAGGAACTAGGGACCAGGGACCGCTCTTCCCTATCTTTAGCTCAAATTCGGCCCTAACCACTTCTCCATTTCCACTTCATCCCAACCTTTACGTTTAGCGTAATCTTCCGCTTGATCTTGTTGGATCTGAGCGATCGCAAAATAACGAGATTCTGGGTGTGAGAAGTACCAACCCGAAACTGAAGCTCCCGGCCACATCGCATAACTTGAGGTCAATGACATGCCAATGGTTTCTTCTACTTTGAGAAGCTCCCACAAGCTACCTTTTTCCGTGTGCTCAGGACAAGCAGGATAACCTGGCGCTGGGCGAATACCTTGGTATTTTTCACGGATCAAATCATCATTGGTGAGCGCTTCATCTGGTGAATAACCCCAAATGTCTTTGCGCACCATTTCATGCATGTATTCAGCAAAAGCTTCAGCTAAGCGATCGGCAACGGCTTGGATCATAATCGCATTAAAGTCATCACCTTGCGCTTTATAGGCATCGGCCAACTCTCGCTCACCAATACCACCGGTTACCGCAAAGCCACCAATCCAATCGGCTTTACCACTGGCTTTTGGCGCAATGTAATCGGATAAACAATAGTTCGCTCCTTTCGGCTTTTCCGTTTGTTGGCGCAAATTGTGCAGCACTTTAATCACTTGTGTACGCGATTCATCGGCATACACTTCAATGTCATCACCAACACTATTAGCAGGGAACATGCCACACATGCCGCTGGCTTTCAGCAGCCCTTCTTGTTCAATTCGATCTAAAAAGACATTGGCATCATCATACAAACGCTGAGCTTCTTCACCGACTTCTTCATGCTCAAAAATTGCCGGGTATTTACCCATTAATCCCCATGTTAAGAAGAAAGGCGTCCAATCGATGTATCGACGTAAGATCGCAGTATCAATATGTTCAAATACATGCACGCCCGGTTTTGCTGGTGCCGGCGGGGTATAGACTTGCCAATCAATCGCAACTTTATTGTCACGAGCACGTTCTAAGGTCACCGGTTTAGTCCGAGGGCGTTTACGAGCATGCTGATCACGCACTCGTTCATAATCAAGATCGAGTTTTTCTACAAAAGCTGGACGCAAGCTATCAGACAACAACGCAGAGCACACCCCAACTGCACGTGAAGCATTATTCACATACACCACAGGTTGTGAGTAGTTTTGCTCGATTTTTACCGCAGTATGGGCTTTCGAGGTAGTGGCACCACCAATCAATAATGGTAAGTCGAAGCCTTGACGCTCCATTTCTTTCGCCACATGCACCATTTCATCAAGCGATGGCGTGATTAGCCCTGATAGACCAATAATATCGACGTTTTCTTCTTTGGCGACTTTAAGGATTTTCTCGGTTGGCACCATCACGCCCAGATCGATGATTTCGTAGTTGTTACATTGCAAAACGACGCCAACAATGTTCTTACCAATGTCATGCACATCACCTTTTACCGTCGCCAATAAAATCTTACCGTTGGTTTGTCCAACTTGTTTTTCAGCATCAATATAAGGTTCGAGATAGGCCACCGCTTGCTTCATCACACGCGCCGATTTCACCACTTGCGGCAAGAACATTTTACCTTCACCGAATAAATCCCCGACTACGTTCATGCCATCCATCAACGGGCCTTCGATCACTTCTAAAGGCTTCGCTGCTTTTTGACGCGCTTCTTCTGTATCTTCAACAATAAATTCGGTAATGCCTTTGACTAAGGCGTGCTCTAGGCGTTTTTCTACTTCCCAAGTACGCCATTCCAACAAGGCGGGATCTTCGGCTTTGCCCACTCCATTGGCGCGATACTCTTCAGCGATATCCAGCAAACGCTCAGTACCATCTTCTCGACGGTTAAGCACCACATCTTCTACCGCTTCACGCAATTTATCGGGTACGTTATCGTAAATTTCTAATTGACCCGCGTTGACGATCCCCATATCCATGCCTTTCTTAAAGCAGTGATACAGGAATACCGCATGAATCGCTTCACGTACGTAGTTATTACCACGAAATGAGAACGACACATTCGACACGCCACCAGAAATCATGGCATAAGGTAGGTCTCGCTTGATATCTCCTACCGCTTCAATGAAATCAACCGCATAGTTATTATGCTCTTCAATGCCGGTAGCAATCGCAAAGATATTAGGGTCAAAAATAATGTCTTCGGGTGGGAAACCGATCTCATCTACTAAGATACGGTACGCTTTAGTACAGATTTCAGTTTTGCGTTCACGCGTATCAGCCTGACCAATTTCATCAAATGCCATCACAATCACAGCTGCGCCATAACGACGGATCAGCTTGGCTTGCTCGATGAATTTATCCACGCCTTCTTTCATCGAAATGGAGTTAACTATGCCTTTGCCTTGCACGCATTTCAGGCCAGCTTCAATCACCTCCCATTTGGAGGAGTCAACCATGATCGGCACTTTGGAAATTTCAGGCTCCGAGGCGCAGAGGTTTAAGAAACGCTCCATACAAGCTTTGGCATCGAGCATCCCTTCATCCATGTTGATATCGATGATCTGTGCGCCATTAGCCACTTGTTCACGCGCCACATCAAGCGCTTCATCGTATTCTTCTTCTACAATTAAACGCTTGAACTTAGCCGAGCCAGTGACGTTAGTACGTTCACCAACGTTCACAAAAAGCGAGTCTTGATCAATAGTTAGTGGCTCAAGACCTGACAAGCGACAGGCTTTTGGAAGCTCTGGCAATGCGCGCGGCTTAAGGCCATCAACCACGCGGGCCATTTGGCGAATATGCTCAGGCGTTGTACCACAACAACCACCGACCATATTTAAGAAACCACTTTGCGCCCATTCTTGAATGTGTTTGGCCATTTCACGCGGTTCAAGATCGTATTCACCAAAAGCATTCGGTAAACCTGCATTAGGGTGAGCGGAGACAAAACTTTCTGAAATGCGCGATAACTCTTCAACATATTGTCGTAATTCATCTGGCCCTAATGCACAGTTCAAACCAAAAGATAACGGTTCAACATGGCGCAAGGCATTATAGAAAGCTTCGGTTGTTTGACCGGATAAAGTTCGGCCTGAGGCATCGGTGATAGTACCTGAAATCATCACAGGTAATTTGTAGCCAATCTCATCAAACACACTTAATACCGCAAAGGCACATGCTTTGGCATTTAAGGTATCAAAGATAGTTTCGATCATGATGATATCAACTCCGCCCTCAATCAAGGCGCGTGTTGATTCAGAGTAAGCAAGTACTAACTCATCAAATGAGACATTGCGAAAACCTGGGTCATTAACATCAGGAGAAATCGAACAAGTGCGGTTCGTTGGCCCTAATACACCGGCGACAAAACGAGGTTTCTCTGGTGTTTTTGCAGTCCACTCTTGCGCCGCTTGTTTGGCAAGTTTGGCGGCAGCAAAGTTAATTTCCGCACTCAAACTTTGCATATCATAATCAGCCATCGCAATGGTGGTGGCATTAAAGGTATTGGTTTCGAGAATATCTGCGCCAGCGGCCAAATAATCCGAGTGGATTTGCTTGATGAGTTGCGGTTGAGTTAAGACCAATAAGTCATTATTACCTTTGAGATCACTATGCCAATCGGCAAAGCGTTCACCACGATAATCGGCTTCTTGTAACTGATGCGATTGGATCATGGTCCCCATCCCGCCATCAATTAATAAAATGCGTGATGCTAATAATGCTTCAATTTGATTTTTCACTTCATTACGATGAGTACTAGTGCTTCCAGCCACGATACAACCTCTTTCCTTATCTCTTTTGGACATCCTAGCATAGAAATCTAGACGTCTAAAATAACTTTTAATGCTACCAGATTCTCTTTTTTACCATGTATTTTGTCTCTCTTGCTCTAATCTTATAAAAAATGTATTGATATTTATAATGAAGCACATGAAAATTGCCGAATTACAAATTGTTACACTCAACCAAGGTTAAACTATGTCGGTTTATAACACGCTTTGCTTCTTATCGTTTGCTGCGATGCTGATAGCATTGATTAACAGTAAATTTGGTCGTTTACAGACAACGATCGCCATTACTGCAGGCGCAATGGTACTTTCACTTTTGATACTCATTGCCGGTCATAGCGGCTGGTTCAACTTAGTTGATATCGCGTCAAAGACTATGGCAGAGATAAACTTTGAAAACTTCCTATTAAATGGGATTTTAGGTTTCTTATTATTTGCCGGTGGTCTTGGGATCAAACTTCCTCATTTTTCTGATCAAAAATGGGAAATTGCCATACTGGCGTTTGTGGGAACATTATTCTCAACCTTCTTTATCGGTTTCAGCCTCTATTGGATCTGTAATGTGATTAATATTCACATTGATCTCATTTACTGCTTATTGTTTGGTGCATTGATTTCACCAACCGACCCCATCGCTGTATTGGCCATTGTTAAAAAATTAAAAGCTCCACAACGTATTTCGACTCAAATCGAAGGCGAATCTTTATTTAACGATGGTATTGGCTTAGTTATCTTCGTTACCATTTTTACAGTTGCCTTTGGTGGCCACGCTCCAACCTTTGGTAATGTGGTTTCTTTATTTATGCAAGAAGCCGTGGGCGGTATTGTTTATGGTTTTGTATTAGGGCTACTGTTCCATTACCTCATCAGCTCAACCAACGATCACTCAATGGAACTGCTGTTGATGATCTGTATTCCAACCGCAGGTTATGCGTTTGCTGAAACACTCGAGGTATCAGGCCCTCTCGCAATGGTGGTTGCGAGTATCATGATTGGTAACTGGACGCGCTATGTCGGGTTCTCTAAAGAAAGTACCGAACATATGGATCATTTCTGGGAGTTAATTGATGAATTCTTAAATGGCATCTTATTCCTATTAATTGGTATGTCATTATTGCTTTTTGAATTCCACTCAGAAGATTGGATTATGATGGCGATTGCGATTCCACTGGTATTGCTTGCCCGCTTCTTGAGCGTCTGGATCCCATTTATTGGCTTCAAACGTTTCCGCACCTACAATAAATGGTCGGTAAAAATCTTAACTTGGGGCGGCCTACGTGGCGGTCTAGCACTTGCAATGGCACTATCTATTCCACACGGTAAATACTTTGTGACGGCAGATCAAATTGATGTCAAAGAAATCATTATGGTAATGACTTATGCGGTAGTGGTGTTCTCGATTCTCATTCAAGGGTCAACCATCACTCCTATGATCAATAAAGCTAAGTTGGTACAAAAACAAATGGATGAGGCTCAGCAACTAAAAGCCAGTGCTGACACAGCACAAGCTGAAGATACACAGAAAAAAGAGGTTTAACCAGAGCTGCCAACCTAAAAGAAAAGCACCAAACACTCGCCCGAATCCTCTATTCTGATTCGGGCGTTTTTTATGCTGATAGCCCAAAGTTTTTTATGCTAATAGCCCCAAAAAAGCCCGACACATTTAAGTGCCGGGCTGCAATAGTATTTTTATCGATATTGATATTGATATTGATATGATTGAGCTGTCTTTGTGTAGCTTTATTTATCTTTGATAGCCCATCAAATCGATAGTGACATTACTTAATGGTAATGCGAGCAAATTTACGTTTACCAACTTGGTATACAGAGGTGCCCACTTGTGGGATCAATTTAGTATCTTCAATTTTCTCCCCATCCATTTTCGCCGCACCTTGACGAATCATACGCATCGCATCAGAAGTAGAAGCGACTAGACCCGCTTCTTTTAAAGCGTTCGTAATGGCAATTCCTGCTTCAAATTCAAATTCAGGCATTTCATCTGGGATTTGATTTTTCGCGAAACGGTTCACAAATTCTTGTTCTGCCGCTTCCGCATCTGCTTCAGAGTGGAAACGAGCAATGATTTCTTTAGCTAGCAGCACTTTAATGTCACGAGGGTTTTTACCCGCTTCAACATCTGCTTTAAATTGAGCTACTTCTTCTAATGGACGGAACGACAACAATTCGTAGTAACTCCACATCAAATCATCAGAGATTGACATGATTTTACCAAACATTTCACTTGGCGCTTCACTCACACCAATGTAGTTATGCGCTGATTTAGACATTTTTTTCTCACCGTCTAAACCCACTAATAATGGCATCATCAGAACGACTTGTGGTTTTTGACCATGGGCTTTTTGTAGCTCACGTCCCATCAATAAGTTGAACTTCTGATCAGTACCGCCTAGCTCCACGTCTGTTTCCATCGCAACAGAATCATAGCCTTGTAGTAACGGATACATAAACTCATGAATCGCAATAGGTTGGTTGCTGGCATAACGTTTTTTGAAATCATCACGCTCTAGCATACGGGCAACCGTTTGATTTGATGCTAAACGGATCATGCCTTCTGCGCCAAGATGTGATAACCACTCTGAGTTAAACTGAATAGTCGTTTTTTCTGGGTCTAGAATCTTAAAGACTTGCTTCTTATAGGTTTCAGCATTAGCCAGAACATCTTCACGAGTCAGTGGTGGACGGGTCGTATTTTTACCACTTGGATCACCAACCATACCGGTGAAGTCACCAATCAAAAACGTGACTTCATGACCAAGGTCTTGGAAAGTACGAAGTTTATTTAAAATAACCGTGTGGCCTAAATGAATATCAGGGGCAGTTGGATCGGCACCTAATTTAATTTTCAGCGGACGATTCTCTTTTAACTTTTCAATCAGTTCTTCTTCAGGGATAAGCTCATCAACACCACGTTTAATCTCAGCTAATGCAGCTTCAATACTCGACATTTAGGTTTTCTCCAACAATTCTGTAAAAATGTATAATCAGGACATAATACGCAATAGCGCTGTTTTTGGAAACCAGTTAGACTGGCACATCTCTTTTTCCAAGCAATTTATTGCCACAATAACAGAATAATTTTCAACAATGCGAGCATTCCTTAATCAATTACCGTTTTTTCATAAAGCATGGATAGCTTTTATTAGCGCTGTCACAGTTATGCTTGCTTTCTCTCTTCCTGACATGGAAGAACTCACCCGTAATGAGCCTCGTTTAACGGTTGGAAAACATTACCCACTCACGATTTCTGATGACATATTAACGCCCCAAGGGCCTCCCAAAGTATTTATCGACTGGGAAACCTATACGGTAAAATCGGGAGAAAGTACCGCCCTTTTATTTAATCGCATTGGTTTATCTGCCCAATTACTTTATCAGTTGGTTTCCAGTGATAAAGCAATTGAAAATCAATTATCTCGTCTTCGCCCAGGAGACAAATTGATTTTTGGATTTAATGAAGATCATGAATTTACTCAATTAATTCGCCCCATTTCTGCTTATGAATCATTTCGAATTTCAAAAGTAAAAGATAGCTTTCGCTCTCATATCGAGAAAAAAGAGATCAATACCCATTTAAACCATGCAGAGGCAACCATCACGTCAAGTTTTTGGAACGCCGGTGCTTCTTCCGGTTTAACTGCCAATCAAATTATGTCGTTAGCGGGTATTTTTGGCTGGGATATCGATTTTGCATTAGATATTCGCGCGGGCGACCATTTTGAAGTGTTGTTTGAAGAGCAATTTGTAGAAGGTCGCAATATTGGCGGCGGAAACATTATTGCCGCCGTCTTTAGTAACCAAGGTAGTACCTTCAAAGCTATATTAAATCCTGATGATGGCAATTATTACGACGAGAATGGTCGTGCAATGAAAAAAGCCTTTTTACGCTCACCCGTAGATTTTCGTCGAGTCAGTTCTAACTTTAACCCAACTCGTCGCCACCCAGTAACCGGAAAAGTCACAGCGCACCGTGGCACTGATTATGCGGCGCCAGTGGGAACACCGATTTGGGCCGCGGGTGATGGCATCGTAGATAAATCTGGCTATAACCAATTTAATGGTAACTATGTATTTATTCGTCATAGCAACACTTATATTACTAAGTATCTTCATTTACAAAAACGCTTAGTCAAAACGGGTCAACGTGTAAAACAAGGCGATACGATTGGCACATTAGGCGGAACCGGACGTGTCACAGGCCCACACTTACACTATGAGTTTCTCGTGAATGGGGTCCATAAAAATCCACGTACGGTCGATTTGCCTCAATCTAAATCCCTTTCAGGGCAGAAAAAACAAAAATTCATTCAATTTGCTAATCAACAATTAGCCAAATTGGAACGTTATGATAATCGTTTAATTGCCAATGAATAAACCAAGCTATTGATTGCTCAGTCTTTCTGTCTAGTTTCAGTCTGTCTAGTTGCAATCTGTCGAACTACAATCTGTCCAACGACACTGAAGACTTTAGGTTAGACATAAAAAAGGCCCAGTTAATTAAAAACTAACTGGGCCTTTATTATTTTTTGCACGCTACACGCTAAATGAAGCGCCGCAGCCACATGTCGTCGTGGCATTAGGGTTATTCACAAAGAAACGTGAGCCTTCTAATCCTTCGGTGTAATCGACAACGCCACCGATTAAATATTGTAAGCTCATCGGATCAACGACTAAAGTAACGCCTTGCTTCACAATGGTCATGTCACCGTCGTTGATATTTTCATCAAAAGTAAAACCATATTGAAATCCACTACAACCACCACCGGTGATATAAACACGTAATTTCAAATTTGGATTTTCTTCTTCTGAAATTAATGCTTTAACGCGAGATGCAGCAGTATCAGAAAAAGATAATGGTAATTGTTCATCGCTCATGACGACCTCTCTCATTAGCGTACTTACCAAGTAAAACTACTCAGTATCACGATTAGGTAGAATGCGCCGCTATCCAAAGCGCATTACAGATAGGGTGATTATCCAATACCTGACCTTATCGTTCAAGTATTCATCGTCACTTAGTAAATAAAACGATGAAAACTAACATTACTTCTCTGTTACAAGAAAAAAACGAGGAAACAAGTACAAATAGTGTCATCTAATATACAATACCGACACGAATTTAATCATTCACATAATGAATCTCTTCTGCCTAACTTATCTGGCCTACTGTCAATAAGCCGAGCAGCGAGTAAGTCGTCATACACTATTTAAGGATAGAGCATGAGTAAATCCTCAGAACTATACCAAAAAGCCCAACAAACCATTCCCGGTGGTGTTAACTCTCCCGTTCGAGCATTCAACGGTGTGGGAGGTGATCCTCTTTTTATCGAACGTGCTGATGGGCCATTAATTTTTGATGCCGATGGTAAAGCTTACATTGATTACGTCGGCTCTTGGGGCCCAATGATTTTAGGCCACAACAATAAAGCCGTTCGTAATGCTGTTATCAAAGCGGCAGAGCGTGGTTTAAGCTTTGGCGCACCGACCAAAACTGAAATCAAAATGGCGGAGCTGGTGTCTGAAATGGTGCCATCCATGGAACAATTACGCATGGTAAGCTCTGGTACGGAAGCAACAATGAGTGCGATTCGTCTTGCTCGTGGCTTTACTGGCCGAGATAAAATTCTAAAATTTGAAGGTTGCTACCACGGCCATGCCGATAGCCTACTGGTCAAGGCGGGATCTGGCGCATTAACTTTAGGTCAACCTAGCTCTCCGGGCGTTCCGGCTGATTTTGCTAAACACACCCTCACCGCAACTTTTAACGACCTTGAATCTGTCCGCGCTTTATTTGCAGCCAACCCAGAACAAATTGCTTGTATCATTGTTGAACCTGTCGCTGGTAACATGAACTGCATTCCACCTGTTGAAGGCTTTTTAGAAGGTCTACGTGAGATTTGTGACGAGCATAAAGCCCTATTGATTTTTGATGAAGTGATGACAGGGTTCCGTGTCGCTGAAGGTGGTGCGCAAGATTTTTATGATATCAAACCGGATTTAACCACTTTAGGTAAAATCATCGGTGGTGGTATGCCTGTTGGTGCCTTTGGTGGCCGTAAAGACGTGATGCAATATGTTGCGCCAACCGGACCTGTTTACCAAGCTGGTACGTTATCTGGTAACCCTATCGCTATGGCAGCTGGCCTTGCATGCTTGAAAGAGTTGCGCGGTGAAGAAAATGAAGCTCGTTTAGCTAAACGCACTAAGCAGTTAACTAAAGGCTTGAAGAAAGCGGCTGAAAAATATGACATTCCTTTTGCCGTCAACCGTGCCGGTGGTATGTTCGGTTTCTTCTTTACCGATAAAAAACACATTACTTGTTACCAAGACGTCACTCAATGTGATACTGAGCGCTTTAAACGTTTCTTCCATTTAATGCTAGAGCATGGTGTTTACTTAGCACCGTCAGCGTTTGAAGCCAGTTTTATGTCTTTAGCGCATTCCTCTCGCGAAATCGAAGCAACGATTGAAGCCGCTGAACGTAGCTTTGCTATTATGGCAAAAGAAAAATAACGATTATGGCAAAAGTGCTCTAATTGCAAACAAGCTCTAATAATTGCAAAAGAGTGATCATTGCACCAATCAACTCGCCCTACATTCCAATGGATTCTAGGGCGAGCCTTTTGTTTACCACTGCCAATTAAGCACCACGACTATCCCTAATAATATTGCCCCAATGGTAAACCATGGGATTTTTCTTTTGGATGTTTTCTCACAACCACATTTATTATCACAACAACCCATTACCTCTCCTTACTACTTCAATTTTATCCAGACCAATGCCGCTCATTCATCAAGAAATCAGCGATTGATTCGAGACTTGATTATCGCCATTATAGATACTCAATGACTTAACCTTCATTGAGCTTAGGTATTAATCATACGACCTTTATTTCATTAATAGATTCCATCGACAAGGAATATGTATGCCCTACAAATTTAAGATGACCGCCACGCACTGGGTGCTGATCATTGCGTTACTTGCCGCCGCTTATGCTTGTTATTTATTGATCACGCCATATCTAAATTCGATCATCATGGCATTTATTATTTCTTTATTATTAACACCCATTCATTCTCGCTTAAGCCAAACTTTACCCAAGCATAAGAATATTACTGCCTTATTATCGTGTTTATTATTAACCGTTGTGATTGTACTCCCTTTATTGGCAATTTTTGCTGCCATTGTTCAACAGGGGGCGCATTTATCTCAAACGGTTTACGCTTGGGCCACCAATGGAGGGATTCAAGAATTATTGGCTCATCCTTATGTTGTGAAAGGGCTCAACCTCATCAATCATTATTTACCCTTTGATCATGTCACTCCACAAGAAATAGCCCAAAGAGCCGCTAAATTCATCTCACAATTTGGGAGTATTTTGGTGTCAGTGAGCGCTGGCGTTTTAGGTGATGCGACTCATTTTATTATGAACTTCTTGTTAATGTTATTTGTTTTATTCTTCTTGCTTCGAGACCAAGAACGATTAATCAATAACATGCGACATATTTTACCGCTATCACGCAGCCAAGAAGATCGCTTACTCACAGAGATCGAACAAGTGTCAAAATCCGCTGTATTAGGGTCCTTTTTGACCGCAGTGGCACAAGGCTTTGTCGGGGGGTTAGCATTTTGGTTTGTCGGCTTACCAGGGCTATTTTTAGGGACCATGATTGGAGCTGCTTCTTTCATTCCCGTAGTCGGGACAGCCCTTGTCTGGGTACCTGCGGCAGGATATTTATTCTTAACCGGTGACATTACTTGGGCACTGTTTATCGTGGTATGGGGCATTGCCGTTATTGGTTCGATTGATAATTTATTACGTCCAATCTTAATGCAAGGTAGCGCGGGCATGGATACTCTGATGATCTTTTTTGCCTTACTAGGGGGCATTCAATTATTTGGCTTAATTGGTTTGATTTATGGGCCACTTATCTTTGCGATTACCATGGTGCTGTTTAAAATGTATGAAGAAGAATTCAAATCGTTTCTGAACATGCAAGACAACAGCTAGAAACGGCACTTTTCTTCGCTTTTCATCCGCCGCTACGGTGAATTAATTGGTATCTAGGCTTGATTATGAGAAAATCAGGCCTGTTTTATTTTTAGGTAGCCCTTCACATGACAACGTACACAGCACCAAGCCAAATAGCCCAACGTCAACTTGACTATTTTAATGGAAAACACGTCTTGATTGCCGGTGAGGCGGAAGATTTATTCTGCTTGGAGCTGGAGAAACACTGTGAATCGGTTGAGGTTTTTACAACCCATTATGGTTATCATCAGCAATTTCAACGCTACCCACAAATTCGCTCTTATTTTGGCGCGCAATTAACAGATGATACTCAAGCCGATATGCTCTTGCTCTATTGGCCAAAAGCCAAAGCCGAAGCTGAATACCTGCTTGCCATGCTTATGGATAAACTCGGGCCACAAACCGAAATCTGTGTGGTCGGTGAAAACCGCTCGGGTGTAAAAAGCATTGAAAAAATGTTTGCTCAATACGGTGTGATCAAAAAATACGATTCCGCCAGACGCTGTTCATTTTATTGGGGACAAGCCACTCGCCAAGCACAACCTTTTGATATTCAACAATGGTTTAAAACCTATCCACTCACTGTTGGTGAAACCACATTAACCATCAAAAGTTTGCCCGGTGTATTCAGCCACGGTGAATTTGATAAAGGAAGCGAATTACTGTTAAGCACCCTACCTCGCTTATCCGGTCGAACCTTAGATTTTGGTTGTGGCGCAGGCGTCATCGGCTGTGTGATGGCAACAAGAAATCCTAATATTACAATAGAGATGTGTGATATCAGTGCCTTAGCGGTAGAGTCTAGCAAAGCGACCTTAAAAGAAAATGGATTAACCGGTCATGTGTTTGCTTCAGATATTTATTCAGACGTGAGTGGAAAATATCAAAATCTCATTAGTAACCCGCCTTTTCATTCAGGGTTAGACACCAATTATTGCGCCGCCGAACAATTGCTATCCCAAGCCCCGCAATACCTTACTGACTCAGGGCAAATGATCATCGTAGCGAATAACTTTTTAAAGTACCCGCCCATTATTCAACAAAGCTTTGGCCAGTGTGAAACCTTAGAAAAAAATAATAAATTTTCGATTTATTCAGCACAAAAACACTAAGCTTCGCCCATCTCTTCCAGCCTACTACTTACCCCAGTAGTAGGCTTTCTTGTACTTTGACACTCCAATTTGTGACATTCATCGTCACCGATCACCTTTTTTACTATCGAAAATCAAGTATTCTTAACTATTCGCGAATAAAGTAGTAAAAAGGCATATTATCTAAATTGTGACATTTCTAATTAATACTCTTTCCTTTAGCAACGATTGACCATAGGTGAATAACGACATCATGTTAAAGTCACGTAAGACTCATAAATTTCAAAGACTTCAGCACACTTTAATGGTGGCTTTTCTCGTTTTAAGTCTCACACCTTTAACCATTATTGGGCTTTTTTTCTTACATTCTCACAGCCAAGATCTCCAACAGCAAAGCACCTCATATTTAGTCTCTGTTCGCGACACGAAAAAACAACAAATTAACGATTATTTAAAAGCGAAACGCTCAGAAGCATTAGGGATTGTTCGTTCTGAGCTTGCCTATTCAAGTGGAGGGCGTTTTTATGGTTTGATCAGCGCTTTTAATAAATTAGGTGACAGCCCTGAAGAATCACGGGCCAATGCTCAACAGCGTTATATCTTAGGCTCAGGCGATCAAATTAAGACTTCGGTATTGCCTGACTCGAAATATTACGCCAGTACTGAGCGTTATCGTCTTCTTCATAAACGCTATCACTGGGCTTATCTTGATATTTTAAAACGCTCTGATTTTAGTGATATTTTATTAATCGACCTTGGCGGAGATGTCGCTTATTCGGTCCAAAAAAATGATGATTTCGGTACCAACCTGTTAACTGGGAAATATAAAGACTCTATGTTAGGGCAGACTTTTCAGCAGTTAATTGAAGTCGTCGAAAAATCTCGTCAAAATAATGAAGATTACACTCCCCTTGTGATTTCAGATTTCTCTCAAAGCCACGGTCAACAAATCCTTTGGATAGGCGCGCCTATTATTCAGCAAGGCTACCTTCACAGCTATGCCATGTTTAAATTGCCCAGCACCGAATTAACCAATATTGTGGCCGATAACAATAAAGACATAACGAAATTATTAATTGGTTCCGATCAACAAGCTCGCATTCAAGGCATCACAACTGAGCAAATCACCTCTAGCAACGCAGCCATTCAAAAAGCCTTATCTGGCGAGACCTCTGTCGGATCATTTAGCAACCTAAATGAAGAAAAAACTCTGGCTGCCTATGCACCAATACACATTCAAGATAAAACTTGGGCCTTGGTCGTCGAGCTACCAGAAAAAGATGCGTATGCCCGCGTACAACAACTGAAGCATATTTTCTACCTTGTGATGCTCGGCGGGATCATCGTTGTCTTTGTTTGTTCTCATTATCTTTCAAACTTTATAACGCTCCCTCTTCTCAAGCTGACTTGGGTCGCAGAACGTGTCTCTGCTGGAGATTTATCGCAAGAGATCGTCAATATCGACCGCAAAGACGAAATTGGCAGGCTCGCCACCAGCTTTACGCGGATGCAGCGCTCTATCAAAGAGAAAATAGAGTTAATTGGCGCGCAAAATACTAAGTTAGAAGACAATATCAAAATAATTCGCCAACAAAACGATGAGCTGCATTTAGCCAATAAATTAAAAGATGAGTTTTTGGCGACCACCTCGCATGAGTTAAGAACGCCATTACATGGGATGGTGGGAATAGCAGAAGCTCTGAACTCAGGTGCCAATGGCCCAATTCCAGCACATCAAAGACACCAACTTTCGATTATTATTAATAGTGGACAACGATTAGCCACCTTAGTCGATGACCTATTGGACTATCATAAAATGCGTTATGGCAATTTAGATATCCAAACGACTACCGTCGATCTCGCAGCCACTACCCAGTTAGTTTTAGAGCTCTCTAAGCACCTATTAGGGGAGAAGCCAATACGTATCATCAACCAAATTCCAGCCGAGTTACCGCTCGTCTTAGCCGACGCGCAACGCTTAGAACAAGTGCTGTACAATTTGATTGGCAATGCGATTAAATACACCTCTGAAGGTAAAATTATTATCTCGGCAACCATGCTTGAGAAAAAGATCCGCATTCAAGTGGTGGATACCGGTCAAGGGATCCCATCTGATCAGTTAGAGCATATTTTTGAACCTTTAATTCAAGCCGGGCAAGATTCCAGTCGTTATCGCCAAGGCGCAGGACTGGGGTTATCTATCAGCCGTCAATTAATTGAATTAATGGGAGGCACTTTATACGTCAGTAGCCAACCATTCGTCGGTACCACCTTTAGTTTTTCTTTAGCCATTGCTAGCGAAGAGGATATTCAAGCTCACCAAACAGACACGGTCCAAACTCACTTCCAAGCACCTGAAGTGACCTCTTTTATCAATAATGAAGATGACTCTTTACCACAAAATCCAGATGGCCCATTACTGATTGTGGCTGATGATGAACCTGTTAACTTACAGATCCTCGACAGTTTTTTACGCTTAGAAGGTTATCGAGTCAAAACCGCCGTCGATGGTATCCAAGCCTTAGCCCTGATTGAAGAAGAAAAACCAGAATTATTACTATTAGATATCATGATGCCGGGCCTCAATGGCTATGAAGTCTGTCAAGATGTCCGTAAACACTATGATCACGGCCAATTACCCATCATTCTATTAACAGCCTTAAGTCAAACCAATGACCGCATTAAAGGCTTTGATGTCGGGGCGAATGATTACTTAAATAAACCCTTTAACAAGCAAGAGCTGGCAGCACGAATACGCGCTCATTTAACCGCAAGTAAAGCCGAGTTACGTCGTATTGAAAATGCACAGTTACAACAAGAGTTACGTATTCGAGAGCAAGTGGAAGCCAGCTTACTTGAGACACAAGGACGTCTACTTGAGCAATTAGAATCAGCACCAGAAGCCATTATTTGTTTAAGAGAAGACGGTCGAATTCGTTTTGCCAATGATTCAGCCGCCAAACTATTTAAACGAACCCCTGAACAACTTAAACGTTCTCAAGGTGATGAAATCATTGCGCCTAAATACTTGAGCATGACCCAAGAGCACTATTGTGGTGACATTGATATTTTTGTCGACGACAGACGAGAACATATCACCTGTGACGTTTTAACCTTACCTGAAGGATCTGGGTTAAAATATATGTACATCTTCAATATTGGTGGTGGGATCAATGCACAACGGATAGACAACCTGGAAACCGCAATTGAAGCCTTATCCAGTTATGCCTTTGAAGGTGATAAAAACAAATTACAACAATTGAAAGAACTTGGCGGGGAGTTCACTCGACTGGCCGATAAAGTCGCTCATAAAAGTGAAGACAAACAACAAGTCATGCGAGAAATACTGGTCGATACCATGAATACCGCTTTAGACTATTGGGAATCCGATACTGGGCAAACCAAATTTACTCTCGCTGAACAAAGTGGATTATGGCGTGTGTACCTTGACCGAAGCACACTCCAGACTCGTACTCTAGATAAATACTTACGTATTGAAACCCTACCCAAAACACCAAGGTGGCGTACCGTATTAAATACCATAGATTACATACTTGAACACACCTCTCTTGATAACAGCCAACGCCAACATTTACTTTGTTGTCGTGAAAAGTTACAAACCTTACTCACCAGCTAACCTTACGACTAGCTAAGGTTAAGATCTGAATGAAAAGCTCATCAATGACGATGGGCTTTTTTTATTACCCTCATTTCCTTCCTTGCATTATACCAATCACACGTAGGCTTATTCCCCTTATTGGTTTGACTCTTTGCTGGTTTCGATATTGCTATTTCCAGTTAATAAACCCTCTTTGAAAACTTTATTTTTAAAATAAATTAACCAAACCACTCGCCTGTAAATCAAACAAAAAATGCTATTATTTCAGCCACAAATTGCTCAGAAATGATCTTATTATTGGTTATGCGAAGCCACTCACAACAAATCGGCAATATTTCTTTCATATAAAAAATAAAGCAAATCCAAGCGAAGTGATCATTATCACCAAATATTAAAAAACCATTAATCATCAATATATACAAAGAAAAAATAGATAGTAAGTACTTACATTAAAATGAAGAATGGTCTTTAAATGTGATCTTAATCACCACTAAAAATCGCATAAAAATAAACCACTTTCGCTTAGTTTTTACGTTTTTAACGTAAAGTCGAATGGTTTTAACGTTATTAACGAGAATCGAAATTGACGATTTCAACGGTAAGGTGTTTTCTTGTAGGGCAAAGGCCTACAGGCCACTCGAAATTATCGACTCGGTGTTTAGAACATCACATCGAAAAGTGGGTAATGGATGAGGTAGGTCTCAGCGAGTGTTTATCAATTGATGACATTCCTTTTAATTAAGCTAAAACAAAAGCAAAAAGTAAGGAACAGCTATGCTTACCAATATTAAGAAAACAGCAATCGCTGCCGCAGTTCTCTCTGTGGCAGCAACAGGCTTTAGTTCTATCGCCACCGCCGCAGAGCGTAGCGAATTAACAATTGTGCCTGATTTCTACCCTACAATGGTGCGCAACTTTAACCCATACCTTGGCGCCACTAACTTAAAAACAACCACAGATTTTATTTACGAGCCTCTTGTTATTTTTAACGAAATGCATGGCAACACACCAGTAATGCGTCTTGCAAAAGATTTCAAAATGTCAGATGACCTATTGTCTGTGACCTTTGATATCCGTGAAGGCGTGAAATGGTCTGATGGCAAAGCATTCACCGCTAACGATGTTGTTTACTCGTACGACCTATTGAAAAAATACCCAGCACTCGATCAGTCTGGTATTAATAAATGGGTGAAAAGCGTAGAGAAGAAAGGTGACTATCAAGTTATTTTCCACCTAACTGAAGCAAACTCTAACGTACCTTATGAAATTTCGAAAGTGCCTGTTGTTGCAGAGCACGTGTGGAAAGACGTGAAAGATCCGACTACTTTCACTAACGAAAACCCAGTTGGTACCGGTCCATTTACTGAAATCGATACCTTTACTCCACAACTTTACATCCAATGTGCTAACCCAAATTACTGGGATGCAGATAACCTAGATGTTGACTGTTTACGTGTACCTCAAATTGCTAACAACGATCAGCTATTAGGGAAAATTGTCAACTCAGAATTAGACTGGACCTCTTCATTCGTACCTGATATCGATAAAACATACGCATCAGTCAGCCCGAACCATCAATACTGGTATCCACCAGCAGGGACTCAATCTTTCATGATTAACTTCGCTGAAAAAGATCCAGCGAAAAAAGAAGCGTTAACTAACGTCGACTTCCGCCGTGCATTCTCTATGGCACTTGATCGTCAAACTATCATTGATATCGCTTTCTACGGTGCAGGGACACCAAACGACTTCGCATCCGGCCTAGGTTATACCTTTGAAGCTTGGTCGGATGAAAAAGTTCATGAGAAATACAAAGGCTACAACACTTACAACGTGGAAGGCTCTAAAGCATTGCTGAAAAAAGCAGGCTTTATCGATAAAAATGGCGATGGGTTTGTTGAAACACCATCTGGCAAATCTTTTGAGCTCTTGATTCAATCACCAAATGGTTGGACTGACTTTAACAACACAGTACAACTGGCGGTAGAGCAACTACAAGATGTTGGAATTAAAGCCAAAGCACGTACTCCTGAATTCGCAGTTTACAACCAAGCGATGCTAGAAGGTAACTATGACGTGGCTTACACCAACTACTTCCACGGTGCTGACCCATACACTTACTGGAACTCAGCGTACAACTCAGCACTACAAAGTGGTGAAGGTATGCCTCGTTTCGCAATGCACTTCTTCAAAGATGCTAAGTTAGACAGCCTATTAAATAGCTTCTACAAAACAGCAGACAAGAATGAGCAGCTAAACATTGCACACCAAATTCAGCAAATTATTGCTGAAAACCAAGTCACAGTTCCGGTTCTATCTGGTGCCGCTATGTACCAATACAACACGAAACGTTTCACAGGCTGGTGGAATGAGAAAAACCCACAAGGCCGTCCACAAATTTGGGCTGGCATTCCTGAGCGTCTACTACACGTACTGGACCTAAAACCAGTTAAGTAACACGCTCAACCCTTGCGGCGCACTTATTGAAACATGCTAGCAGTGCGCCGCCCTTAACCCCCCTTATTGATACGAAAACGTATGGCGCTCGTCGTCAGGGGGTTTCTTTGTCTGAATAACCGTCTTATCTAGACAGCCTGTATCCAGAAACAGGCCAAAAAATCTGGGGAAGTAGAAGGTGTAAGTTATGGGATTCTTCTTAAAACGTTTAGGATTTTATTTTATCGCATTGGTTGTGGCCGCCACGATCAACTTTGCGATTCCACGCGCAATGCCCGGTGACCCAGTAACCATGATGTTTGCTCATGCTACGGTACAAGTCACCCCAGAACGTATTGCGGCAATGAAAGAACTATTAGGCTTTGTTGATGGCGGGATCATCGCTCAATATTTTGCTTATATTAAAAACATTTTTAGCTGGAATTTAGGGACCTCTATCCAGTTCTACCCTCTTTCTGTTGAGAAATTGCTTGGCAGCGCGTTTGGTTGGTCATTATTTTTAGCCGGAACGGCGGTTATCTTTTCATTCTCTATCGGCTCCATTCTGGGCATCTTTGCCGCTTGGAAACGCGGTAGTAAATACGATGCCTTTATCTCTCCGGGCATGTTAGTAATTCAAGCGGTACCTCAAGTGGTTATCGCGATGCTTGCCATGTTTATCTTTGCAGTCGGCTTGCGTTGGTTCCCAACCGGTTACGCCTACACGGCCGGTACAATTCCAGACTGGACCAGTTGGGCTTTTATTAAAGATGTCGCTTATCACGCTGTGCTACCACTTTTTTGTGCCTCAGTCGTACAAATCGGTGGCTTCTTAATCAACATGCGTAACAACATGATTAACCTGCTTAATGAAGACTACATCACGATGGCAAAAGGTAAGGGCTTAAGTGAGAACCGCGTGGTATTTAACTATGCCGCACGTAACGCCATGTTGCCAAGTGTCACCGCACTGTCTATGTCATTGGGGATGGCGATTGGTGGACAACTGATTGTTGAAATCATCTTTAACTACCCAGGGCTTGGCACTGTTCTTTTTAACGCGATTAACTCTCGTGACTATCAAGTTCTGCAGGGCCAATTACTGATTATGACCTTGTTCATGCTGTTCTTTAACTTATTGGCCGATATGTTGTATGTCGTACTAGACCCTCGCTTACGCAAGGGAGGTAAATAATCATGAAAGCATTAATTAACTTATTAAAAGGTAATACCAAAGCAATGCTTGGTGTCGTTATTCTGACTGCCTTTATTTTAATGGCCTTGTTTGCCCCATTAATTACCAAACATGAACCGGATCGTCGCACCGGTAATCCACATGAATACCCAAGTGCAATCACTCATATTGCGAAACAAAGTCCTGATGGTTGGGTGGCGCAAAACCTCGCCAATGATCGCCGTACTATGATCATGTCGAAAAAAGAAGATCATGTATTAGGTACAACACGTATGGGCCGTGATGTGTGGTCACAACTAGCTTACGGAGCTCGCGTTTCTCTAGGAGTAGGCTTTGGTGCAGGCTTAGTGGTGTGTTTTCTCGCGACAGTGATTGGTGTCTCTGCGGGTTACTTTGGTGGACGTATTGACGACATCTTAACTGCGGCCATGAATATCATGCTGGTTATACCTCAATACCCATTACTGTTCGTTCTTGCCGCCTTCATAGGTGAGGCCGGCCCATTAACGATAGCCCTGATTATAGGTTGTACCTCCTGGGCATGGGGGGCACGTGTGGTTCGCTCGCAAACCTTAGCCTTACGAGAAAAAGAGTTTGTAAAAGCCGCTGAAGTATTAGGTGAGTCTTCGTTCCGCATTATCTTTGTTGAGATTTTGCCAAACCTCATCTCAATTGTTGGTGCAAGCTTCATCGGCTCTGTGATGTACGCCATCATGATGGAAGCCACCATCTCGTTCCTCGGTCTTGGCGACCCAAGCACTATTAGCTGGGGCATCATGTTGTACAACGTACAAACCTCATCTGCCATCTTAGTTGGCGCATGGTGGGAACTGATCACTCCATGTCTTGCTTTAACAACACTTGCGGTAGGTTTAGCGATGTTGAACTTTGCCGTGGATGAAGTAGCCAACCCACAATTACGTTCTCATAAAGGCATGAAACGTTGGAAGAAAATTGCAGAACAAGACATTAAAGCTCGTAAGCCAGAGTTACCACCACAAAATGTTGTATGGAGCGGAGATAAATAACTATGACGACGACTCAAAAACAAGAACCGCTAATTTCCATTCGTAACTTATGCGTTGATTACATTACCGATGCTGGTGATGTCCGTGCGGTCAATAATGTGAGCTTTGATATTGCCCCAGGCGAAGTCTTTGGCCTTGCCGGTGAATCAGGTTGTGGTAAATCCACTGTCGCTTTCTCATTAATGCGTTTGCATAAGCCGCCCGCGTTTATTACCGGTGGTGAGATCATCTTCGATGGTGAAAATATTTTGAAATACAGTGAACAACGTATTCAAAGTTTCCGTTGGAGTGAAATGTCCATGGTTTTCCAAAGTGCCATGAACGCCTTAAACCCAGTGCTTCCCATGGAAGAGCAATTTTGTGATGTGATCATGCGCCATACCAATATGACGCGTGAACAAGCGAAAAATCGTGCTGAAGGCTTATTAGAAATTGTCGATATCCACCCAGATCGTTTAGGGGATTATCCTCACCAATTCTCTGGAGGAATGCGTCAACGTCTGGTGATCGCCATTGCGTTAGCGTTAAATCCAAAAATGATCATTATGGATGAACCAACCACGGCGCTGGATGTAGTGGTGCAACGTGAAATCCTACAAAAGATCTATGCGTTAAAAGAAGAGTTCGGCTTTTCAATTTTATTCATCACGCACGACTTATCCTTGATGGTGGAGTTCTCTGATCGCATCGGCATCATGTATTCCGGTGAACTCATTGAAGTGGCTCCGTCTAAAGAAATTTTGCAATCGCCTTATCATCCTTACACCAAAGGATTAGGGGCATCATTTCCACCGTTAACGGGGCCAAAAACCAAGTTGGTAGGTATTCCTGGTAACCCACTTAACTTATTAGAAATACCACAAGGGTGCCGTTTCCAAGCACGTTGTGAGCGCGTTCATGACACTTGTCGTCAAGTACCCACACAACTTCGTCAAATTGAGCCTGGAAGGTTATCGAATTGCCATTTATATGGTGAACCTATTGTTCAAGTTAAAGCTTAATTTCATCATCACTTTAACCCATGGATAACCGGCACCAAGCCAGTCGTGAATTAGGAAAGCTGGAGACAACTATGAGCTCATCAGACAAATATGGAAAATTATTGATAGAAGGGAAAAACCTGGTTAAAGACTTCCCTATCACCAGTAATTCATTAAAACAGCCAATGATGCGCGCCATCAATGACGTGTCATTTAAAATGTATAAAAGCCGAGGCTTAGCGGTCGTGGGTGAATCGGGTTCAGGTAAATCTACCACCGCCAAAATGATCGCTAAAATGTACCCCCCTACTGCTGGGACAATTGAGTACAAAGGTCGCGATATCTTAGAGATCAAAAACAAACAAGATCTCATGCATTATCGTGAAGGCGTACAAATGGTATGGCAAGACCCATTTGGATCCTTAAACCCAACCCATAATATTTTTCACCATATTGCTCGCCCTTTGATCATTCATAAAAAGGTCAAAAGCAGCCACAAAAAAGAGTTACAAGAACGCGTATACGAACTGCTAGAACAAGTGGGATTAAACCCGGCAAAAGAAACCGCGGCCAAATTCCCACACCAACTTTCAGGCGGTCAACGTCAACGCGTTAACTTAGCCCGTAACATTGCAGTTGGCGCTGAAGTGGTGTTAGCCGATGAGCCAACCTCCATGCTGGATGTCTCGATTCGTGCCGGTGTGTTGAACTTAATGGAAGAGATGAAGTTCGATAAACAAATGTCGCTACTTTATATCACCCATGACATCGCCACCGCTCGCTACATTGCCGAAGATCTTTCGGTGATGTATGTCGGACACATGGTGGAATGGGGAGACACCGATGACATTATTCATGATCCACAGCATCCATACACTCAACTTTTAGTGTCAGCAGTACCGGATCCCAAAAAATCCATTCATGAAAAATTAAAAGGCAATAAAGGCGAGATCCCACTCTGGACCCCAGATTCACTCGGTTGCCCATTCGCGGGTCGTTGTTTACACGCAACGCCAAAATGTCGTGAAAAAATGCCAGGTGTCACTCAGTTGGCTAAAAACCACTTTGTACGCTGTTACTTATTTGAAAATTAATATTTTTCAACCGTCATACCAATCTGAGTTCTGCACTGGATTGGTATGACACAGAACCATTTTTATCGTTGTCTGATGGATGCTATCACCAGACAGAGGCTTGGAGCAGATATGCAAATTCTTACTAACCACCTTGGCTACTCATGCTTTAGCAGCAAAAATGCCGTTGTACTTGCCTCAACATTAGATCAAACCATCACCGCGCAATTAATTAATGTTGATAGCTTACAAGTGGCGGCCGAGTTTAATGCCACCGCCATCGGTCGGGTCGATAATTGGCATCATGGTGAGTATTTTCAAATCGATTTTTCTTCGTTTACTCAAGCAGGCCAGTACTTTTTGGCGATCGCAGGTCACCACTCTCACCCATTCATGATCCAAGAAAACTTGCTGCTGCAACGCACCTTTTCCGATGTCTTGCATTATTTTAAATCCCAACGCTGTGGCGGTATTTTTGATAAGCAAGATCAAAAAGTACCGCTACTCAATAGTGAACAACACCTTGATGTACACGGTGGTTGGTATGATGCTTCAGGTGATGTCAGTAAATATCTAAGCCATCTTTCATATGCAAACTACCTTAATCCTCAGCAAATTCCAATGGTTGTTTGGAATATGCTAAAAGGCCTATCACTGACTGACAATCACAGTGATTTTGCACGTTTTTCTCAGGTTCGTTTAACCGAAGAAGCATTATTTGGCGCTGACTTTTTAGTGCGCATGCAAAGTGAGCAAGGCTACTTTTATATGACGGTGTTTGATAAGTGGAGTAAAGATATCAAACAACGTGAAATCTGTGCTTATGAGACTCAACAAGGTCATAAAGGCGACGATTATCAAGCCGGATTCCGCCAAGGTGGAGGGGTTGCAATTGCCGCCCTCGCGGCAGCGGCACGTTTACCTCAATGTGGCGAGTACACGCAAAGCCACTACCTCAATGCCGCCATCAAAGGCTACTGGCACTTAATGGAACACAACAGCGAATACCTCAATGATGGTACGGCCAATATTATTGATGAATATTGCGCCCTCTTAGCCGCCACTGAGTTATATCGCAGTACACAACAAGACCTCTTTTTAACGCAAGCTCGGAACTGGGCGAGCGCCTTAATCACAAGACAACACAGTGATGAGCAATGGCAACACTTTTGGTCTGCCAATGCTGATGGCTCACGCCCCTATTTTCACGCCGCCGAAGCGGGGTTGCCAGTGATAGCGCTCTTGGAATATTTAGCCATCGAAGCCGATACAACTCATCAACAACCTGTACTGTCGGTAGTTGAAAACGCCTTACGATTTGAACTGGCGATCACACACCAAGTCCAAAACCCATTTGGCTACCCTCGTCAATATGTTAAATCGGTAACGGGTAACAAACGTAGCGCCTTTTTTATTGCCCATCACAACGAGTCTGGCTACTGGTGGCAAGGTGAAAATGCTCGCTTGGGCTCATTAGCCAGCATGGCCTATTTGGCTCAACCTTATTTGCAAGATGAAGAGTTAAAAGCCGCACTCAAAACCTATGGTCAGTCTGCACTTGATTGGATCTTAGGATTGAACCCTTACGATATGTGTATGCTTGATGGCCATGGTCACAATAACCCTGACTACTTGCCAGACCTTGGGTTCTTCAATGCCAAAGGAGGGGTGTGCAATGGTATCACTGCTGGCTTTGAAGATGAGAGCGACATTGCTTTTAACCCTCCCGCACAAAAAGATGACATGCTCCAAAACTGGCGCTGGGGCGAACAATGGATCCCACATGGCGCTTGGTATTTATTGGCAATTCTCAGCCAACACTATGCCGAGCTCACCACGAAAGGAGAGCAATAATGTCTTATCTTTTCGTAGGCATTGATGGCGGCGGTACCTCTTGTCGAGCGCGCGTTCGCGATCAATCCGGTCACTTAATCGGTGAAGGTAAAAGCGGCAGTGCCAATATTTTACTTGGTATTGAGGTAGCTATGGCCTCGATTCTACAAGCCATTGAACAAGCGCTTGAAGCCACGCCTTTCACCCAAGATGATTATTCTCGCTTACATGTTGGGCTGGCTTTAGCGGCAGCAGAGCAAAAACAAGCGTGGTTACAATTTATGAGCCAACCTCACCCATTTGCCAGCATGGTACTCAATACCGATGCTTATGGCGCTTGTCTTGGAGCTCATCACGGTCAAGATGGTGCCATTATGATTGCTGGAACCGGTTCTTGTGGCTTGTTATTAAAGCAAGGTCAACAACATGTAGTTGGCGGACGTGAATTTCCGATTTCCGATCTCGGTGGCGGTGCCATCATGGGGCTGCGTTTAATTCAACACACTTTACTTGCGGTCGATGGTATCAAACCCTCAAGCGCGATTACCGATATGGTTTTGCAGCATTTTGAACATGATCTTGATGCGATTGTGGCTTGGTCGAAAACCGCTCGTCCGTGCGATTATGGCCAGTTTTCACCGAGTATCTTTGCTTGCGCCGCTCAAGGCGATGCCGTTGCAGAAGAGCTGCTGCGACACAGCGCCCAAGATCTCGACCTCTATCTTAATGCTTTAATTCACAAGGGCGCTGACAAAATCGTCTTAATGGGCGGTATCGGTGAACGTATCCACCCTTGGCTTTCAGCAGAGGTTTTACCTTATTTAGTCGCCCCTCAATTTGATGCAATCGAAGGGGCGCTAATGATGGCCAATCAGCCACAACATAATTTGTATCCATTGAACCAATAACCATCTTAAAGCAATAACAATAATGACAACTCAACAGGCTTAAAAAGGTAGACACATGGATTATCGTATTGACCTTGCCGTTCTTGAAGAACAGGAAAATTACACTCGTTTTGGCTTAACTTTGCATAATTTAAGCGATGTGGATTTACAACATTGGCAACTTAATGTGAGCTTTCGCCGTTATATTCAGCCAGATAGCCTAACACAAGGCCGCATTGAACAAGTGGGCGGATTATGCACGTTTATCCCACAAGCGCCACACACACTGGCTGCAAACGCCCATTATTACGTTGAGTTTGGTTGTCAGACGGCCCCTTTCCAATTATTAAATGATGGGTTTGATGATGCGATTATTCACACTGTCATTCAAAATAAACGCCATAACATCAAGGTTGCCGTGACCCCGATTGCCTTGAAATCGGCCAACAAACAAAAAACCTACACCCCCAATACTCCCACTAATTATCAAGGGATTATTCCTCGACCTGTCAGCCTTCAATTAACGGCAGGAAAGTTTGATTTAGCCCAAAATATTATTTTTCAATCTCATTCAAACCAAAGCAAAGCAGCATTAACTTGGTTGGCGAGTGAGCTCAGCACGTTACTGGATAATACGATAAAAATGAGCAGCCAAGGCAACGTTTGCTTTGTCGTCAGCCCTAACTTATCCGATGACGCGTATAAACTTGAAATTCAACCACAACAAATTATTCTTGAAGCCAACTCCACCAGCGGCTTTATGTCGGCGTCCGTCACCTTATGGCAATGGATCTGTCGTCAAGTTCACCACGGCGAAAGCTCGCTACCTTGTGTCATTATTGAAGATAAACCACGCTTTAAGCACCGTGGCATGATGCTAGATTGTGCTCGTCACTTTCATTCGATAGAGACCATTAAGCGCCTCATTAATCAATTGGCCCAACTCAAATTCAATGTCTTCCATTGGCACTTAACCGATGACGAAGGTTGGCGTATTGAAATTAAAGCCTTACCACAATTAACTGAGATTGGCGCTTGGCGTGGATTTGAAACCCCTATTGAACCGCAATATTCTCACTTAGCTGAGCAATACGGCGGCTTTTATACCCAAGCACAGATCCGAGACATCGTCCAATACGCCGCAGAGCGTAACATAACCGTGATCCCTGAAATCGATATTCCTGGTCATTGTCGCGCGGCCATCAAATCTTTGCCGGAATTATTAGTCGATCCCGAAGACCGCTCCCAATATCGCAGTATTCAGTACTATACCGATAATGTGTTATCGCCAGCGTTAACCGGTACTTACACCTTTATCGATACCGTTTTAGAAGAAGTCGCGCAATTATTCCCAGCGCCTTATGTTCATATTGGGGCTGATGAAGTCCCACATGGTGTATGGAGCAATAGCCCGAAATGCCAAGCGTTAATGGCACAACATGGTTACACCGATCCTAAAGAACTCCAAGGACACTTACTTCGTCACGCCGAACAAAAGCTCGCCTCGCTTGGCAAACGCATGATTGGCTGGGAAGAAGTTCAGCATGGAAATAAAGTCAGCAAAGACACCATCGTTTGCTCATGGCTTAGTGAAAAAGCAGGATTGGAAGGAGCTGAAAAAGGCTTCGATATTATCTTACAACCCGCGCAATACACTTATTTAGATATCGTACAAGACCATAACAGTGAAGAGCTGGGCGTCAATTGGGCAGGAGTCACGCCATTAGAAAAAGCCTATTCCTATGAACCGTTATCAGAACTTGCGCCAGACGATCCTCGCCGTCAACACATCTTTGGTGTTCAGTGCGGCTTATGGTGCGAAGTCATCGATCAGCAAAATCGTATCGACCACATGCTTTATCCACGTTTATTAGCAATGGCTGAAGCGTGTTGGACGGATAGAAAACAACGAGATTGGGCTGATTTTTTAGCCCGCCTCAATGGGCATTTACCCACTTTAATTCACCAAGGCATTCAATTTCGCCCTTGGTATCAAGCAGATTAGCAATTTACCCACCGAGCGGTGTGAATATCGCAATGTCGGTGTTTAATTTAAGAAAGGAATACAATATGAAATACGGCTTTTTCGATAATGACAACCGTGAGTACGTCATCACTCGTCCAGACGTACCTGCGCCATGGACTAACTATTTAGGCACGGAAAAGTTTTGTACCGTGATTTCTCACAATGCTGGTGGTTACTCATTTTATAACTCCCCTGAGTATAATCGTGTCACCAAATTCCGCCCTAATGCCTCTTTCGACCGTCCTGGACATTATGTGTATTTACGTGATGATGAAACGGGCGATTATTGGTCTATCTCATGGCAACCTGTTGCTAAAAGCCTAGATCAAGCGACGTATGAAGTCCGTCATGGCTTGTCATATTCTAAATTTAAATGTGACTATAACGGCATTACAGCGACTAAAACCTTATTCGTTCCCAAAGATGAAGACGCTGAAATTTGGGATGTGGTGATTAAAAATACCGGTGACAAACCGCGTACCATTAGTGCTTTCTCATTTGTTGAATTTTCATTTAGCCATATTCAATCGGATAACCAAAACCATCAGATGTCACTGTATTCTGCAGGAACGGCTTATCGCACTGGGGTGATCGAATACGATCTTTACTACAACACCAATGATTTCGAAGGCTTTTACTACTTAGCTTCAACCTTTGATCCAGATTCCTATGACGGTCAGCGTGACAGCTTTTTAGGCTTATACCGTGATGAAGCTAACCCTATTGCTGTAGAAAAAGGCCAATGCTCAAATTCCGCGCAAACCTGTTATAACCATTGTGGCTCTTTGCATAAACAATTTATCATCCAACCGGGTGAAGAAATTCGCTTTGCTTACCTGCTCGGTATCGGTAAAGGCAATGGCGACAAGCTACGTGCCAAATACCAAGATCTTAGCAATATCGATGCTGCGTTTGCGGGTATAAAGGCTCACTGGGATGAGCGTTGTAACAAGTTCCAAGTCAAATCGCCTAATGAAGGTTTGGATACCATGATCAACGCATGGACACTCTACCAAGCAGAAACCTGTGTAGTATGGTCACGCTTTGCTTCTTTCATTGAGGTAGGTGGCCGTACTGGTCTTGGCTATCGTGACACAGCTCAAGATGCGATTTCGGTTCCGCATGCCAACCCAACAATGACGCGCAAACGCTTAGTCGATCTCCTACGCGGCCAAGTGAAAGCAGGTTACGGTCTGCACTTGTTTGATCCAGATTGGTTCGATCCAGAAAAAGCCGATGTCAAACCTTCAAAATCGCCAACCGTGGTTCCTACCCCAAGCGATGAAGATAAGATCCACGGCATTGAAGATACCTGTTCTGACGATCATTTATGGTTGGTTCCCACCATTTGTAAATACGTTATGGAAACCGGTGAGCAAAGCTTCTTTGATGAAGTGATCCCGTATGCCGATGGTGGTAATGCTACCGTCTACGAACACATGAAAGCGGCCTTAGATTTCTCGGCAGAATATGTGGGTAACACCGGTATTTGTAAAGGTTTACGTGCCGACTGGAATGACTGCTTAAACTTAGGTGGCGGCGAATCATCTATGGTGTCCTTCCTCCATTATTGGGCACTGCAAGAGTTTATCGAATTAGCCAAATACTTAGGTAACACCGACGATGTCGACAAATACAGCACCATGGCTGAAGGGGTACGTCATGCTTGCGAAACCCACTTATGGGATGACGAAGGCGGTTGGTATATTCGTGGCCTAACCAAAAATGGCGACAAAATCGGTACCGCTAAGCAAACCGAAGGAAAGATTCACTTAGAATCGAATACGCTGGCCGTTCTGTCTGGCGCGGTATCTCAAGAGCGTGGCGAACGTGCCATGGATTCTGTCGATGAACATTTATATTCACCTTACGGCCTACACTTGAATGCTCCATCTTTTGCTACCCCAAATGATGACATTGGTTTTGTTACTCGTGTGTATCAAGGCGTGAAAGAAAATGGCGCGATCTTCTCGCATCCCAACCCTTGGGCGTGGGTTGCCGAAGCCAAACTTGGCCGTGGTGATAAAGCGATGAAATTCTACGACGCCTTAAACCCTTACAACCAAAATGACATGATCGAAACGCGCATTGCAGAACCTTATTCTTATGTGCAATTCATCATGGGTCGCGATCACCAAGATCATGGTCGTGCTAACCATCCATGGTTAACCGGTACTTCCGGATGGGCTTACTTTGCGGTTACAAACTTCATTCTTGGCGTGCGTACTGGATTTGAAGGCCTAACCGTCGATCCTTGTATTCCTACCGCTTGGCCTGGTTTTGAAGTGACCCGTCAATGGCGTGGTGCGACATATAAGATTACGGTACAAAACCCGAATCAAGTTAGCAAAGGGGTGGCATCAATGACCTTAAATGGTCAAGCAATTGAAGGTGCTATTCCGGTACAAGCGGCTGGTAGCATCAACGAAGTTGTGGTGATTTTAGGTTAGTTAGTCTCGGGTCTCGGGTCTCGGGTCTCGGGTCTCGGGTCTCGGGTCTCGGGTCTCGGGTCTCGGGTCTCGGGTCTCGGAGAAAGCTTAAAAAACTTTGAGTTTCCAAGCAATAATTTCGAGCCACGAGTAACGAGCATTCGTTCTTTTTCGGCTCTTTTAAAAGGATGTCATTATGATCAAATTTGGAACCGGTGGCTGGCGCGCCTTTATTGGCGAAGAGTTTACCCAAGCCAATGTGCGTTTAGTCGCGCAAGCGCTTGCCAACATCATCAATCATGAAAATGCCGCCGAAAATGGCTTTGTGATTGGTTATGACCGTCGCTTTTTATCGGATAAAGCCGCCAAGTGGTTTGCTGAAGTATTAGCGGCCAATGGCGTAAAAGTCAGCTTTATTAATCGCTTTGTTCCCACCCCTATTGTGATGTTCAAAGCCAAAGCCATGAACTGCCATTATTCCGCTTGTATTACCGCCTCACACAACCCTGCCGATTACAACGGCATCAAAGTGTTTATTCAAGGTGGTCGTGATGCCGACGAAGTGATCACACAAAAAATAGAAGCGCAAATCGCAGTTTTAAACCCCGCCGATGTGCAAGTAATGGAGTTTGATGATGCCTTAGAAAATGGCAGTATCGAAATCATTAACCCAATGAACGAGTTCGTGGATTCGATCATTAATGCCATTGATATGGAATCGATCAAAAAAGCCAACTTACGCGTCTTGATTGACCCGATGTTTGGGGTCGCCAAAAATGCCTTACAAACGGTGTTGATCAATGGTCGTTGTGATGTCGATGTCATTAATGACGGTGAAAATCCATCATTTGGTGGCTTAATGCCATCACCAAGCGCTGCCACCTTATATCGATTAAAACACTTAGTCGCGGCCGAAGGTTACGACATTGGCATTGGGACAGATGGCGATGCCGACCGCTTAGGGATCATCGATGAAAAAGGTAACTTCATTCACCCCAATGAAGTCCTGATCTTGTTGTATTATTACCTACTTGAATACAAAGGTTGGAAAGGCTCGGTGGTACGTAATATTGCCACCACTCACCTATTAGATAAAATTGCCGCCGATCATGGAGAGAAAAGCTTTGAGGTTCCAGTAGGCTTTAAACACATTAGTAGCCAAATGGAAGCCGACGACTCTTTAATTGGCGGGGAAAGTTCGGGTGGATTAACCATTCGTGGCCACATCAAAGGCAAAGATGGTGTGTTTGCTTCCAGCTTATTGGTTGAGATGATCAGCGTGACAGGCAAGAAATTGTCAGAAATGCTCGATGAAATCTACAGCAAATATGGCTACGCCTACACAGCCGAGGGCGATTGCACCTTTAAAGCCTCACAAAAACAAGCGCTGTACAACAAAATCTACGTTGAAAAACAGCTGCCTGAATTTGAATATGAGGTAGAAAGAGTCAGCTATGACGATGGTGCGAAAGTCTACTTCAAAAATGGCGGCTGGGTAATTGCTCGCTTCTCAGGCACCGAACCGCTGTTGCGCATTTTCTCGGAAATGGCCGACCAACCAACAGCAGAAAGTGTTGTTGCACAAATGAAGATGTTTTTAGCGTTATAGAAGATAAGTTGCTAGGTTCGAGTGCCTAGCTTCTAGCTTTGGAAGAGATCGTGGTGAGAGCTGCGGTCTTTTTTATTAATCTCATGACTCGCAGCCTCTATACCCAAGTGACTTCAAGATGCAGAATTCAGAGCTATCATCCAAACCTTTAGGCAAGGAAGATTGGCGAAGGAATGTAGCCACCTTTCAAACCAATCTGACGCGGCATAAAGGTTTGAATGAAGCTCCCGAAGGGCAAGTTAAAGTTACTTGGGTATAAACATGTCATCTTGGAGATGAAAAGTTCTCCACCACCAAAAGCGCCCCCCTCCTAGGAACTAGGGACTCGAACCTAGGAACCCATCTACTCATTAGAAAATCTAATCCATTACATTGATTTTCATCTTGCGAATAACATCACATTTCGATTGATGAAACGGTGCCTTAGCACTACCATCCCCAGCATAAACAAGGTCATTTATTTTGATCATTTCCCTTATCAATACTTAATCATTTTTTACTGGAGAAAATGCATGTCTGCGCCTATTAGTTTAATCAAACTAACCTTCTTGATTGCCGTCTTGGCAGCAGTGGGACAAATGACGCAAACCATGTATGTGCCGTCAATGGGCTACATGGCGCACGAATTTCACGTCTCAGCGGCATCCATGCAAGCTGTCATGGCTTGTTATTTGATCCCTTATGGCTTATCTCAATTTATCTATGGGCCATTATCAGATCGCTTAGGTCGTCGTCCCATTATTTTAACAGGCTTAATCATTTATGTGGTTGGCTCGTTAGCGGCGCTATTTGCTCACAACTTCACTTTATTCCTTGCGGCAAGTTTCATTCAAGGTATGGGGATCGGCTGTGGTGGTGCGATGTCACGTACCTTAAGCCGTGACTGTTTTTCAGGCAGTGATTTACATAAGGTCAATAGCTTAATCAGCATGTGCTTAATGTTCTCACCTTTAATTGCACCATTATTGGGGGGCTATTTAACTGAAGCATTTAACTGGCGTAGTAGCTACTTATTTTTAGCTTTATTTGGTATTGGCGTAACCATCATCATGTTTACCCATATGACCGAAACCTTACCTAAAGAGTCACGCAGTTACGATTCTGTCGCCACCAGCTACCGTTACGTTTTAGGTAATCAGCAATTCCAAGGCTACTTACTTTGCTTAGTAGCAACCTTTGCTGGGGTGGCTTTATTTGAAGCGGCGGCTGGGGTGTTACTGGGCGGAAAATTAAAACTTGCCGCAACAACGGTCAGTTTATTATTCATTGTCCCAATCCCGGGCTATTTATTAGGTTCGGCGATGTCGACTTGGATCGCTTCACGCCACTCAGAAAAACGCGCCTTAAACTTTGGTTTAGTGGCCATTGCGTTAGGCTCACTAGTGATCTTTATCCCTGGGGTGTTTGGTTATACCAATGCGTTAAGCTTGATTGGTGGAGCGACCATTTACTTTTTAGGCGCTGGGGTGTTATTTCCTGCTGCGACCACAGGTGCGATCTCACCTTTCCCGCATCATGCCGGGACTGCGGGTGCTTTATTAGGTGGGATTCAAAACTTTGGTGCGGGTTTAGCCACCTTGATTGCCGCTATGATGCCAGCTCATAACCAAATGCCATTAGGTGCTCTGATGTTAGCGATGTCTTTATTGGCGGTATTAGGTTTATATCGAGTCAATAAGAAGCCAATGTCACCAGATGTGTTAGGCACCGCGCACTAGCCTGTTATTAGTTAACCCGCTATTAGTTAACCTGTTATCAGTTAACCCATTAGCAGTGCACTAAAACCCGATAAACTAAGCTAGGCGTCATAAGCGTGAAATCCCCCCCAATCGTTGACTACCAACATTGGGGGGGATTTCATTACGCTCGCACTTAAACCAATCACACTCATTAGCAGATCATCTAATAAGTGTGATTGTGATTACCGACAAGCCTAAAAATCAAATAGTGATTTAAACCATTGCTTAGGATTATTTTTACATTGATCCTTTAATTCACCTTTACTATCCCATTGTGGTAATTCAATCTGCCCACCACATGCTGCTTGATAACCACCAGTTGGGGTCGCTTCAAAGTGTGTAGTGACGATTTGTGTTGGCCACGGTAGTGTTAAGCGTTCAGGAGCACGTTGCGCCAAATAACTTGCATAGGTTTGTAACGAGCCACTAGCACCTGTTAGCTTGGTCGGCTTGTTATCATCACGCCCAGTCCAAATAGTCACAACCTCACGCCCATCGACACCAACAAACCAACTGTCACGACTCTTGTTACTGGTACCAGTTTTGGCCGCTAAAGTTGCCCAACCGTATTTCCCTTGCAAAGAACGACTGGTGCCTTCTGTGACCACTTTTTTCATAATATACGTGGTGAGCCAAGCCGCTTGCTGTGGTACTTGTTGTGAGGCGCGTGGAATACTTTCATATAAGACATGCCCATCTACATCCATCACGGTTCGCAACGCGGTCAAAGGTGCTCTTTTACCTGAGTTCGTAATCGTTTGGAACATTTGTGAGACCTGATAAGGCGTCAATGAAAATGACCCAAGGAACATCGATGGCACCGGACGTACCTCTTGTTTATCGACTCCTAATTTATTCAAGGTTTCCATCACCGCCGGAATACCTAATTGCATCCCCAGATTAACCGTCGGCACATTGATGGATTTTGCCATTGCTTGATACAAAGGAACTTCACCACGGAACTGACGATTATAGTTTTGTGGTGACCACGTTTTTCCTTGCTGGTTGGTCAAGGTGATCGGTTTATCCTCAATGGTGGTTCCCAAATTGTATTTTTCTGGATTTTCCAAGGCGGTTAAATAAATAGCCGGTTTGACCAAAGAACCAATTTGCCGACTGGCATTCAACGCACGATTAAAACCATCAAAACCACTATGACGACCGCCAATCATGGCACGAATTTCTCCGGTCTGACGATCTACCGCTACCACGGCGGTTTCTAATCCTTTACCGGAACGTTGCTCTAATCTTGGAATGGTCTTTTTCACGGCTTGTTCAAGGTACGCTTGAGACACAGGATCAAGGGTCGTAAATAAGCGTAACCCCGTATCGGCTTTAAATTTATCGCCTACCTTTTCTTTTAGCTCGCGCTGCAATTGCTCAAAATAAGCCGGTTGACGTTTACCTAAATGGGGGTTTTTCTGCAAATCAAGTGGACGATTGGCTGCCTCATCAAAATGAGAGGCGTTTAAGATATTTTGCTGCATCATCAACTCAAGCACGAGATCACGACGCTCTTTCGCACGCTGTGGATGACGAATTGGATTGTAATAAGATGGCCCTTTCACCATTCCGACTAACATCGCTAACTGATCAATGCGCAACTCTTGGATCGGCTGACCAAAATAATACCTCGCAGCCAAGGCGAAACCATGTATCGCTTCTCCACCATTTTGCCCAAGATACACTTCATTTAAATAAGCCTCTAAGATACGTTCTTTACTAAAACGATAATCCAAAATGATGGCGATATAAGCTTCTTTAAACTTACGCCATAAGGTTTTCTCACTGGTTAAAAATAAGTTTTTCGCTAATTGCTGAGTTAAGGTACTGCCCCCTTGAACAGCGCGGCCTGCTTTTAAATTGGCTACAAAGGCACGAGCAATCGCCACGGGAGATACCCCACCATGCTCATAAAAATGACGATCTTCCGTGGCTAAAAGTGCTTCTACCATTTCAGGAGGGAATTGATCCAATTTCAAAAATAAACGCGTTTCTTGTTTTTGCGCTTCCAACATCCCTAGCATTTTCGGCTCAATACGTAAGAACCCCAAATCGGCCTTCGAATCCAAAGATTGGATGCGTTGTAATCCAGAATCATTGAAATACAACATCACATGACGGGCAGGTTCTGGCCCATTTTCAAAGGTGAACGGGCGACGATAGAGCTCAATTTTCGTCGCGGATGCCGAATATTCGCCTTCACGAATCGGATTCGCCACTTTGCGATAATTGAGCACATCAAGCTCTTGTCGAACTTGTGTGATGCTTTGATTACTGCCCGGTTCCAAATTCATGATGCGAGCATAGACTACCGTTGGCAGTTCGAATAATTGCCCAGCAAAACGCTCCGTGACCACACCATTTAAATAAAAGCCAGCAGCGATCATCAATGCTGCAAAAACTAAACCTAATTTCCAACCGATCCCCCATAAGGTTTTTAACCACGATTTATTCGAGGTTGCCTTTTTTTTCGTAGGCGTTTTACGGCCTCTTGCCGGGCCTGCTTTACGTCCAGAGTTAGCGGTCGCTTTACGACGCGTTGTCGCCGGTTTTTTCGGTGTGTTCAATGTCTTGCCTTTCCTATCTTGTGATTTAAAAAGAGAGGTCTCTTTATTCACATAATGAGTTACTTAGAAAAATGTCGTTTTGTTTTTGCTGTCGCAACATGATTAGCCGGATCATCGGGCCAAATATGCTTAGGGTAGCGTCCTTTCATTTCTTTCTGTACTTGTTTATAAGAGCCTTGCCAGAATCCGGCTAAATCTTGCGTCACTTGCAATGGCCGTTGCGCAGGTGACAGCAATTCAAGCACCAGTTTTTTTCTTCCTTGAGCAATAGAGGGCGAGTCTGATTCACCAAAAACCTCTTGCATTCGCACCGACAAAATCGGGTCTCCGCCTTGTTGATAACGTATGGCTTTTTTAGATCCCGTTGGCAACTCATAATGCGTGGGTAACCATTCATCAATCGACTGATTAAGAGGCCAACCTAAATAGGATGAAAGAATTTGATGCATATTTAGAGTTTTTAGTCTGGCAACACTCTCTATATCTACCATGTAGGGTTCAAGCCATTGTTCGAGATTTGCTAAAAGAATGTCATCATTACATTGAGGCCAATCGTACTCGGGTAACCATTCAATCGCATTTCGAATACGAATCAATAAATTACGGCTAGATTCATTCCAAGGTAACACCTCAAGGCCTTGACGCTGAATATAGTTTAACAGCGCTTTTTGCTTCATCCCCTTATCCAGTTTATCGATGGGTTGGCGAGATAAAATTAAAGCCCCAAACCTTTGCTGACGTTCTGCTACCACTTGCCCTTTTTGCTGATGCCACTCAATCTTATCTCGCTCTTCTAATTGCTGAGCAAAAATACGTTGAAATTCCTGACGATTCAGAGTTACTGCTCGAAAGATTTGACTGGTCATTGAATGAGTAGGCCGCATAAGATCTATCGCCACCAGCAAACACTCTGAAGTGAGCGCTAAACTGGCCAATGAATGATGTTCATGAATTTCTGCGCCATGGCCATTCGCCAACAAGAATTGCCCGTGGTGATTCGACCTTGCCATCGCGATCCGATCAGGAAAAGCCAAAGCAGCGCAACTTCCTAATAATTCAGCTCGCACTTGTGAGGGTTCAAATCGCTCCTGACATAATGCCGCCACTTGCTGACTACGACGATTGAGTCGCTTGCTCTTGCTATGCAAACCTTGTTGCCAACGATGCCAGTCATAGGCTAAGTCAGCGCTGTTTTTTTCTGGCTCTTCCAATAAAGCTAAAACCGCGCACGCCGTTTGAAAGTAACCGTTCCCCAAGGCTTGTGCACGCATCAGCATCGCCATATAACGAGGTTCACCACCCAGTCGCAGTAGAGGCTGACAGGCTGGTGTAAGTTGCCCCTGAAAATTCACTAACCCTAATTGAATTAATAAGTCTTGAGCTTGTTGCAAATGAGGTTTAGGCGGCGTATCTAACCACGCAAGCTCACTCACTTCATTCGCCCCCCATTGCAACAATTCCATCTGTAAGTGGCTTAAATCACTACGCAGAATTTCAGGTATCGCTTGCTGAGGTTGACGTTTTAAGCTCTCTTCACTGTATAAACGCACGCACACACCAGCTTGTACACGCCCAGCTCGGCCAGCACGCTGCTCTGCTGAAGATTGCGCAATCATGGTTTTCTCTAGGCGGGTGATCCCAGTTTTAGGATCAAATTTCGCCACCCGCTCTAAACCTGAATCCATCACCAGACGGATCCCTTCAATGGTTAAGCTCGTTTCAGCAATATTGGTGGCCAAGACAACCTTACGACGCCCTGCGGTGGCCGGCGCTATCGCTTTTTGTTGTGTCCCATAATCTAATTGTCCATACAAAGGGCAAATATCAATGCCTTGCGCCGATAAATCCAATTCAGATAATTGATTGGCAAGCTGTTGGATCTCCCTAACTCCAGGCAAAAATACCAACATCGATCCTGACTCTTTGGCAAGCCAGCTAGGGATCAATTGCCCCAAACGAGCAATGACATTTTGATTCGCCAATAAAGGCGCATAGTGATAATCAATGGGAAAGCCTCGACCTTGTGATTGCACATAAGCAGCATCCGGTAACAAGGTTTGCAGCGCCGCCTGATCTAAGGTGGCCGACATGACTAAAATTTTCAGATCGTCGCGCAAGGCTTGTTGCACTTCCAAACAAAACGCCAACGCCGTATCAGCATGCAGGCTGCGTTCATGAAATTCATCGAAAATCACTAACCCCACCCCATTGAGCTCAGGATCAGATTGGATCATGCGAGTCATGACCCCTTCGGTCACAATCTCCAAACGAGTGTGGTTGCTAACTTGAGATTCGCCACGTACTCGAAATCCGACCGTTTGCCCTACGCTTTCACCCAATTGGCGTGCTAAATAATGCGCAATATTACGAGCGGCTAAGCGACGAGGTTCCATCATAATGATCTTGCCGTTCACCTTAGCCTTGCGCAGTAATTGCAAAGGCAAATAGGTTGACTTCCCGGCCCCCGGAGCCGCTTTTAAGATCATTTGAGAATGCGTGTCTAAAGCACCAAAAAGCTCAGGTAAAACCGATTCAATGGGAAGTTGTGACAAGCGAAATTCCTTATGTCATGATGGGCGGCCGCTCATGTTACCGAAATAATATAGGACCATCAAAACTCATCATGATTTTTTCACCGCCGTTGCAACCTGCGACTTTAATTAAACGCTATAAACGCTTTCTTGCGGATGTCACCTTACCTAATGGTGAAACCAAGACCATGCATTGCGCGAATACAGGAGCAATGACAGGCTGTGCAAGTGCCGGAAATCAAGTGTGGTATTCCACATCAAATAACCCTAAACGCAAATACCCCAATAGTTGGGAGCTTTCAGTAACTGCACAAAATGATTGGATTTGTATCAATACAGCCAAAGCCAACGCCTTAGTGGTGGAAGCGATTGAACAACACCGCATTCCACAACTTGCAGGCTACGATACGCTGCGCACCGAAGTGAAATACGGTAAAGAAAATAGTCGAATTGATATTTTGTTAGAACAAACGGCCAGTGAACCGTCTCGCCCAGCTTGTTATATCGAAGTCAAAAGCGTGACCTTACTGCAAGAGGAATATGGCGCAGGTTGCGGCTTCTTCCCAGATTCCGTGACCACTCGAGGACAAAAACATTTACGAGAACTGATCGAAATGGTTGAGCTAGGTCACAGAGCAGTACTTTTTTTCGCTATTTTACATACAGGGATTGAAAATGTCGCGACCGCTCACCATATAGATGCAGATTATTCACAACTTTTAAAGCAGGCCCAAAAGGCAGGCGTTGAAGTGCTCTGTTATAAAGCAGACATATCAGCCAAACAAATAGAATTAAAAACATCCATTGAATTTATTCACTAAACTGAATGGAAAATATGAACTTCTTACTTGGGTTCACATTCAATAATTTATTTGTTTGCCAAGCCTAAATCTTTCTGCTATATGTACCGCCCTTATTTACCACCCTAGGTTTATAAAGAGCAATTAGGAGCGCTGTATGCCAGAACTAAACAAGAAAAAAACGCTAGGCATTCTAGCCATTGCGAGGGTTGAGCCATACCAGGAAAAAGCCGGTGAAGAGTATATGTCACCTGAGCAAATGGCTCACTTTACTAAAATTTTAAAAGCATGGCGTGACCAGCTTCGTGAAGAAGTGAACCGTACCATGAGCCACATGAAAGACGAAGCCGCTAACTTCCCTGATCCGGTTGACCGCGCCTCTCAGGAAGAAGAGTTTAGCTTAGAGTTACGTAACCGTGACCGTGAGCGTCGTCTGATCAAAAAGATCGAAAAAACTTTAATGAAAATTGAAGATGACGATTTTGGCTTCTGCGAATCTTGTGGCATTGAAATCGGTATTCGCCGTCTAGAAGCAAGACCAACTGCAGATCTTTGTATCGACTGTAAAACACTTGCCGAGCTTAAAGAAAAGCAAATGCAAGGTTAATTCTATCGCCCCTAACTTTAGGGGCGATGTTGCTTTTTATGTTTGTCTCTTCGAACTGAACCCTCGCTATGTCTCATTACGTTGGGCGTTTTGCCCCCTCACCTTCAGGTCCTTTGCATTTTGGCTCTTTAGTCGCCGCTCTTGGTAGTTACTTTCAAGCCAAATCTCAGCATGGTCAATGGTTGGTAAGAATTGAAGATATCGATCCCCCACGAGAAATGCCCGGTGCGGCCTCACTCATTCTCTCGACCTTAGAAAGTTATGGCCTACATTGGGATCAAAGTGTGGTTTATCAAAGCCAGCGTCATGATTTGTATCAACAGCAAATTGAAGCTTGGTTACAATCACAACGTGCCTATTATTGCCAATGTACTCGTAAGCAAATTAAACAAAGCGGTGGATTTTATCTCGGAACTTGCCGTCACCGTCATTTAACCACTCCGCACGATTGCGCAATTCGGCTTAAAGTCGATGATCCTATTCATGCGTTCTATGATCAAAAACATGGGAAAATCGCGATCCCAACCCAATTAGCGGCGGAAGACTTTATTATCAAACGTCGTGATGGCTTATTTGCATATAATTTAGCCGTGGTGCTGGATGATATTGATCAAGGTATTACCGAAGTCGTGCGTGGCGCAGATTTAATCGAACCAACCGGACGACAAATCAATTTGTATCGTTATTTACAACACCCAGAAGTCAGCTACATTCATCTTCCTTTAGCTGTTGATGAGCACGGCAATAAGCTCTCAAAGCAAAACCATGCTCCCGCCGTAAACAACCACAATCCAAAACCGACGATCATGCAAGTAATGCAATTTTTAGGCTTTGATTTACCAGTCGATTTTCAATCAGCTAGCATAGAACAAATGCTCAATTGGGGCGCTCAAAACTGGTCATTGACACAGTTGCCAGAGGCATTAAACCAACCGCTAACCTCATTCAACTGATATTCATCATTCTAAAATGTTGCATACTGAGCTATTATTGGCGCAATTTTTAGCTGTGCTTTGACTTTACAGCTTCGCTTAATACCCAAGTACTCTCGAGCTACATCTTGAGATGACTGAAGTATTGGTATTGCATTTCCGCTGTCGGCTGATCCCCATTGCAGCATTATCAACATTATTGAGGTGTGTTATTTTCACTCAAGCTGCCAATTTGTGTCGTAAACTATTTAGCAACACAAAATCAGACCAACCGAACCCAGCGCAGGAAAGCTCAAATGGAGACGTTAATCTGAACATTATCACTCGCCAAGAGCATAGTATCTCTCGTGCACACATCAGCGACAATGCGCTGAAAGTTCTCTATCGACTTAATAAACATGGCTATGATGCCTTTTTAGTCGGTGGTGGTGTCCGCGATCTATTGCTTGATAAACAACCGAAAGATTTTGATATAGCGACCAATGCTACTCCAGAACAAATTAAGCTGTTATTTCGTAACTGTCGCTTAATTGGCCGTCGCTTCCGTCTCGCTCATATTATGTTTGGGCGTGAAATTATTGAAGTCGCCACCTTCCGCGGCCATCATCAAGAACCGGAAAAAAATCAATCGGCACAGTCGAAAGAAGGCATGTTATTACGCGACAATGTCTACGGAACCATTCAAGAAGATGCGGAACGTCGAGATTTCACGATCAATGCGATGTATTACAACATTGCTGATTTTAGCATTCACGATTACGCCAATGGAGTACGAGATCTAAAAGCGGGCGTAGTACGCATGATAGGCGATCCTGAAACCCGTTATCGAGAAGATCCGGTGCGCATGATCCGTGCCATCCGTTTTGCGGCTAAATTAAATATGACCATTGAGCCACAGACCGCGGCTCCGATTAAACAACTCGTCCATTTAATGTCCGGGGTTCCTGCCGCACGTTTATTTGAAGAGTCATTAAAACTTCTGCAATCAGGACAAGGATGGGCAACTTATCAATTGCTGCGAGAATATAATTTATTCTCAACCCTTTTTCCGGCGGTCGCCCAGCATTTCACCCCAGAGCAAAACTCACATACTGAGAAAATGGTTGAGATCGTCCTGAAATCTACCGACAAACGGATTAATGAAGGTAAACGAATTAACCCAGCCTTTATGTTCGCAGCGTTCTTGTGGTATCCATTACAATATCGTGCCAATGAATTGGCCGACACGCGTAAGCTCAATCAATACGATGCCATCATGATGGCCAGCAATGACATTTTAGATGAACAAGTTCGTCACCTCGCTATTCCCCGACGCCACAGCGCTACGATTCGAGATATCTGGCAATTGCAATTACGCTTAACTCGTCGTACTGGAAAGCGCGCTTTTCATATGTTGGAACTGAATAAATTCCGTGCCGGCTTCGATATGCTGGAAATGCGTGGTAAAGCAGAAGGCGGACAAAGCCAAGAGTTAGCCCATTGGTGGCAAGAGTTCCAAGATGCGCCATTGGTGCATCGTCAAAATATGGTGCACGCTTTGGGTAATGAAAAGCCGGCAGGACGTCGCCGCCGCCGTCCGCATGCTAAGCGTAAACCGAAAAAAGCAAAGGCTAAAGAATGATCACGGCATACATCGCTATCGGCAGTAATTTATCCGATCCTGTGGCACAAGCACAAAAAGCTATTGAAGCTTTGCGCCAACACCCCCATATAAAGCTGGTGAACTGCTCATCACTGTACTCCAGTACACCGATGGGCCCACAAGATCAGCCAGACTACATTAATGCGGTGGCGGAAATACAGACTCACTTAACGCCTTTAGAATTGCTCGATAGCACTCAAGCTATTGAACTCGAGCAAGGGCGTGTACGTAAAGCGGAACGTTGGGGGCCAAGAAGTTTGGATCTCGATATTCTTCTTTATGGCGATCAGGTGATCAACCACGAACGTTTGACGGTGCCACATTACGGCATGAAGGTTCGTGAATTTGTCATTTACCCTTTGTATGAAATCGCCCCACATTTATCCCTACCTGATGGGACAGAGCTTCAATATCTGATCAAAACCATTGATCGTAATGGGCTCTCTATTTGGCAAGCCTAATCTGGCTCGTCGACCACGACGTTGCGTACGCTTGCTTTAATAAGGAATAATCATGAAAAAAGTATCAATCAACACCTTAATCAAGTGGAAACAAGAAGGGCTCAAATTTGCCACTTCCACTGCTTATGATGCCAGCTTTGCTCAGCTATTTGAGCAACAAGAAATACCACTATTATTAGTCGGTGACTCACTCGGCATGGTGTTGCAAGGCGAAGAAAGCACACTACCAGTTACCGTTGAAGATATTGCCTACCATACTCGCAGTGTCCGTGCTGGTAGCCCTAACTGCCTATTGCTTGCCGATATGCCATTTATGAGTTATGCCACTCCCGAACAGGCTTGCCAAAATGCCGCAACGTTAATGCGTGCAGGTGCAAACATGGTCAAACTTGAAGGTGGCAGTTGGTTAATTGAAACCGTAAAACAATTAACTGAACGCTCGGTGCCTGTTTGTGCCCATTTAGGTTTGACACCTCAATCTGTGAATATTTTTGGTGGTTTCCGTATTCAAGGGCGTGAACAAGAAAAAGCCCAACAAATCTTAGAAGACGCTATCGCGCTACAAAATGCCGGTGCGCAATTATTAGTGTTAGAATGCGTCCCAAGCCAATTGGCAAAACGTATTACCGAAGAGCTTACCATCCCAGTCATTGGGATCGGTGCAGGTAAAGATACCGATGGGCAAATCCTCGTTATGCACGATATGTTCGGGATTTCCGCCAATTATATGCCAAAATTTTCGAAAAACTTTTTAACTGAAACCGGCAGCATGCAAGCCGCAGTACAGCAATATATTCACGATGTTCAAACTGGTGCCTTCCCTGGCCCAGAACATAGCTTTGAATAATATTCTGCTGATAAACGTAAGGAACAAGTATGCAAACTTTTGCTGATATTGTCTCATTAAGAGATCAGCTAAAAAGCGCTCGTCGTGATGGTCGTCGTATCGCTTTTGTCCCAACGATGGGCAATTTACACGAAGGTCACCTCACTTTAGTCCGTAAAGCACGTGAACATGCCGATCTGGTTGTCGTCAGTATTTTTGTTAATCCCATGCAATTTGAACGTGCGGATGATTTAAATAACTACCCTAGAACCTTGGATGAAGACCTAAGTAAACTGAACAGTGAAGGCGTTGATTTTGTCTTTACTCCAACCCCAGAGTTGATGTATCCAGAAGGTTTAGATAAACAAACTTTCGTTGAAGTTCCTGGCCTATCGCACATGTTAGAAGGTGCATCTCGCCCGGGGCACTTCCGCGGTGTTAGCACGATTGTGACTAAGCTATTTAACATAGTACAACCTGATGTCGCTTGTTTTGGGGAGAAAGACTTCCAACAATTAGCTGTCATTCGAAAGATGGTAGCCGATTTAGTCTTAGATATTGAAATCATTGGAGTACCAACGGTACGTGAGTTAGATGGTTTAGCGATGAGCTCACGTAACGGTTTGCTGAGTCTAAGTGAACGTCAACGAGCTCCTGTCTTAGCGCGCACGATGCGCTGGATTGGCAGCCAAATTCGTGGCGGTCGTGAAGACTTCGCTTCATTACTGGAAGATGCCACCGATCAATTGCGTGCGGCTGATTTAGAACCGGATGAAATTTTTATTCGTGACGCAATGACACTGCAACTGCCGGGTGAAAGTACCACTCAATTAGTGATCTTAATGTCGGCCTTCCTAGGTAAAGTACGATTGATTGATAACTTAATTGTCGAACTCGGACAGAGCAAAGACGAAGAAGAATAATCTAACCTTCTGATATATAGGTAATAAAAAATCTATTAGGTGCCTAAGATTGAGTAACTTCTCGTTATCCGCATCTAGCCAAACTTGAGAGCGGCTCTGATTGCAACTCTTCAGTATCCATTAAAAAAGCCGGAACATTTCATTATGTTCCGGCTTTGTCATCTTGCTTGGTCTTTACGCCATCACACAATTTATGTGAGTAACAATTTATGTGAGTAACAATGGCGATCAATTTAACTGCGTAAACCGATCCCGCGCGAGATCAAGTAATAAGCAACAGAATACAAGACAACAATAAAGACACTTAACACCCCAAATGAAGTGTAAATCCCCACATCAGAGACCCCTAAAAATCCATAACGGAAAGCGTTAACCATATACACAATTGGGTTGATTTTTGATACTCCTTGCCAAAACTCTGGCAACATACTGATGGAGTAAAACACACCGCCTAAATAGGTTAATGGGGTTAAAACAAACGTCGGAATAATCGAGATATCATCAAAGGTATCCGCAAATACAGCGTTAATCAGTCCACCTAATGAAAAAACCACTGAGGTAAAGAACACGGTTGAGATAATAATGAACCAATGATGGATCTGTAAATCCACAAAAAACATGGAAACGAGAGTGACCATCGCCCCAACCATCAAACCACGAGTCACCCCTCCCATCACATAACCACAAATAATGATATGGTGTGGTACTGGAGCAACTAATAATTCCTCGATGTTTTTTTGGAATTTCGCACTAAAGAAAGAAGAGGCGACATTCGAATACGAGTTCGTGATCACTGACATCATGATCAGACCAGGAACAATGTACTCCATGTAACTAAAACCGTTCATCTCTCCAATTCGAGAGCCAATTAAGTTACCGAAAATAATAAAATACAACGTCATAGTGATCGCAGGTGGCACAATAGTTTGCACCCAAATACGCATGAAGCGGCGAATTTCTTTCGTGACTAAACTTTTAAAAGCGGTCCAATATAATTCAGCCATTACTCATTCTCTCCTTGTAATCGATTCTTCTCACCATTTTGAACAATAGTGACAAATAACTCTTCTAAACGGTTGGCTTTATTGCGCATCGATAAGACTTCAATACCTTGTTCGCTTAATTGCTCAAATACTCGGTTCAAACCTTGCTCCTTATCGATTTCAACTTCCAAGCTGTTATTTGCAAACTGAGTGATCTTCGCGCCGACTAATACCGGCTGTTGCGGACAATCTTTCAGATCAAAAATAAAAGTTTCAACACGCAGTTTATTGAGGAGCGCTTTCATTGAGGTATTTTCAATCACTTCACCGCGATGAATAATCCCAATATTGCGACACAGCATTTCCGCTTCTTCAAGGTAATGAGTCGTCAGAATAATCGTGACCCCTTCCTGATTAATCTTTTTCAAAAAAGTCCACATAGAACGGCGTAACTCAATGTCTACACCTGCAGTTGGCTCATCTAAAATCAATAATTTGGGTTCATGCATTAATGCACGAGCAATCATGAGTCGTCTTTTCATACCACCCGATAAATTACGAGCACGCTCATTTCGCTTGCTCCACAAATCTAATTGAGATAAATATTTTTCCGCTCTTTCTCGTGCCAGTGGCACCGATACCCCGTAGTAACCGGCCTGCTGCATAACAATTTGTAAGACGGTTTCAAAAGGGTTGAAGTTAAACTCTTGAGGGACTAAACCTAATTGTTGCTTCGCTTTCACTAAATCAGAATCTATATCAAAATCAAAGACTTTAACTTTGCCTGAGGTCTTATTCACTAAAGAGCTTATCACCCCAATGGTCGTCGATTTACCCGCGCCATTCGGCCCAAGTAAGGCATAGAAATCCCCTTGTTCAACGTTCAATGACACGCCTTTCAACGCTTCAAAGCCGCCGCCATAAGTCTTCCTCAAATCTTGAATTTCAAGTGCATATGTCATTTAATAATCACCTTCGAATGATAAATAGATCACAAATCGGATTTGCTTTTTATCTGTCTTGTGTATAGTAAGGCAAGTTAATAAGGAAGGTAACATGCCAGATATTAAACAGTTATTTAAAAATAACTCGACTTGGGCCGAGTCGATTAAATCAGAGCGCCCTGAGTTTTTTACTAAACTTAAGGAATCTCAACACCCTGAATATTTATGGATCGGTTGCTCAGATAGCCGAGTACCAGCAGAACGCCTAACCGGGCTTTATTCTGGTGAATTATTTGTGCACCGTAATGTCGCCAACCAAGTCGTCCACACTGACCTCAATTGCCTATCAGTCGTTCAATACGCCGTGGATGTACTTAAAGTAAAACACATCATTGTATGCGGTCACTATGGCTGTGGTGGTGTTCAAGCTTCGATTGATAATCCACAATTAGGCCTCATCAACAACTGGTTATTACACATTCGCGATCTCTTCTTAATTTATCGTGAATGGTTGGCACAATTTCCAGAAGAGCAATGGGCTGATAAGCTTTGTGAACTCAATGTTGCCGAGCAAGTTTATAACTTAGGTAACTCAACCATTCTGCAACAAGCTTGGGAACGTGGCCAAAAGGTGCAAATCCACGGTTGGGTATACGGTATCGGCGATGGCGTTCTAAATGACTTAGGTGTTCGCTGTCATAGTCCAGAAACACTCGAAGCCTCTCATAAAGCCTCTTTAGAGAAGATCCTGAGCTCAAAACCCAATAAATAGCCCACTGAGTCTTCTATAACAGAAATCTATAAACTAAAAGAGCGACCAATCCGTCGCTCTTTTAGTCTGAATCTGAAAATCATTCTATCGTTTTAGAAAGGGTAAATCGAATGATCTCCACTCATATTCAATATGGATAAAGTTGATAATCTAAACTGTATTTGCCGATTATGTCATTTATCTTTAAAGCTTATTCTTGTGGGATCACCTTACCAATATAAGGCAAATGGCGATAGTTTTGCGCATAATCGATACCGACGCCAACCACAAACTCATCAGGAATTTCAAAGCCGATCCATTTGGCATCAACTTCGACTTCACGGCGTGAAGGCTTATCCAACAAAGTACAAATTTCAATTGAGTTCGGTTCACGGATCTCAAGAATTTCACGAACTTTACTTAAGGTGTTGCCTGTATCAATGATATCTTCAACCAGTAAAACATCTTTACCTTTAATATCATCATCAAGGTCTTTTAAGATACGCACGTCACGAGAACTAGTCATGCCGTTGCCATAGCTTGAAGCTGTCATAAAATCAATTTGATGATTTAAATCGATAGCACGAGATAAATCTGCCATAAAGACATACGAACCGCGTAATAAGCCAACAATCACTAAATTTTCTGAACCTTGGTAATAATCGGCAATCGCTTTACCTAGAACTTTTACTCGATCTTGCACATCCTGTTCAGAGATCATTACTTCTACGGTGTGTTTCATACTTTTCTCAATTTTTAGATTTTACTGCAAAATAAATTATACCTAGTAAAGGTAAAATTTTAACGTCAAGTTATCTATTCTAGCACTGCAAACCTCTGACGTTAACTTTTACCCGACACAATCTCACGTTTGATGGCTTTTTGTTCAGATTGACACAAGATTCAACAGCGGTAGACTGATTCCTAAAATAATTACTCTAAATTTAACCCTTATCTTTACCCCCCCAGTATTACTCTCTATTGCAGTTGGGATTATTTTAGGATCTGATCATGGATATGATAATACACCGCCCAAGGACTCGATTAAGCCCGGAAAAAAGAAAGCAACAATTACTCGAGATAGGCATTGATGTCTTCGCACGACGTGGTATCGGCCGTGGAGGGCATGCGGATATAGCAGAAATCGCTCATGTTTCTGTCGCCACTGTTTTTAATTATTTTCCCACTCGTGAAGGCTTAGTAGAAGCCATTCTCAATGAAGTCGAGCAACACTTTACCACCTTCTTAGAGAGGAATATTGACCTTACTCTTCCCGTCAAGCACAACTTACAAACCCTCTCTCAACAATTGATCGAGACGGTATTAAATGAAACACAATGGATAAAAATTTGGTTTGAATGGAGTACTTCTACTCGAGAGGACGTATGGCCATTATTTGTTGCCACTCACACTAAGCATCAGCACAACTTCCGAACGCTGTTTGCCAATGCAATTGTTCAAGGTGAATTAAATGATCGCCACCATCCGAGTAACATTGCCAAGTTATTTCATGGCATTTGTTATTCTATTTTTGTTCAGGCCAACCGTCGCCCAGATAGAGATTACTTAAACCACTTAGCCAGCAGCTTCATCGAGATGTTATGTATTTATAAAGACTAATGGTTCTTTTGCAATAACCCTCTCATTGATACACGCTCAGAAATGGCATAGCAGAAGCAATAATCAACGACTAATAACTACAATTAATATAAGTAACCTCAGCTGCAGATAATGACGAAAAGAGCCGTACAGCGCAAACTGTACGGCTCTTTATTATTTTGCATCAAAGCGATTTTCAAGGTTCAGGCTTTCTCGCCACAACCCCTTGAAAACTTACTTCTTACGTTTAACTGCTTTGGCGTTTGGAAGGTCAGTAATCGTACCTTCAAATACTTCGGCCGCTAAGCCAACAGATTCATGCAATGTTGGGTGAGCGTGGATAGTTAATGCGATATCTTCAGCATCACAACCCATTTCAATCGCAAGACCGATTTCACCTAGTAGTTCACCACCGTTAGTACCGACAATCGCACCACCGATAACACGATGAGTTTCTTTATCAAAGATAAGCTTCGTCATACCATCAGCGCAATCAGAGGCAATCGCACGGCCCGATGCAGCCCAAGGGAAGGTTGCAGTTTCGTATTGAATACCTTCTGCTTTTGCTTCTTTTTCAGTCTTACCAACCCACGCCACTTCTGGCTCAGTATAAGCAATCGATGGAATGACTTTCGGATCGAAGTAGTGTTTCTTACCAGCAATGACTTCTGCGGCAACGTGGCCTTCATGCACACCTTTGTGAGCTAGCATTGGTTGACCTACGATATCACCGATAGCATGGATATGAGGTACGTTGGTGCGCATTTGCTTATCAACATTGATAAAGCCACGCTCATCGACTTCAATACCGGCTTTTTCTGCATCCATTAGCTTACCGTTTGGCACACGACCAATCGCTACTAGGACTGCATCATAACGCTCAGCTTCTGTTGGCGCTTTTTTGCCTTCCATTGAAACGTAGATACCATCTTCTTTCGCTTCAACCGCCGTCACTTTCGTTTCAAGCATTAGGTTGAATTTATCTTTAATGCGTTTAGTGAACACTTTCACAACGTCTTTATCAGCCGCTGGGATCACTTGGTCAAACATTTCCACCACATCAATCTGTGAACCTAATGAGTGGTAAACCGTACCCATTTCTAGACCAATGATACCACCGCCCATAACAAGCAATTTCTTCGGTACTTCTTTTAGCTCAAGCGCGTCCGTTGAATCCCAAATACGTGGGTCATCATGTGGAATAAATGGCAGTTTAATTGGACGAGAGCCCGCTGCAATGATCGCATTATCAAATGAAATAGTCGTAGTTTCTTCACCTTCTACCACTAAAGTTTTCGGATCGGTAAACTTACCGAAACCATTAACCACGGTCACTTTGCGTTGCTTAGCCATACCAGCAAGGCCACCAGTAAGCTGAGTGATCACTTTATCTTTCCACAAACGGATTTTATCGATGTCAGTTTGAGGTTCACCAAATACCACACCGTGTTCAGCCATTGCTTTGGCTTCTTCAATCACTTTGGAGACATGAAGGAGTGCTTTTGATGGGATACAACCTACGTTTAAACAAACGCCACCTAGGGTGCTGTAACGCTCAACTAGAACCGTTTCCAAACCTAAATCGGCACAACGGAAAGCGGCTGAATACCCAGCAGGACCGGCACCGAGTACCACGACTTGTGCTTTAATTTCTTTGCTCATTTTGACCTCGTTATAGTCATTTTATCCCTGACAAGCTGACGGTTCCCATGATGCTATCCAGTGAACAATACCTTGCAATGAATAACCAAAAGTTGGGAGTGGAACCTAATTCAGAAGTAACGCCAGTTTATCGGCTTGTTAACAAACTGAAAAGCGATTCACCTTAGCCTGTGAGCTAGACAACATTCTTTTTTACTTGTGTCATATTACGTGTCATCGCCATTTGCTTACAGCACGTAATATCCAAATTCGATTGAAAAAATAAGGTGGCGTTGTGCCACCCTATTTCAACTCAATTACAGTACCAAGCGGCGGATGTCGGATAGACAGCCGTTGAGGTATGTAATGAAGCGAGCACCTTCTGCGCCATCAATCACACGGTGATCGTAAGACAGTGAAAGTGGAAGCTGTAGGCGTGGTTCAAATTCTTTACCATTCCATACTGGCTTCATTTCAGATTTAGATACCCCTAGGATACCCACTTCTGGAGCGTTAACGATTGGAGTAAACGCTGTACCACCGATACCGCCAAGGCTTGAGATAGTGAAACAACCGCCTTGCATATCAGAAGCAGTCAGTTTACCTGCACGTGCTTTCTTAGAAATCACAGCCAGTTCTTCAGATAATTCGTAAATGCCTTTTTTGTTGACATCTTTAAATACAGGAACCACTAGACCGTTTGGCGTATCAACCGCAATACCTACGTTCACGTATTTCTTAAGAATGATGCTTTCGCCATCTTCAGAAAGAGAAGAGTTAAATGCAGGGAAGGCTTCTAGCGCTTTCGCGACAGCTTTCATGATGAACACAAGTGGTGTGATCTTCATGCCAGTGTCTTTCTTCGCTTCAATAGCATTTTGTTCTTTACGGAACGCTTCTAGAGCTGTGATATCAGCATTGTCCCACTGTGTAACGTGCGGGATCATTACCCAGTTACGGTGCAGGTTAGCGCCAGAGATTTTCTTAATCTTAGACAGTTTTTGAACTTCGGTTTCACCAAACTTGCTGAAGTCCACTTTTGGCCAAGGAAGAAGACCTAGTGCACTGCCGTCGCCATTGCCAGATGCTGCTGCACCAGACTCTAGACGTTTTAGTGCTTCTTTAACGAAGTTTTGTACGTCTTCTTTCAAGATACGGCTCTTACGACCAGTACCTTTCACTTTCGCTAGGTTTACACCGAACTCACGTGCTAAACGACGAACCACTGGAGAAGCATGAGCGTACTCATTATTCTCTTGGAAACCAGGGCCTTGGAAATCACCGGTTGATGCAGGCGCTTGAGGCGCTGCTGGAGTTGAAGCCGATGCAGGTGCCGCAGCTGGGGCTGGAGCAGCTGCTTGTGGTGCAGATGCTGCGCCAGCGACTTCAAATACCATGATCAATGAACCCGTTGATACTTTATCACCGGCATTGATTTTGATTTCTTTTACTACGCCAGCAAATGGCGCTGGAACTTCCATTGATGCTTTGTCGCCTTCAACCGTGATCAAAGATTGCTCTTCTTCAACAGTATCGCCAACGGCAACCATCACTTCAGTCACTTCAACTTCATCGCCACCGATATCAGGAACGTTCACTTCTTTCGCAGCTGATGCCGCAGGTGCTGCTGTTTCTTGTGGAGCGGCTTCTGCTACCGGAGCCGATGGAGCGCCTGAGCCTGCCACTTCAAATACCATGATAAGTGAGCCAGTCGTCACTTTATCACCAGTATTTACTTTAAGTTCTTTAAGAACACCCGCAAAAGGAGCCGGTACTTCCATTGATGCTTTGTCGCCTTCAACAGTTAGAAGTGATTGCTCTTCTTCAATACTGTCACCGATAGCTACCATGATTTCAGTCACTTCAACTTCATCACCGCCGATATCAGGAACATGAACTTCTTTTAGTTCAGCGGCGGCTGGAGCTGCTGCAGGAGCCGCTTCTGTTTTTGGAGCTTCTGGAGCTGGAGCCGCTGCTGCGCCCTCCGCTTCAAAGACCATGATAAATGAACCAGTTGAAACTGAATCACCTACATTGACTTTAATTTCTTTTACAATACCCGCTTGTGGCGCAGGAACTTCCATGGAAGCTTTATCGCCTTCAACCGTAATCAGAGACTGCTCTTCTTCAACCTTGTCACCAACGTTTACTAGAATCTCAGTAACTTCAACCTCATCGGCACCAATGTCAGGTACATTAATTTCGATTGTCATTCGTCTTTCCTTTATTTGATTGAAGTGTGCAACCTGCCTTTAGTCATGCTGCACACCTTCATTCTTATGCGTTTAGTGAATTAAGCGTGCAGTGGGTTAACTTTATCTGCATCAATGTTGAATTTCGCAATCGCTTCAGTAACGACTGATTTCTCAACATCACCACGTTTCACAAGTTCTGTTAGCGCTGCAACCACGACATAGCCTGCATTCACTTCGAAGTGACGACGTAGGTTGTCACGGCTGTCTGAACGACCAAAGCCATCTGTACCCAACACTTTGTAAGATTCAGCAGGAACGAATGCACGAACTTGGTCGGCATAGTTCTTCATGTAATCTGTCGCAGCAATAGCAGGCTCAGAGCCTAGTACTGTTGTAATGTAAGGCACTTTTTGCTCAGCTTCTGGGTGAAGCATGTTGTAACGCTCAGCATCTTGACCATCACGAGTCAATTCGTTGAAAGACGTTACAGAGAACACGTCAGAGGCAATGCCGTACTCTTCACTTAGAATTTGTGCGGCTTTACGCACTTCATTCATGATTGTACCCGAGCTCATCAACTGAACTTTCGACTTGCTACCTGCGTAAGTTTCTAGCTTGTAGATACCACGACGGATACCCTCTTCAGCGCCTTCTGGCATTGCTGGCATGTGGTAGTTTTCATTCATTACCGTTAGGTAGTAGTAAACGTTCTCTTGCTCACCGTACATGCGACGGATACCGTCTTGCATGATAACAGCCACTTCATAAGCGAATGTTGGGTCGTAAGAAATACAGTTAGGAACCGTATTCGCCATGATGTGTGAGTGGCCATCTTCGTGCTGTAGACCTTCACCGTTTAACGTTGTACGGCCTGCTGTAGCACCAAGTAGGAAACCGCGAGCTTGTTGGTCACCTGCCATCCACGCCATGTCGCCCACACGTTGGAAGCCGAACATTGAGTAGTAGATGTAGAACGGAATCATTGGCAAGTTGTTAGTGCTGTATGACGTTGCCGCAGCAACCCATGAAGACATTGCACCTAACTCATTAATACCTTCTTGTAAAACTTGACCTGAAGTTGCTTCTTTGTAGTAAGAAACCACACCACGGTCTTCAGGTGTGTAAGTCTGGCCATTCGGGTTGTAGATACCGATTTGACGGAATAGGCCTTCCATACCGAAAGTACGCGCTTCGTCAGCAATGATTGGTACGATGTTTTCACCGATACCTTTATCTTTTAGCAAGATATTTAGCGTACGAACAAATGCCATTGTGGTTGAGATATCACGCTTTTGTTCAGTTAATAGCGCATCAAACTCACCGAGTTCAGGAATGGTTAGCTCTTGAGTAAATTTAGGTAAACGCTGAGGCGTGTAACCATGTAGAGCTTTACGACGAGCGTGTAGGTATTCGTATTCTTTCGAACCTTCTTCTAGTGTTAGATAAGGAAGATCTTTCACTTTCTCATCCGTTAGAAGATCTTGTAGACCTAAACGATCGCGTAAGTGAAGAACATGCGTCATGTCCATTTTCTTCACTTGGTGTGCAATGTTTTTACCTTCTGCCGCATCACCCATACCGTAACCTTTAACAGTTTTCGCTAGAATAACCGTTGGACGACCTTTGGTTTCTTGTGCATTTTTGTAAGCAGCATACAGTTTAGAAGACTCGTGACCACCACGCTTCAATTCGAAGATTTGATCATCAGTCATGTCAGCAACAAGTGCTGCTGTTTCAGGATATTTACCGAAGAAGTGTTCACGTACGTAAGCACCATCTTTCGATTTAAAGGTTTGGTAATCGCCATCGATAGTTTCATTCATAAGCTGTAGAAGCTTACCTGTTGTATCTTTAGCAAGTAGTGAATCCCAGTTATTACCCCAGATCACTTTCACGACGTTCCAACCAGCACCTTTAAATAGACCTTCAAGTTCTTGAATGATCTTACCGTTACCCATTACCGGGCCATCTAGACGCTGTAGGTTACAGTTGATTAGGAAGCATAGGTTGTCGAGTTTTTCACGAGCAGCGAAAGAGATTGCACCACGTGATTCTGGCTCATCCATCTCACCATCACCTAAGAACGCGTAAACACGTTGCTCAGAAGTATCTTTCAAACCACGGCCTTCAAGGTACTTCAAGAAGCGAGCTTGATAAATAGAAGCAATTGGGCCAAGACCCATAGATACCGTTGGGAACTGCCAGAATTCAGGCATTAATTTAGGGTGTGGATATGAAGGGATACCTTTACCATCAACTTCTTGACGGAAGTTATCAAGTTGCTCTTCAGTCAAACGACCTTCAAGGAAAGCACGAGCGTAGATCCCTGGAGAGATATGACCTTGATAATAAACTAAATCGCCACCGTCTTTTTCGTTTGGAGCACGGAAGAAGTGGTTAAAACAAACTTCATAAAACGCAGCTGAAGATTGGTAAGACGCCATGTGGCCGCCTAGCTCTAAATCTTTTTTAGATGCACGAAGTACAATCATAACGGCGTTCCAACGAATGATCGCACGAATACGGCGCTCTAACGTAGTATCACCAGGATATGCCGGCTCTTGTGCTGCCGGAATAGTGTTTATGTAGTTTGTGTTAATGCCAGTTGGCATATCAACACCGTCTAAACGAGCTTTATCTAGAACTTGCTCTAGCAAATATTGAGCGCGCTCGACACCTTCTTCACGTACCACTGATTCAAGAGCAGCTAACCATTCTTGAGTTTCCAGTGCATCAACGTCATTATTCATGACTTCAGACATGGCGATCTATCCTTTTGTTGGTTTGACTGACCAGCGAGTAGCCAATCTTATGATTCGTTAGCTTGTTGAATACGGCGCAATGAGCGCTCGCGACGACTCTCTTCTCGAGTCAAATCCAACAAGGTTTCTTCGATATAAGCCAAGTGGGCATGCGATGCTTTACGGGCCTTTTCTGGTTCACGCTCTAGGATCGCTTGCACAATACTGGCACGGTGATGACTCACCTTTTCCACCACTTCATCACGACGATGAAGTAATTCTAAATTCTGTAATACATTCTGTTGTAGCAAAGGTGCTAAGCTTCGAACAATGTGTAATAACACCACATTGTGAGCCGCTTCAGAGATGGCAATCAATACCGCCATCACCGCCTTAGATTCGGCGACAACATCTTTATTCTCTATGGCTTTCTCAACTTCTTTTTGACATTGAGAAATGCGTTTAAAGTCTTCTTCAGTACCACGTAATGCGGCAAAATACGCTGAGATCCCTTCCATTGCATGACGAGATTCGAGTAAGTCGAGTTGTGTTTCTGAATGCGTCGACAATAACTCTAGCAAAGGGTCTGAAAAAGACGTCCACAAACTGTCACTAACAAATGTACCGCCACCTTGTTTGCGCGTTAATAGGCGCTTAGCTTCAAGACGTTGAATAGCTTCACGGATAGAAGGACGAGACACATCAAACTGTTTTGCTAATTCTCGTTCAGGCAATAATTGCTGACCTGGAGAAAGTGTGCCTTCTAAAATCAACCGTTCAATTTCCTGTTCAATCACATCAGAAAGCTTCGGCTGACGAATCCTTTGATAAGCCATGATTAATTTGTCTTCTTATTTGCGGTTGTAAATTGGTAATACCAATTACCAGACTCACCAAAAAGTTTACATAAACTAAACATACGTGTCTAGTCAAAATTGACCCAAATCAAAGAATGGTAAGACCTTAACCAGTTAGTAACAAAATCATTCTAAAACAACAATAATATTGGTAAGACCAATTAATTATTGGACAATTAGACTATTATTTGATGACAAAGAATAACGAAAATTTGTTAAAAACGTGACTTTGATCTCGATCAAATTGACTCTTACTTCATTTTGGTTTAGGGGATTATTACCTTGGTTTTTTACAAAAAGATTATTAGCGATAAGACAAACAACAAGCTTGAGAAAAAAAGCAGAAAAATATGATATTTTCAGAATAGAAACAGTAGGTTATAAATGATTAGTTCATAGAAAATCAGTTACTTAGGGACGGTTAATAAACTTCTAAAATAACGCCAATCGAATCCCAAGCCAGGGTCCGTTTTTCTCAGCGGGGCAATATATTGATGACCAGTAATACGTGGAAGGGTAATTTGCGGATAGCGCACCATCAATAAATGAGTCACCGTAGCCAATGAGTGATACTGCTCTTGGGTATACACATCAAAGTCGCTGCCTTCAAGTTCAATTCCGATAGAATAGTCGTTGCAACGCTCCACTCCTGCAAAGCTTGATTTTCCCGCATGCCAAGCACGAGCATTAAAAGGGACAAATTGGATGATCTCGCCATCACGACGAATAAAGCAATGCGCCGAAACCCCCATCTTATGGATCACCTTAAAGAAAGGATGCTCATTGGCGTCCAACTTACCGGTAAAAAATTGTTCAACATAAGGCCCACCATACTGCCCTGGTGGCAAACTAATATTATGCACCACCAGCAAGGAAACTGGGGTTTGCTCAGGCCTTTGATCAAAAAATGGTGAGGGCACGTGTTTAACGTCAGAAAGCCATGAGTCGGGTGTGATGTGCATAGCGAGCGCCTTATTGATGATGTAAAGTTATTCTGTCGTACCCATAAATCAAATTCAAGTAACCAACCAATAAGGCGCTACTCTTGCTATATTAAAATTAAAAATAACGATTATGTTAATGCCTCTTTGATTCTAATAAATGCTTCATTCAATGTTGCTTTTGGGCATCCTAAATTTAACCGGACAAAACCTGTTCCCTCTTTGCCAAAACTGATTCCCATACTAGGAACAATCCCAGCTCTAATAAATCGCTCCTCCAATTCTGTGTCGGTTAAATTGAGCAATCGACAATCTAACCAAGCTAAGTATCCTGCTTGAGGCGGGATGAATCTCACCCCGGAAAGCTCCTTGGATATAAACTGCTCAAGCTGAGTAATATTTTCTCTTAAATACGATCTTAATTCTTCCAGCCAATCTGAACAGGTTTGGTAAGCTGTTGTCGCGGCAACAATAGATAGACAGTTAAAAACATCCATGCCATGAGCATCCAAGTTACGAAGATACTCAGATCTGACTGACTCATCAGGGATCATAAAATTGGAAATACGTAATGATGATAAGCCAAAGGTTTTACTCGCTGCGGTTGCCACAATTAAACGCTCGCGTAATAAATCAGGTAAACGTAATGCTGAATAATATTGCTTATCAGAAATAGCTAAGTCTCCCCAGATTTCATCACTTAATAACCACACATGATATTTACGGCACAACTCAGCAATTTTTAGAACTTCAGCTTCAGACCATACTCTCCCAGTTGGATTATGAGGATTACAAAAAATAAGCACCTTAGTACCTTGAGCAAAACACGCCTCTAAATGCTCAAAGTCCAGTTGATATTCACCATCATTTTCCAATAATGGGTTTTCTACAACGACACGATCATTCAAATTAATGATCTTTCTAAATGAACCATAACCTGGGCTCTGCAAAACGATTGAATCACCACTTTTTGTGAGCATTTGTATTGCTAATGATAATCCAGGTAAAACCCCATGCACCGTTGTTATCCATTCTTTTTTTACAACTGTATTGTGGTGGTTTTGATACCAATCAATGATCGCTTGATAGTAAGTATCATCTCTTTCCGAGTAACCAAATACACCATGATCAATACGTTGCTGTAAGGCATCTAATACCAAGGTAGGAGCTTTAAAATCATAATCCGATACCCACATAGGCAATAAATCATTACCAGTTAACCCTAACTTTTGTGGCATATTGTCCCATTTTAAGGACCCCGTATCTTTACGATTTATAAGTTGATCGAATGAATTCATATACTATTCCCTTATTTGGATTCCACTATTGGCATTTCTGAACATTTATCAGTGGCTTTATCTTCACTTTTTTCAGGCTCGACTTTTGCAATACAAAAACCGGTAAAACCATAAATTAAAGCGAAAATTATTCCGGTGTAACATTGAATAGCCCAAGGAAGATAGTCCAACGTGGGTACCCCTAATGTACTTGCCATATAAATACCAGCAGAGGTCCAAGGTACTAACGGCTCAATAATCGTTCCGGCATCTTCAATCGTACGGGATAGGTTTTTGGTATCCAATCCCATTTTCCGATAGGCATCTTGGAATAGTTCTCCCGGTATCAATAATGCTAACTTACCATCTGAAGTCGTACTAACGACAATAATGGTTGCGACTATAGTGGAACTAATGAGTTGCCCTGTCGTGCGGATAGCATGTAAGAACTTACTTAAAACCACATTCAGAGCACCAATTAAGCTTAAGATCCCCGCAAATGAAAATGCACAAAAAACCAAAAGTATAGTTCCCATCATTGAAAATAACCCACCACGATTCAGTAAGTTGGCGACATCAGGAACCAAGCCATGGATATTGTGACCATTTTCAGAAAACATAGAGACATTAAACCCTTCTACGTAGGCTTGAAAACCTTGTTTCAAGGTGAAGTCTTGAAGAATGATTCCGAGAACAATGGCAATGACAGAGGCACTAAGCATGAGAGGTAAGACAGGCTTCTTCGTTAATGCTCCCCATAAAATCATCACCGGAGGGATAATCAGCAAAATATTAAAGTGATATAATGACTCCAAGCCTAAACTAATTTGCATCACTTTTTCTGGCTCACTAACAGAAGATATGTCAGCATTCTGTCCTGCAAAAAAGAACACAACCGATGCGATAACAAAGCCCGGTATCGTTGTATATAACATATGTTGAATATGAACATACAATGTCGTCCCTGATACGACAGGAGCAAAGTTCGTCGAATCAGACAATGGTGATATTTTATCGCCAAAATAAGCACCAGAAACAACCGCTCCGGCAGCTGCAGCTAAAGAAACATTTAATCCAGCAGCAACCCCCATTAAGGCAACACCAACCGTACCTGCTGATCCCCAAGAAGTACCAGTACAAAGAGACACGACACTGGTAACAAAAAAAGCAGCAATCAATATGTATTCTGGGGTAATGACTTTTAATCCCCAATACACCATATAAGGAATCGTGCCAGAAACCATCCAGCTAGCAATCAATCCCCCTACCGATATTAAAATTAAAATAACAGGCATTGCTTTCGCTAATTTCTCTACGATAGCATTAATGATTTCCTCCCAGCTATACCCTATCTTCCATGCAATACAACCTGTTATCGCTGCCGAAATTAATAGCAAGACTTCAATACGAAGACCTAATATTCCATATCCGACCGCTAACAGCGCAAACATCACGACTATCGGTGTGAGCGCCAAGCCAAATGATGGAAGAGGCTTAGAATTAATCATAGTATTTATCCTCAGAATTTATCCTGAGCAAATAGTAACCAGCTAATAACTCACAAAATGAGACCCCTATACCGTTTCAATGTAAGCGCTTACATGTGATGAATGAATGCAACCTTCATCACGGTTTTATAGATTTAACCGTTTGTCTATGGATTAAAGTTGCCTGAAATTGGTGTTGTTTCGGTGGGGAATAGCCTTCTTTTTTTAAATTTAGTGCTAATTGCGCCGCATAAGCCGACATTTCATCAATTGGGTTATGCATGGTCGTCAGTCTTGGGTGTAGGTAACGAGCCAATAAGACATCATCAAAACCAATGACTGATATATCATCAGGAACGGATACTCCCTGCTCATGTAAACTTGCCATCAATCCAGCCGCCATAACATCATTAAAAGTCACAACAGCGGTGACTCCCGGACAAGACTTCAAAAGCTGATATCCAGCCTCTTCTCCTCCTGATTCACTAAATTTTTGATTAATAATCCACCCAGTTGGGATATCTAAGTTAGCTGCAGCCATCGCTTCCCTATACCCTTCCAACCGTTCTGTTCGATCATCAATTGATAAGCTACTTGTCACACAAGCTATTTTTTTATGCCCTTTCTGAATGAGATATTCGACCGATTGACGAGCCCCTCCACGATTATCAACCCACAAGGCACGATATGAAATCTGTGCAATGTTTCTATTAAGTAATACCATGGCTGGCAGCTGCATCGCATATTGCATTAAAGTTATATCATCCAGCATTTTTGAATATACAACCATGGCCTCACAACCTTGACTCAATAAAAAATCTAGGCCTTCCTTTTCCCTCTGCGCATTATGCCCACCACTGACCACCACTAACTGACAACCATTCGCACGAGCAACCTCTTCCACACTTTGTGAAACTAAAGAAAAAAACGGATCCGCTAAATTTCCGGTTAATAAACCTAATGTATTATTACTCCGGTTAGCTAAAGCGGTTGCACGTGCATCTCGTCGATAATTTAAAGTCTTAATTGCCCGCTCAACGCGCTCTTGAGTCACAGGCTCCACATAACTAGTACGATTGATGACCCGAGAGACTGTCGCCGTTGAAACTCCCGCTAAATCTGCAACATCTTTCATGGTAGACATTCATTGGCTCCTATTAGCTGTTAGGTCTGAATAGGAACATATAAAACTCTGTGAAATAGATAAAGTTAATACTTATAGAATATACAGTTATTGAGATCTAAATTGACATCTCATCGAACAAAAACAAGCATGAATACAAAGCTTACTTTTACTAAATAGACAACAAAAAACCGAAAATTGTAATGCTCGAAAATCGTTTTCCCTTGCAGTATCATGGTCCCATCACAAAAATATGGATTTTGCCCAATGAAAACAGCCCATGATTACCAGTCTCGTCTTGACTATTTGAAGCGCCATTTGCCGACCGAAATCACTCGTATGGTAACCGATGCCCTAAAAGAAGACTTAGGTGGCACACTCGATCCTAATGCTGATATCACCGCCAGCCTAATTCCAGCGGATGCGGTCAATACCGCCAAAATAATTACGCGTGAGCATGGGGTATTTTGTGGTCAAGCATGGGCTGATGAAGTATTCAAACAACTCGGTGGTCAAGTCACCATTGAGTGGCACGTCGTTGATGGTGACACCGTTGAGCCCAATCAAACCTTATGCACCTTAACTGGCCCTGCTCGTATTTTATTAACCGGTGAACGTAATGCGATGAACTTTATTCAAACGCTATCAGGTTGTGCTTCCATCACAGCCCAATACGTCAAAGAGTTACAGGGGACAGATTGCCGCTTATTGGATACTCGTAAAACGATTCCCGGTTTGCGCAGTGCACTCAAATATGCGGTTACTTGCGGAGGTGGCTTCAATCATCGCATTGGAGTTTTTGATGCTTATCTGATTAAAGAAAACCACATCCTCGCGTGTGGCAGCATTGAGAAAGCCATCACCACAGCAAAAGAGCTTAACCCAGGAAAACCGGTCGAAGTAGAAACGGAGTCATTAGAAGAACTCGAAAGGGCCATTCGCGCGGGCGCAGAGATTGTGATGCTTGATAATTTCACTAAAGAAATGATGATCGCTGCTGTCGAGCTCAATAAAAATATTGGATTAGAGCATGGTTTAACCACAGGTCAAGCCGCCTTAGAGAACTCAGGTAACATCACGTTAGAAACTCTAAATGAATACGCTCAAACCGGAGTGGATTACATTTCAGTCGGTGCATTAACTAAGCATATAAAAGCCATGGATTTATCGATGCGAGTTGTTGAATAACCGTCCCCCACAAGAACTGGCCGGGCTACTGCTGGTAACTCGGCTGTGTTACTTATCGAAATTCCCCCAAAGCGATCATCAACCTCTTTAACCATAAGTTATCACCTGAAAACAACGTTTCCCGAACCTCCAATAATCCATCTCCGTGATATCGATTCCATTTTAAGTTCAGCATTTCCAACTAAATTCATACTTTCACTTGCTCCTGTTCTTATCTTAATGCTCCTGAACGGCCTTATTTTGTATTAATTGCCTCGCATTATTTTTCTTTTGCAATGTAATCATCTACCTAGATTTCAAACTCAGTCGAAACGGTGTTTATCGACAATTTTCTTTTTTTCTTAGCCATCTACTCTTGGCGAGGTAATACCCTTTAATTATTCACGGAGATGAAAATGAAACCATTACAACAAAGTAAGAAGACACTACAGCAAGGTTTTACGTTAATTGAATTAATGATCGTAGTGGCAGTGATTGGTGTGCTGGCTGCGATTGCAATTCCGCAATATCAAAATTATGTAAAGAAAGCTGAACTAGGTTCTGCCCTTGCTACAATTGCGGCTTTAAAAATCAATATGGAAGATGGAATAGCTTCAACAGGCTCTTTTCCTAATTATTCAAGTTCACAATTAGGTGTATCAAGCTCTCTTGGAACAATCACTTCAGCACCAGGCACAGGAGCCTCTGCTGCTGGAGCTATAATTTTAAACCTAGGTTCAAAATCTCAATTTACTGGTAAAAAAATAGCTTTAGTTCGTGATGCTGATGGGATTTGGGATTGTGAAAGTACCGTATCTGCAAGTGTCAATATTCTTCCAAGAGGTTGTCAATCTGTAGGCTCTATTACTAACTAATGAACACCAACCTTGCCTCCATTTTACGCCAAGCGGAACTCTTGAATCCTGAGCAAGAGCAGTTAGTGGTGAGCAGCGTTTTAAACGATAATAAAAGCGTCCCCGTGGCTTGCGTGGACGCTGGATTTCTGTCTAGCAATCAACTGTTAAATAAACTCACGACACTCTTTGCCTTATCACAGGCTCAATTAACGCACTATCCATATACGCAAGTGTGTGAGCAACTAGGCATGCGAGATCTGATCGTAAATCATCAAGTTCTTCCATTGCAGATGGATCCTCACCGTCTCTTGATCGCTGTCGCCGATCCCACCAATAATGAAATTGAAAATGACTTCCGTTTTGCGACTGGTAAGCAAATAGAACTCATGCTTGCCGATTGCAAAGAATTGGAAGGGGCGATTCGACGCTTGTATGGCCGCGCGGTTCATTCTGAACACCATAAAGGCAAAGACATAACCCAAGATGAACTTGCAAACTTGGTGGAAGTCAGCAGTGATGAGATTCAAGAAACGGAAGATTTAAGCCAAGATGAGGCCCCTGTCAGCCGCTTTATCAACCAAATATTGCTCGATGCTGTCCGCAAAGGGGCTTCCGATATTCATTTCGAACCCTACGAAGATATCTATCGCGTGCGCTTACGTTGTGATGGCATTTTATTAGAAACCAATCGCCCTGCCCCTCATCTTGGAAGGCGACTTGCTGCACGGATAAAAATACTGTCAAAACTGGATATTGCCGAACGTCGATTACCACAAGATGGCCGCATTAAAATTCGCTTAAATGCGGATACGGCCATTGATATGCGCGTCTCCACCCTACCAACTTTATGGGGGGAAAAAATCGTCTTACGTCTACTCGACAGCAGTGCGGCCAATTTAAACATCGATAAACTCGGCTATAGCGAAACACAAAAGAAACTGTATCTTGATGCCTTGCAACAACCCCAAGGTATGATCCTGATGACCGGCCCAACTGGTAGTGGAAAAACCGTCTCTTTATATACCGGCCTACGTTTACTCAATACCCCAGATAAAAATATTTCTACTGCAGAGGATCCGGTTGAAATCAACTTAACAGGGATCAATCAAGTACAAGTAAAACCCAAAATTGGCTTCACCTTTGCGGCCGCTTTACGAGCATTTTTACGTCAAGATCCTGATGTGGTCATGGTCGGTGAAATACGAGATCTTGAAACAGCTGAAATTGCAGTTAAAGCCGCACAAACCGGTCACTTAGTACTATCTACATTACACACTAACTCTTCGGCTGAAACCATCATCCGTTTGTCCAACATGGGAATTGAAGCTTTTAATCTCGCCTCCTCATTAAGCTTGATTATCGCTCAGCGTTTAGCGCGTCGTTTATGTCCTCATTGCAAACAAGTTGATGAGTTCCCAGAAGCATTACGTCAAACCTTTCATATCGATAACAACATCCCTATTTTTACCGCCAACAAACAGGGCTGCTCGGAGTGTACCGGTGGCTATTCAGGGCGTGTTGGTATCTATGAGGTCATGCCATTTACTACAGAAATTGCCAATGCGGTCATTAAAAAAGCCTCGGCCAATGAGATTGAAATGATTGCGGTAAAACAAGGAATGGCGACCTTACGTCAATCGGGGATCGACAACTTAAAACAAGGCATCACCAGTTTTTCAGAGCTACAACGCGTGTTGTATTTCTAGTTTGGGTTGAAATCAAAATAGAAGGATATGGCTAGATGGCACAAACATCGACACTAAAAGCCCCCGCTTTAAAGAACTTTCAATGGCGCGGAGTAAATAATGTAGGCAAAAAAGTCTCCGGACAAATGCTGGCGATGAATGAAACGGAAGTGCGTACTAAGTTAAAAGAGCAAAGAATTCAAATAAAAAAGCTCAAACGTCGTAGCGTCTCGATAGTGGCTAAAATGAGCCATAAGATAAATAGCAAAGATATCACCATATTAACCCGTCAATTAGCTACCATGACGGCCACAGGCGTCCCCATAGTACAAGCTTTAAAACTGATCTCAGATAACCAACGTAAAGCAGAAATGAAATCGATCTTATCGCAAATTAGCCTTCAGATTGAAGCCGGGACTCCGATTTCAAAGGCCATGCGCTCGGCGAGCCCGTTCTTTGACCCTTTTTATTGCGATCTTATTACCACCGGTGAGCAAACGGGTAATTTGGCCGATGTGTTTGCCCGCCTTGCGACATATAGAGAAAAAAGTGAAGAATTACGCTCTAAGGTGATCAAAGCGATGATCTACCCAGGCATGGTGATCCTGGTCGCCACCCTGGTCTCCATCTTAATGCTAACCATGGTCATCCCTGAATTTGAAGCCATGTTTCGAGGATTTGGCGCCCAATTACCTTGGTTTACGCAACAGGTGATCAACCTTTCTCACTTTATTCAAAGTTATCTCTTTGTCATGATACTAGCCGTCATCATTGTGATTCTAGGACTAAAAGAAGCCCGTAAACGATCGTTTAATATCCGTTTAAAAACCAGCCGCTTCGCATTAAAGATACCGGTATTAGGCGGTGTTTTTTCTAAGGCCGCCATTGCTAAATTTAGCCGTACCTTAGCCACCAGCTTTAGTGCCGGAATTCCTATTCTAAGTAGCTTATTAACGACAGCCAAAACCGCAGGAAATTTACATTATCAAGTCGCGATTGAACAAGTACATCGAGATACTGCCGCGGGGATGCCCATGTACATCGCCATGCGTAATGCAGAAGCTTTTCCTGAAATGGTGTTACAAATGGTCATGATCGGCGAAGAGTCAGGAAACTTAGACGATATGCTCAATAAGGTGGCTGCTATTTATGAATTTGAAGTCGATAACACCGTCGATAACCTAGGTAAAATTATTGAACCTGCGATTATTGTGTTTCTTGGCGTCATAGTTGGTGGGCTTGTTGTCTCACTTTACCTGCCAATCTTTAAGCTAGTTAGTGTATTCTAAGAGAAATTAATGTTTTATTAGACCGAGTTGTAATCTCATGCTCATTTTTGATTATTATCCTATTCTTTTCCCAATTGTTGCCGGACTCTTTGGCTTGATTATTGGCAGTTTTTTAAATGTGGTCATCCACCGCTTACCCATCATGATGGAACGAGAATGGCAACAAGAATGCCTTGAAAGCTTTCCCCAATTAGCACAAGACCCTGAACTTAAATCGCAACTCGCAGCACTAAACAAACCGTTTAACTTAAATGTGCCACGTTCCCGCTGCCCTAAATGTGATACTCAAATTCGGGCTATCGATAATATTCCTGTGCTCAGTTGGCTTTTACTTCGAGGTAAATGCCATCAATGTGCCAACCCTATCAGCTTTCGCTATCCCGCTATCGAATTGCTTACGGCGGCTTTGTGTGTGGTCATTGGCATGTATTTTCCTGCCGATTGGTATGGCGTGGCCTTATTATTTTTTACCTTTGTTTTAGTCTCTGCCACCTTTATCGACCTTGATACCATGTTATTGCCCGACCAACTGACTTTACCCTTAATGTGGGCAGGCATCGCGTTATCTTTATTTCACATCAGCCCTGTTTCTTTACAAGATGCAGTCATTGGTGCCATGGCCGGTTACTTGTGTTTGTGGATTGTCTTTTGGGCCTTTAAATTACTGACAGGTAAAGAAGGCATGGGTTATGGCGATTTCAAACTGTTGGCCGCTCTAGGGGCTTGGCTTGGCTGGCAACAATTGCCACTGCTTATTTTACTCTCTTCCTTAGTTGGATTAATCTTTGGCATTATTCAATTACGTTTGCAAAAACGAGGGATAGAAAAGGCATTTCCATTTGGCCCATATTTAGCCATTGCAGGATGGTTTTGTCTTATTTGGGGGAATGATTTAACCTCTTGGTATCTTACCAATATGTTAGGTATGTAAACCATGACCATGATAGTAGGCTTAACTGGAGGCATTGGCAGTGGCAAAACCACGATTGCTAACCTCTTTGCACAACATTTTAAGATTGATATTGTCGATGCCGATGTGGTCGCACGAGAGGTTGTCGAGCCTAATAGCGTCGGCTTGAAGGCCATCGTAGAACACTTTGGCGTGGAGATGTTAACCCAAGACGGACAACTAAACCGCGCCCAATTGCGAGAACGTATTTTTGCTCATCCGCACGATAAACAATGGATCAACGATTTATTACACCCATTAATTCGCCAACGTATCGATCAGCAACTTCAATCCGTACAATCCGCTTATGCACTGTTAGTAGTTCCTCTGCTCATTGAAAACGATTGGCAGAAAAATATTGACCGATTATTGGTTATCGATGTGGAGCCTCACACTCAAATCATGCGCACTTGTCAGCGTGATGGTGTGACCGAACAACAAGCTCGCTCCATTCTCGCTTCACAAGCTTCTCGAGAACAACGTTTATCTTATGCCGACGATGTCATCAACAACGATGCCCCACTCGATGAGCAAGCAAAACAAAAACTTTTATCTCAAGTCACAGTTTTACACAAAAAGTACCTAGCTTTAAGCGAACAAATTCGGTGACAATAGAGACAGAACATTCACGCACCACCATTATTTGAAGGCGCTATGCTGAAATTCGAACATCCATTAACAGAAAAAGTACGAATTTACCTCAGAGTAGAAACTCTACTGAGGCAACTGCATAAATCGGCCAAGTTAGCATCACCCTTAGAAAGTCAGCTGTTCTTTCGTTCTTTATTTGATTTAATGGACCTCTTTGAACAGATCCATGTGAAATCTGAACTCACCAAAGAGCTCGAAAAACAAAAACTACTTTTTAAAAATTGGTCGAATGTACCAGGAGTGGATCAAAGCTTACTCACTCAAGTTCTACATGATATTGATGCTAACTTTAAAGCGGTAATGGCTGCTGAGCGGTTTGGGGTGTCTCTAAAAGAAGATCGATTTTTAAATACCATCCGACAGCGTTTCAGTTTACCAGGTGGCAATTGCTGCTTTGATCTTCCCGCATTACACTATTGGCAACATTTACCGCAAGAAAAGCGCTTAATAGATGTCAACCGATGGCTACATACCTTGAAACCTCTGCATAATGCCCTCGAATTATTACTAAAGCTTCTTCGAGAAACGGGACGTTATAAGCCACAAATTGCTCGCAATGGTTTTTTTCAAAGTGATGCCAATGACGCGAATATCTTACGCTTAGATATTCCATCTCAACTCGGTGTCTATCCTATGATTTCAGGGCATAAGAATCGCTTTGTGATCAAATTTATTAGCTTTGAAACCAGTATGGCTTACAGCCAAGATGTCGAGTTTACGCTCGCAGTTTGTTAAACTGACACCACTTTCTCAGAACACTCTAGGCTTTATCTGATGACCCAAGCAACTCCGAAAAAAATCACCATAGTAAAATGCCCTACTTGCCAAACAGAAGTCGTGTGGGGTGAGATCAGTCCTTATCGCCCTTTTTGTAGCAAACAATGCCAATTAGTCGATTTTGGTGAGTGGGCTGATGAAGAAAAATCCATTCCAGGCGCACCTGACATGTCAGACTCAGATGGGTGGTCAGAATAGGTTTTCGCTACTCGTAATTAGGGCGCGTTGCTGCTCGGAACTCAAAAAGAACCAGAAGCAAGAGCCAAGGTGCGGGGACGCTTTGCTCGAGAGTCGAAAAGCGTGATCGTTTCTCGGAATCCGGCCGTTTCACTTCTGATGGCTAGGAACTTCTGGTGGCTAGGAAAAGAAAGCGAGTTTCGAGAAAATGCATCCATAAAAGCGTCATCCTGAAAAGCAACGTAGGAGCGCAGTTCAGGATCTCCCCCCACAATTTGAGTCTCACATGTTGTCGAAGATTCCGTATCTTCTTCGTTTAGGCTCATTTACGGAATGACGCTGTTTGTGTATCGAGCAACCAGATTCAACGCTGATTTTCCTAGCAACTAGGGACTCGAAACTAACGACTGTCTTTCCCGAGAAACGAGCAGCATAGCGCCCGATAACCGAGACTCGAATCGCTTTTAACCAAAACGGGCGATGACTTTCTCTAACACCGGTACATTCGCTTCTGGGAAGGCGTAGTCGTTCAAATCTCCGATCGTGACCCACTTCCCTTCTTGGCCTTCTTTTCCGTATGGTTTACCTTCAAAAGCAGAGACCACAAAAAAATCGAAAGTTAAACTTTTATCGGTGTAATCAAAGTCAAAGTGTTCTAAGCGCTCTAAGTGAGTCGCGGTAATATCGATTTCTTCTTGTAACTCACGGATCAATGCTTGTTCCGCCGATTCATTGAGTTCGACTTTACCACCGGGAAACTCCCAATACCCCCCTTTATGTAACTTCTCTGGACGCTTGGTAATGAAAATTTGATCTTGTTGAGAATTTAAAATAACTGCCGCGACGATGTGAATACGTTTCATCGTTCTCCCTTATTTTTCAATTGCTATTCATCAAAGGCCACGCCTTACAATGGATGTACTGATAATAAAAAGGCCGCAACGATTGCGACCTTTTTGATATTTCAATCACTACGGTTAAATTTTACCGTGGCATTGTTTGTATTTTTTGCCTGAACCACATGGACAAGGCTCATTACGCCCTACTTTTCGCTCTTCACGTACACTTGGTTGATTCGATGCAGACTCTTCCGAGTCATCTAAACCATCCGCAGATTCATGTTGCAGCTGTTGATTACGAGCAGCTTCTTCTGCTTGAATGCGACGTTGCTCTTCCATACGATCCACTTCTTCACGTTGCTGAACACGCACACGGCTCAATGTAGAAATGACATCGAATTTTAAGCTATCAAGTAGCTCACCAAATAATTCAAACGATTCACGCTTAAACTCTTGCTTAGGATCTTTTTGCGCATAGCCACGTAGGTGAATACCCTGACGAAGGTGATCCATGGCTGCTAAATGCTCTTTCCATAAGTTATCAAGCGTTTGTAGCATTACTTGACGTTCAAAGCCACGTAAGACTTCAGCACCTACGGCTTCTTCTTTTTGTTTGTAGATAGCACTTGCTTCACTGATCACTCGCTCCAGCAGCACTTCTTCATACAATTTCTCATCTTCGTCTAACCAAGTTTGAATCGGCAGAGCCAAATCAAAATCAGCTTGTAAGCGTTCTTCTAACCCTTTGACATCCCACATTTCGTCAAGAGATTGAGGTGGTATATATTGCTCAAAGACCGAGCTTAAGACATCAATGCGATTCTGCTCTAGCATTTCACTGATATCTTCTGCACCCATCAACTCGTCACGCAGTTCATACACCACTTTACGTTGATCGTTGGCAACGTCATCGTAATCAAGCAACTGCTTACGCACGTCGAAGTTGCGGCCTTCCACTTTACGTTGCGCTTTTTCAATAGAACGCGACAACATACGGCTTTCAATGGCTTCTCCTTCTTCCATACCACTTTGGATAAGACCTGCCATACGCTCTGAAGTAAAGATACGTAATAAAGAATCTTCCATTGATAAGTAGAAGCGTGAAGAACCGGCATCACCTTGACGACCAGAACGACCACGTAGCTGATTATCGATACGGCGAGATTCATGGCGCTCAGTACCAATAATATGCAAACCACCAGACTCTAATACCGCATCATGGACTTTTTTCCATTCCGCCTTAATCTGTGCAATTTGAGCCTCATCTAATGGTGAACCCTGAGAAGCTTCCAGTTTTTCAACTTGGTTTTCCCAACTGCCACCTAATTTAATATCGGTACCACGACCCGCCATATTAGTTGCAATGGTCACCGCACCAGGTGTACCTGCTTGAGCAACGATTTCCGCTTCTTGTTCGTGGAACTTAGCATTCAAAACGTTATGCTTAATTTTGGCGGCTTTGAGTGCATTAGAAAGCAGCTCTGATTTTTCAATCGAAACCGTACCGACTAAGATCGGCTGACCTTTCGCTACACGCTCTTTGATGTCTTCAATAATGGCATCAAATTTTTCTTTTTCTGTACGGTAAACCACATCCGGCATATCGTTACGGATCATTGGGCGGTTCGTTGGAATAACAACCGTATCTAAACCATAGATAGACTGGAATTCAAAAGCTTCCGTATCCGCTGTCCCTGTCATACCAGACAGTTTTTCATACAAACGGAAATAGTTCTGGAAGGTAATCGATGCTAGCGTTTGGTTTTCATTTTGGATCTTAACGCCTTCTTTTGCCTCTACCGCTTGGTGTAGACCTTCAGACCAACGACGACCAGGCATAGTACGCCCAGTATGTTCATCAACGATGATCACTTCACCATCTTTAACGATGTAATCTACGTCTTTTTCAAATAACACATGGGCACGTAACGCAGCACTCACATGATGCAATAAGCTGATGTTAGCCGGTGAATAGAGTGTATCCCCTTCTTCCATCAGGCCATTTTTAATCAACAATTCTTCGACAAATTCTTGACCCGTTTCCGTCATATAAACTTGTTTGGCTTTTTCATCAATGGTGTAGTGTTTATCACCACGATACTCTTCCGTATCTTCTTCATCTTGACGTTCAAGGTGAGGGATTAAGGTATTAATTCGAGTATAAAGCTCTGAACTGTCTTCTGCCGGTCCCGAAATAATTAATGGAGTACGAGCTTCATCGATTAAGATGGAGTCAACTTCATCGACCACCGCAAAGAATCGCTCACGCTGTACGCGGTCTTCTGGACGAAATGCCATATTGTCACGTAAGTAATCGAAACCAAATTCGTTGTTGGTGCCGTATAAAATGTCACATTGATAAGCGGCTTTTTTCTCCGCAGGGATCATGTTAGGTACGTTAATCCCTACCGTCATACCTAAAAATTCAAATAATTCTCGGTTCGTTTCTGCGTCACGTTTTGCTAAGTAATCGTTCACGGTAACAACGTGAACCCCTTTACCCGCAATACCATTTAAATAAGCCGCTAAGGTCGCTGTTAAGGTTTTACCTTCACCCGTACGCATTTCTGCAATTTTGCCAGCATTTAAGACCATACCGCCAATCAACTGAACGTCGAAATGGCGCATACCATAAATTCGTTTTGATGCTTCACGAACAGTGGCAAACGCTTCTGGTAATAATTTATCTAATGATTCACCATTGTTGTGACGTTCACGGAACTCAATGGTTTTATGTTGAAGTTGCTCATCGGTTAGCGCTTCATATTCTGGTTCGAAGCTATTAATTTGATTTACGATTTTTCTCAGTTGGCGTAGTGTTCTGTCATTACGACTGCCAATCACACTGGTCAGTAACTTAGTTAACATTATTTACGAATCTCTCTTCCTGATCTTTCGGATCTATGCTTCAGCTTCTCACAATTCAATACTAAGAATACTGAGATAATTTGGTCTACTTGTCATATGGTGCCAATAAAGCCCACTTTCAATAGCAATACTCAAAGTAATTAGGACAAGTGATTGCACTTATACCAAGTGACACTAATAACTGTGGGTATTTATACAAGTTGTCTATATAGTATGGGATTCTGACACTATCTTCTATCTACAAACGTCTTTGTTTGCACTCATCCTCATTATTTTTGATCAAAAATAGTATTTTTTGACATTATTAATGTTTGATGGCGCATAATAATACCAATCAAGATTTAAAGCACAGTTATCACACTTTTTAACAAACCCAGATGAAGTAAACAAATCAGGATGAAGTGATAATTAGTGCAACTGATATAATAGCCACCACGTTTTTCTGGCGGGAGAATCCATGCGAGACCATCGGCCTAAGCTCACACAAGACTGGATTTCAGGTACGCAACTGAAAGCATTTTCTGAGCATGTCTCTGAAATATTATCCATTAATGAAGTCTTAAAAAATATTTTACCGCCAAGTATGATAAAGCATTGTCGAGCCGCGAATGTTCGCCATAGTCAACTATTAATAGAAGTGGCCAATGCTTCAATCCAAATGAAACTCAACTATGAAAGAATTCGAATTTTGTCTGAGTTACGTAGCGCAGGCTTTTCACGCTTAGTGGGTATCGAATTTAAAATTAATCCCGAGTTATATAGCGGTCCTGTCATTAAAGAAGATGAGCCTACTTATAAGCAGCATTCCTTAAGCGAGGAAGCGGCCCAATCAATTTTAATGGTGGCCGACTTTGCTCCACCTAAATTACAAAAAAGGCTGAAAAGCTTGGCGCAACTGGCACAAAAGAAAACCTCAAAATAAGACCAATCGTCCTAATTAACCTCAGCTTCGGTAACTAGAAGTCACTCAATACCGTACTTTAGGTGTCTAACTTTGTTTAATCCAAAAAAAAGCCAGACTTCTCAGTCTGGCTTTTCATACTTAATTCTATATTAAGCTAATACTGTATTTGGTAACGCATCACCAAAGGCAACAGGAGAACCGGCTTCTTCTTCAAAGGTTGCCCATTCCCACGCTTCTTGATCGGCAAGTACTGCACGTAATAATTGGTTGTTTAGTGCATGGCCGGTTTTATAAGCACGTAGCTCACCAACAATGCTATGACCACACATGTATAAGTCACCAATGGCGTCTAATACTTTGTGAGTCACAAACTCATTACTAAAACGCAGACCTTCTTCATTCAAAATACGATATTCATCAAGTACGATGGCACAATCAAAGCTACCACCTAAACAAAGGTTTTGCGATTGTAAGTACTCAATATCACGCATAAAGCCAAAAGTACGTGCACGAGAAATATCTTTGATGAAAGCCTGAGATGAGAAATCAAACAACATATGTTGCTGTTCTGAATCAATCGCAGGGTGATCAAATTCAATTTCAAAATCCATACGGAAGCCGTTATAAGGAACAAGTTCTGCCCACTTATCACCATCTTCAATTCGTACTGGTTTTTTAATGCGAATAAAACGTTTTTGTGCGTTTAGGGTTTCGACACCTGCTGATTGTAGCAAGTAAACAAATGGGCTAGCACTACCATCCATAATTGGAATTTCAGGTGCGTCAACCTCAATAATAATATTGTCGATTCCCATTCCCGATAAAGCTGCATTTAAGTGCTCAACGGTAGAAATTCGGATGCCTTCATCATTAACCAATGCTGTACACAACATAGTATCGCGTACAGAACTTGGATCTGATGGAAAATCCACTGGCGGATTCATATCTGTTCTACGATAAATAATACCGGTATTAGCAGGCGCAGGACGTAGCGTAAGGGTGACTTTTCGACCGGAGTGGAGGCCCACACCAGTTGTTTTCACCATTTCTTTTAAAGTACGTTGTCTGATCATCTAAATTGCCTCTAATTCATACCATATATCATGGTCAGTCCAGTGACTGGTCAGATATGCTATCACATATTGGAAACATTTCAAGCAAATTGGTTTAAACTCAATCAGCTTGATGTCTCAAGAACGCCGGGATATCCAAATAGCCACTATCGTTTTCATCCGGTTTCTTCACTGTATTAGAATGAGTACTTGATGAGCTCGACCCAGTGCTTGCTGGTACTTTATTAGTACGAAGCATTGGCTGTGGAGCCTCTTCTTCTTGTTTTACCGGTTGTTGTGCTGGTGCCGTTTGCACTGCAGGTTGAGGCGCTGCTGCTTTTGTTGCAGTACCTTTCACCAAAGTGATATCTGGTTGGTAAGAGTTACCAATACCAGTTGCCACAACAGTCACACGAATTTCATCACTCATATCAGGGTCTAGTGAAGTACCAATAACGACCGTTGCATTATCAGATGCAAAGGCTTTCACGGTATTACCAACGGTCTCGAATTCTTCAAGACGCATATCTAAACCAGCCGTAATGTTCACCAGTACGCCACGAGCTCCAGCCAGATCGATGTCTTCTAGCAATGGACTAGAAATAGCAATTTCTGCCGCTTCTTCTGCACGATCTTCACCGGTTGCAATTCCACTGCCCATCATGGCATGACCCATTTCAGACATCACGGTACGCACATCAGCAAAGTCAACGTTCATCATACCAGGACGTGTAATTAGCTCAGCAATACCTTGAACCGCATTTTTCAATACGTCGTTCGCTTTCGCAAACGCTTCAAGCAATGTGATACCACGGCCTAGTACTTTTAAAAGCTTTTCATTTGGGATCGTAATTAAAGAGTCAACATGCTTAGAAAGTTCTTCAATACCTTGTTCAGCAAAAGCCATACGCTTTTTACCTTCAAAGCTAAAAGGTTTCGTCACAACTGCAACCGTTAGAATGCCTAACTCTTTTGCTACTTCAGCAATAACAGGTGCTGCACCAGTACCTGTACCACCACCCATACCCGCAGCGATAAAAACCATATCAGCTCCCGCCAATACCGCTTTAATTGCTTCACGATCTTCAAGTGCAGAATCACGGCCTACTTGTGGGTTTGCACCCGCGCCTAAACCCTTGGTGATATCACCACCAATTTGAATAACATTACTGACACTTACTTTACGTAGCGCTTGGGCATCTGTATTAACACTGATGAACTCCACCCCTTCGATGGATTCTCTCACCATGTGTTCTACAGCGTTACCGCCACCGCCACCAACTCCAACGACCTTAATTACTGCATCGTCAGACATTTCCATCATCGGTTCAAACATGTGTTTTCTCCGTTTCTTCCTGTTCGCCTCAGGTTAAAACTCGTTTTTTATCCAATTACGTAGCTTCTGAATGAAATCAGAAACTGCATTTCCAGAACGTTGTTGTTTTGGTGCAGTATGCTGATATTCACTCTCATCATAAAACTGACTGTCTTTGGCGTAATGTAACAATCCAACGGCAGTTGCATGATATGGCTCTTTAACGTAGTCAGTTAACCCTCTGACCTCTAGGGGTTTACCAATTCTCACTTGATTGCGGAATACACGCTCGGCACATTCCACTAATCCTTCAATTTGTGAGGCACCGCCAGTTAAAACAATACCAGCAGCAAGATGATGCTTAATACCATCTTCTCGTAATTTAGCTTGCACAGAATCAATCGTTTGATTAACCATGCCCATAAGTTCAGTATATCGAGGTTCTATGACTTCTGCCAAAGTTTGACGTTGTAAACTTCGAGAAGGTCGACCACCGACACTAGGCACATTCACTGTATCATCTTTACTGACCAGTTCACTTAATGCACAGCCATATTTTACTTTTATCTCTTCAGCATCGCTGACAGGTGTACCAAATGCAAAGGCTATATCGCTCGTAACCGCATTCCCAGCATAGGAAAATACTTTTGTGTGACGTAGCGCACCACCTGTCCAAATGGATAACTCCATTGTGCCGGCACCAATATCGATAACACAAACGCCTAATTCACGCTCATCATCAGTGATAACCGCGTTACTTGATGCCAAACCTGAATAGATTAATTGTTCAACTTTTAAGTTACAACGCTCGACGGCTTTAATAATATTTCGAGCCATATCGTTATGACAAGAAATCAAATGCACACTCGCTTCCATACGAACTCCCGACAAGCCAAGTGGGTTTTTTATTCCTTCTTGGTAGTCGATGGTAAATTCTTGTGGAATCACGTGTAAAATGCGCTGCTCTTCGCCAATTTTAATCGATTTTGCGGTATGAATGACACGATCAATGTCATCTTGAGAGACTTCTTCTTCTGAAATTGCCCCCATGCCTTTTTCGATACGGCTGGCGATATGCTTACCAGAAAGAGAAAGATACACACTTGTGATCTGGCATTCTGCCATCAATTCAGCTTGATCAATTGCACGTTGTACGGACTTCACCACTGACTCAAGATCGTTAACACCACCTTTATCCATACCATGAGATGAGCTCGTCCCCGCACCAATAATATTAATTTGGCCATCGGGAAGAACTTCGCCTACTAGGGCTGATACGGTTGCGGTACCGATATCAAGACCAACGACAATGTTACCTTCTGCGGTCTTCGTCATTTATTTCTCTCTTGTGCTGAATCATCATCTGGGATCCAACCAACGGCGGCCCCAGTATCATATCGAAGATCGATGTAGCTGATTTTGTCTACTTTATCACCTAAGCGACTGTAGAGCTGTATAAAACGATTTAAACGGTCTTCGCGAGCATCTTTACCCAACTCTAAACGAATGCCATTATCCAAAATTAATTGCCATGCCCGTCGATCATTTAACACGACAGAGGTAATAGTGCGACCAAGCGGTTTCAGCTTAGCCATACTACTTCTCCAAATATCTAAAACTTGTTTGCTTGAACCTTGGGGACCATATAAATTGACTGAATTTTCAGGAACGTCCTCTGGATGACCATTAAAAACATCACCATGAGGATTTAAAAGAGCATTCCCATTCCAGATAGCAATAGCTTTATATTCAACAATATACACCTTAATTAAATCAGGCCATTGTTTACGAACTGAAACTTGTTCAACCCAAGGTAAAGATTGCACCGCTTTTTGTAATTGATTGACATCTTGGGTCATAAACGTCCCCAAAGTGGCTAATCCCGCCAACGCGGATTGCACTTGTTGGGGAGTAACTTGGTGTAAATCACCTTCAACCATAACACGAGAAAGCGGTAAACGTTGTTCATCGGTCATCCAACTCAAGGTTGAATATAATAATGAGGCGATTCCAATGACCACTAATAGAAAAAATACCCCACCAAACCAATGCTGTTTCACTGGTGATGGACGCGGGGTATCTTCATCCCGATGTTGTTGTTCGAGCATGGTATCTACAGTGATATTCATAATGAGCAGTTAAACTCTAAATTATTCATTAAATGCCCATTATTTGATGCAAAACGGACGCTATATCCCTATAACAGGTGCAATTAACAGAGATTATACTGACCGAAACGCAGAGTGCCAATAAAAGTCGTCGCTATTTTACTCACTAATGACTTTCATTTGATTAATATTCAACTTCAACTGTTCCAAATTCTTAGCCACACGACCAACATCTCCAGCCCCTTGTGTTAACACTAAGTCATTATCTTCAAGTAGACTCGCTAATGCGGAAGGTAATTTATTAGAAGCATCGACAAAAATAGGATCGATTTTGCCACGGCTACGAATGGTTCGACACAAAGAACGACTGTCAGCACCAGCAATGGGTTTTTCGCCTGCCGAGTAAACATCCAACATAATCAATACATCGACTTTTTCTAATACATTAGCAAAATCATCGTATAAGTCACGAGTACGACTGTATCGGTGTGGTTGGAAAATCATCACTAAACGTTTTTCAGGCCAACCAGAACGTGCCGCTTGAATCGTCACATCCACTTCACTTGGGTGATGACCATAATCATCCACCAGCATGGCATGACCATTTCCAGTATCAAACTCACCTAAATGATCAAAGCGGCGCCCGGTACCTTGAGTACTGACTAGGGCACGAATAATCGCTTCATCGGCAATGTCATCTTCCGTTGCAACCGCGATGGCAGCCGAAGCATTAAGAGCATTATGTTTACCTGGAATATTGAGCGTAATATCTAAGTCTGCATGACCTTGACGTAGCACAGTAAACTTACCTTGTTGACCTGATTGTTGATAATTAACAATACGAACATCAGCGTCTTCAGAGAAACCATACGTGATCACTTGACGGCTCACTCGTGGGATCAATTCGCGCACGATAGGATCATCAATACACATAATCGCTTGACCATAAAACGGCAAGTTGTGTAGAAAATCGATGAAGGTTTGTTTTAATGTTTCAAAGTCACCGCCATACGTATCCATGTGATCCGCTTCTATATTGGTCACAATACTTACCATAGGCTGCAAATGTAAAAATGAAGCATCACTTTCATCCGCTTCAGCAATCAAATAACGACTTGAACCTAAACGAGCATTTGTGCCAGCGCTTTTCACCAAACCGCCATTAACAAAAGTAGGATCCAGCCCCGCTTCATAATAAATTTGGGTAACTAAGGCCGTTGTGGTGGTTTTTCCATGTGTACCCGCCACTGCAATACCATGACGAAAACGCATAAGCTCTGCCAACATTTCCGCTCGACGAACGACAGGAATACGCAATTCTTTTGCCGCAATTAACTCTGGATTTTCCTGTGAAATCGCAGTGGAGACAACCACGACGCTTGCTTGTTTTATGTTGTCGGCTTGATGACCGATATAGATAGTCGCGCCTTTATTTTTTAATCGTTCTGTGACTGGGTTTTCAGCCAGATCAGAACCACTAATCTCATAGCCTTCATTCAACAATACTTCGGCAATACCGCTCATGCCAGCGCCGCCAATCCCAACAAAGTGGATGCATTTTACTCGACGCATTTCCGGTACAATTGCGCGTAATTCAGATAAATTTGGATTTTGTTTGGTTAACATATTTTTTCTCATTTTTTGACGCAATTGACTTGGCTTACCGCAATGATGGCTTCGGCGACTCGAGCATCCGCGTCTGTCATCGCCGCCGCTCGTGCTTGTTCAGCCATGCTCAGTAACTTAGCTCTATCAAGTTGTTGTAGCTGCTCGGTCAAGGTTTGTATTGTTAGGTCAGGTTGTTCAATCATTAAGGCGGCGCCACATTGGACTAAATGATCCGCATTTAACGCTTGTTGACGATCTTTATGCATGAAGGGAATGAAAATTGCCCCAACGCCTGCCGCTGAAACTTCAGAGACCGTCAATGCCCCCGAGCGACAAACTAATACATCGGCCCAAGCATATGCTTGAGCAACATCATCAATAAATTCTGTCACCTCAGCATTGGATACTTGGTGTTGCTGATAAAGTGCTTCCACCATTTGCTGTTGGCCCTTACCCGCTTGGTGACGGATTTCATATTGCTCACCTAATGCCTGCATCACGGGTGGCAAGGTGGTATTTAAGATACGAGCACCTTGGCTTCCCCCCATCACAAGAATTCGAATGGCACCTTGACGATCCGCAAATCGTTGCTGGGGCTCTGGTAAACTCGCCACATCTTGTCGCACTGGGTTACCCACTACCTCAGCTTGAGGGAAAGCGCCAGGGAAGGCTTGCATCACTCGTTTAGCAATTTTAGATAGCCATTGGTTAGTTAAACCCGCGACGGCATTTTGTTCATGCAATACCACTGGAATACCTGATAACCAAGCCGCCACACCACCGGGACCACTTACGTAACCGCCCATGCCTAATACCACATCCGGTTGCCAAGCTTTAATATGTTTACGCGCCTGCATAATCGCATTAATAATTTGAAAAGGTGCTTTAAGTAATTTCAGCACCCCTTGGCCACGCAAACCTTTAACATGAATAAAATCAATCTCGATTCCATGTTTAGGGACTAACTCTGCTTCCATACGATCAGGCGTACCGAGCCAACGAATTTCCCAACCTTGTTGTTGTAATTGCTTTGCGACAGCCAGTCCTGGGAAAACGTGTCCACCAGTACCACCCGCCATAACTAATAAGCGTTTAGTTTGTTTCATTGTTATTCAACTCTTGTTGGGTTGTTTTTGATGGCGCTTTAGTGGGATTGCTAGCTTGCATCAAGTTTGCCAAACGATTTTCATAATCAATACGTAATAAAATAGCCACCGCGGTCATCATGATGATCAAACTAGAGCCACCATAACTGATCAACGGCAAAGTCAGTCCCTTCGTGGGTACAATCGCAGCTGCCGCCCCCACGTTGACTAAGGTTTGGAAAGCAAACCAAATACTGATACTGATCGCCAAAAAGCCGCCAAATAATTGGCCAGATTGTAATGACCGCTTACCAATCACTAGAGCTTTATACACTAAAGCAAAAATCATACATAAGATCAGAGCAACTCCCGCAAAACCAAGCTCTTCACCTACCACAGCAAACACAAAGTCAGTATGAGCTTCAGGAAGGTATTCGAGCTTTTGGATTGAGTTACCTAAACCTTGTCCAAACAAGCCACCACGGCCAAACGCCATTAACGATTGTGTTAACTGATAACCACTACCAAATGGGTCTTCAAACGGGTTTAAAAAAGAGGTGACACGACGAATACGATAAGGCTCTGCTAAAATCAGCATAACCACCGCGCCAACACCTGCAAACAATAAATAGATAAACTGAGTGAGTTTTGCCCCGGCAATAAATAACATGCCAAACAACGTCACCAGCATAACCACAACGGTCCCTAAGTCAGGCTGTGCTAATAATAAAACCGCCAAACAACAAAAGACGATGAGCGGTTTACCAAAGCCACCAAAGAAAGACGCTTTGACTTCATCGCTCTTTCGGACTAAATAGCTCGACATAAAAATAAATAACGATAATTTAGCCACTTCAGCGGGCTGTAAATTAAAAAGCCCTAAAGGGATCCAACGGGAAGCCCCATTGACCGAGTGTCCAACTAACAGAACCACGAGCAAAAGAAACATCGAAAATAACAGCAAATGCATGCTGTGCTTCATCCAACGCTCTAATGGAATTTGTACCACTACCACTGCCGTGCATAAGGCTAAAAAGAGAAACACCGCATGACGAGCCATAAAATGAAATGGCTCCCCAGTTAAGCGAGAACTAATCGGAAATGAGGCGGATGTCACCATCACTAAGCCCGTTAACATCAGACTAAACGCCAACCACAGTAATTGACGGTCATAAAGCACTTCGGGTGAAGGTTGACGCACCCAACCTTGCATTCCTTTTGTTATATTTTTTACTTTTGCTTTAACCACTTTTAGCCTTCAACCGAATAAATAGAGCGAAACAGAATGGTGTTATACGAGCTGTTACGAGATTCAATTCGCATAATGATGTGCCAAACGAGCAAACTCATCTCCTCTGGCCATAAAGTTTTTAAATTGATCTAGGCTGGCACAGGCTGGAGATAACATCACTGAATCACCACTTTGTAACTCAGGTACAATGGCTTCGATTGCTTGTTCCATAGTATTAAAGCGACGAGCTGATGGATGTAAGTTGATAAAGTCATCGCCATCTTGACCAAAGCAATAAAGCGCAACATTTAATTGGCTTAACACTGGCTCTAAAGCAGAAAAGTCAGCCCCTTTGCCCACACCACCCACTAATAAATGCAATTTACCCGTCAATTGCAGACCTGATAGCGCCGCTAACGTACTTGCTAAGTTGGTCGCTTTGGAATCGTTAATCCATTTGATTTGATTATTATCTACGACTAACTGGCAACGATGTGTTAGACCAGTGTAAGTTTTTAGAGCCGCAATCACTGAGGCAGGCTCAATCCCAACCTGCTCAAGCAGCGCTAATGCCACTAAGCTATTTGCAAGGTTATGACGCCCAACTAAACGGAGATCTTCAACCGCCACTAAAGGCTGACCTTGCTTAGCTAAGAACTCTTGAGCTTCTAACCAAACTACCCCAAACTCCTGCTCATCAAAGCCAAAGGTAACTGTTGGAATAGGGTTGATAGGGTAAGTATTAATATCATCTCGATTTACAATCGCAGTCTTAGCGTGCTTAAAAATACGTTGCTTTGCCTGCGCATAGTCTTCCATGCCCGTATATCGGTCCATATGATCTTCTGACAAATTTAGATAAGCTGCCGCCACTAATGACAAAGAAGAGGTCGTTTCTAGTTGAAAGCTCGACAGTTCAAGAACATATAAATCAATATCATCGGCTAATAAGTCTAAGGCAGGGACACCAATATTACCGCCAACGCCAACATTAAGGCCAACCGATTTAGCTAAGACTCCCGTCAGATCGGTCACGGTACTCTTTCCATTAGATCCTGTGATAGCGACCACTGGAGCATTCGCCGCCCAAGCAAATAATTCAATATCACCCACCACCGGAATGTGGTTTGCGAGTACTTGTTGAATTTGTGGTGTCGCAAGTGCAATCCCTGGATTAGTCACCACTAAATCGGCCTCTAGCAGCCAATCCATTTGCCAACTGCCACTATGGAATTCAATCGCCGGATCAAGAGATTCTAGGCCCGGCGGGGTTTGGCGAGTATCAATGACTCGAATAGATAAGTCACACGGCAAACGCTGCAAATAGTTCACCACGGATAATCCCGTGACACCTAAACCCACTACAACAACTTTTTCAATGCCTTGCCATTTATCTATATCGATGTGTGACATGTCGTTATGATCCTCAAAAACCAATAGTTAAAATATTAACGAATTTTCAGTGTCGCTAACCCAATCAACACTAAGACAATCGAGATGATCCAAAAACGCACGATCACACGAGGTTCTGGCCAACCTTTCAATTCATAATGGTGATGAATCGGTGCCATACGGAAAATACGTTGTCCACGTAACTTGTAGGAGCCTACTTGTAAAATAACCGACAGTGTTTCCATAACAAACACACCGCCCATGATCACTAAGACAAACTCTTGACGGACTAAAACCGCGATGGTTCCCAACGCACCGCCCAGAGCTAACGAGCCAACATCGCCCATAAAAACTTGCGCAGGATAGGTGTTAAACCACAAGAAGCCCAAACCCGCTCCCACTATCGCGGTACACACCACCACTAATTCACTCGCATAAGGCACATAAGGGATATGTAGATATTCAGAAAAATTGACGTTACCAGTCGCCCAAGCAATCACCGCAAAGCCAGCAGACACTAACACCGTTGGCATAATGGCTAATCCATCTAAACCATCGGTTAGGTTAACCGCATTACTGGTACCGACAATAACAAAATAGGTCAAGATGATGTACATCAACCCCAGTTGTGGCATGACATCTTTGAAAAAGGGAACCACTAACTGTGTTGCAGAGGTGTCTTTACCCAAGGCATAAAGCGCAAATGCCACTCCAAATGCGATCACTGATTGCCAAAAGTATTTCCAGCGAGCAATAAGCCCATCAGTATTCTTGCGAACAACTTTACGATAATCATCTACAAAGCCAATCACACCATAGCCCAGTAATACCGCCATGACAGCCCAGATATAAGGGTTAGATAAATCTGCCCATAAAAAAACCGTAATGGTAATTGCTGCTAAGATCATGACCCCACCCATGGTTGGGGTGCCACGCTTACTAAAATGAGACTCAGGGCCGTCATTACGTACAACTTGACCGATTTGCAATAACTGCAAACGTTGGATCAGTTTAGGTCCCATCCATAAGGATAAGGATAGCGCCGTTAAAATACTAATAATCGCCCTGAAAGAGAGGTATTCAAACAGTCGAAAAAAAGAAAAGTATGGCTGTAACAATTCTGCGAGCCAAATGATCATGCGTAAGTCTCCTTCAAAGCAGCAACAACCTGACTCATTTTAGAGCTGTTCGCCCCTTTGATCAGTAAAGTATGTTTTTCTTCTGCTTGTCTATCGGGTTGTTGAATTAAATGCTGCTTAATAAAATCTATCATTGTGTCATGGGTAGAAAAGTGTTTCGCACACGTTTTCCCTGTTTGTTGACACAATTGGCTAATTATCGCGGTATCCTCGCCAAAAGTAAGGACATAGTCAAAATTATATTGTGCGGCATGCTCGCCGACTTCTTTATGCAATGCCTGGCTTTCCGCACCAAGTTCTGCCATGAAACCTAATACTAGCCAGCGCTTTCCTTGATAGTTTGCTAATAAATCCGCCGCTGCTTTCATCGCAGGGACACTGGCATTATAGCTATCATCAATAACACGAATACGCTCATTAAGGTCGATCGCTTCAACGCGGCCTTTTACCTGGCTTGGCATCTGTAACCCTGAGATCACTTCTTCTAATGAAGCGCCTGCTTGCATTGCCATTGCAGCGGCCGCCAAAGCATTGCTGATATTATGCTTACCGATCATCGGCAAATGGACGGCTTTTTCACCTTGTGGGCTCACGAGAATAAAAGACGGAGCACCTTGTTGATTCACTTGCATGTGTTTGGCATAAAAATCAGCATCAGTATTATCAACTGAAAAGGTCACGACGGTTTTATCCGCTAAAGTGTCTTCCCAAAAGTGCACACCATAACAGTCTAAATTGACCACGGCGCAGCCACCAGCCAGTAAACCTTGGTAAATTTCACCCTTTGCTTGCGCGACCCCATCTAAAGAACCAAATCCTTCTAAATGGGCGGCAGCAACATTATTCACTAAAGCAATATCTGGTTGAACCAAGTGAGTGGTATAGGCAATTTCACCTTGATGATTTGCACCCAGCTCAATCACAGCATAGTCATCTTGCATATCGGTGCGCAGCAAGGTTAATGGCACCCCAATGTCATTATTAAAATTACCGGCCGTCGATAATACTTGGCCTTTTTGCTTTAAAATGGCTGTTAGCATTTCTTTGACAGTAGTTTTACCACAACTACCTGTTAAAGCTAAAGTTTTTGCTTTTGATTGTTGGTGCATCCACTGCGCTAATAAGCCAAGAGCCTGATGCGTATCCTCTACTATCACTTGAGGTACATTCAACTCAAGCTGGCGTGAAACCAAGATAGCACTGGCACCTTTCTCTAACGCTTGCTGACAAAAATTATGAGCATCAAAACGCTCGCCAATTAAAGCAATGAATAACGCCCCCGCTTCCACTTGGCGAGTATCGGTTGTGACAGAATCAATAGTCACATTAGAACCGTGCAAGGTCCCTGAAGTGATATCGGCCAGTTGTTGCAAAGAAAATGGGATCATAGTGTTAGCCCTAATAGAACTTGTGCGGTTTCTCGATCAGAATAATGCAAAGTTTGCCCATGAATGATCTGATAATCTTCATGGCCCTTGCCTGCTAATAAGATAATGTCTTTCTCACCTGAATGCTCCAGTGCGTACTGACAGGCTTGATAGCGAGAATGAATAACGTGGATATCCGCCGGTTGTTGCGCCCCTTGTAGAATATCCGCCACAATGTGCGCAGGATCTTCGCTACGAGGATTATCATCCGTAATAATGGAGACATCGGCTAGACGCTCGGAGATCTCTGTCATCATTGGACGTTTGCCCGTATCACGATCGCCACCACAGCCAAAAATAGACCACAGCTTCCCTTGGCAATGGACACGCAATGCCATCAAGGCTTTTTCTAAAGCATCCGGTGTATGTGCATAATCCACCACAATTTTGGCTTGCGGTTGTGCCGACTGAAATAACTCCATACGCCCAATGACAGGCTTAAGTTGTGAAGCGGTGTCAACTAATTGAGTTAATGGAAAGCCCAAGCTTAATAACGTTCCTAGTGCCACCATGATATTACTGGCATTAAACGCACCAATAAGAGGAGCATGCAGCTGTGCTTTTCCCCAACTGCCATCCAATGTGACATCAATTCCTGACTCAGAATACACCACATCGGTTGCCCATAAGGCTCGGTGAGAGGGGGTTTGTGACGGCGTGGATAATGACACTGAAATAGCATCTGGTAATCGGTCTAGCCATTGCTGGCCTACAGGATCATCTGCATTAATAATCTTATGTTGGCAATCATGCTGAGAAAAGAGACTGAACTTGGCATCAGCATACGCTTGCATGCTGCCATGATAATCAAGGTGATCGCGACTTAAATTAGTAAATGCTGCCGCAGCAAAAGGAAGGGTTTTCACTCGACCTTGGACTAAACCATGTGAGGAGACTTCTAACGCTGTGAACGTCGCCCCTTGCTGCTGTAATTGCGAGAGCGTTTGTTGAATTTCAATTGCATTACCTGTGGTATTGGCCGCCGGTTTCAGAGCCTCTAAAAAGCCATTTCCCGTGGTCCCCATGACTGCAGACTTTTGACCAATCAAATCTAACCATTGGGCAATCAATTGAGAGATAGTGGTTTTACCATTAGTGCCCGTGATCCCAATCAGTTTCATCGGAGCAAACTGATACAAACGAGAAGCTAATTGAGAGAGTTGCTCACCAATCGCATCAATATAAATGACAGGTACCGCATGATGTATTTGCAAGCTACCATGAGGGTTTATGTCATCTGCATCCGCAATAATAGCACTGGCTCCCGCATTAATCGCCGTGTCGATAAACTGGCGACCATCGGTCACATGGCCTTTAATCGCCACAAAGACATCACCTGGCAAAATGTTGCGACTATCTAATTGTAACTGAGTGACCATGACATCATTTAAGTCATTGACTGACACCCAAGGTTTTATTAATTCAGACAATAAAAGTGCCATGTTATTCACCTACTTCTGATTCTGGCGTGGCATCTGGTGGAACATTCATGATTTGCAGTGCCCCTTTCATGATTTCCGCAAACACCGGAGCGGCAACCGAACCACCATAAAATTGATCACCTTGTGGTTCGTTAATCACCACGACTAAAGCAAAGCGAGGATCGCTAATTGGCGCAATCCCAGTGGTTAAACCGACATATTGATCGCTATATCCACCTGCGGTTGCTTTACGTGATGTCCCTGTTTTTGCGCCGACACGATAACCAGGGACTTTCGCCGCCCGGGCGGTCCCGCCTTTATGGGTCACTTGTTCTAACATATCGACGACTTTACGCGCGGCTTCAGCATCGGCGGCCCGAAAAGTTCGACCAGAAGTACTGCCTTTTAAAATATGTAAGGGTTTATTCACCCCCATATTACCTAAGGTGGCATAAGCATGTGCTAGTTGAAGTGGTGTAACGGAAATTCCGTAACCAAATGCTAAGGTGGCTTCTTCAAAAGGAGACCAGCGACGGCGATCAGGGAAGATACCTGTCACTTCACCAGGCAGACGCATGCCCGAAATCTCACCAAACCCCACCGCGCTGTACATGCCTAAAATTTCTTTGACATCCATTTTTAAGGCAATGGTTGCCACGCCGACGTTACTCGATTTCTTCAAAATCGTGGTTAAATCAGCTTTACCAGCACGCTCTGAATCTCGCACTCGGCTACCACCAATACGCATGATGCCATTACCAGTATCAATAATGGTTTTATCATCAATGATGCCTTTATCTAAACCGGCTAAAATGACAAACGGCTTCATGGTAGAACCCGGTTCAATAGAATCGGTGATCGCACGGTTACGCATACGGAAGCTTTGTAATTGATCACGGTTATTCGGGTTATAGGATGGCGCATTGACCATGGCTAGTACATTACCCGTTTTGACATCCACCAATACGGCAGTACCAGAAGTTGCTCTAAAATCGGCAACGGCTTGCTTGATAGCACGATAAGAAATTGCTTGCAGGCGTTGATCAATAGTCAATTGTAATGGCTTACCAGGCTCTTGAGTTTGCAAGGAAATATTTTCTACCACTCGACCATAACGATCTTTACGAATAGTACGTTTTCCCTCTTCCCCTGTTAACCAGTCATCAAAGCTACGCTCTAGCCCTTCTAGGCCATGGCCATCAATGCCGGTCACTCCGACCACATGAGCACTCACTTCACCGGCTGGATAAAAGCGACGAGCTTCATCTTTTAATCCAATTCCTGGTAAATTTAATTCGCGCACATATTTCGACATCGCCGGACTGACTTGTCTTTGCAGATAAATAAAACGACGACGTTTATTTTGTTCAATTTTACGCACTAGACCTTTTTGATCTAAACCTAAAACATTGGCTAAGGCATACCAACGATCAAGATCACTCAAACCATTTTCTTTAAAGATCGTGACCGGATCAGCCCAAACCGCTTGCACCGGCACACTGACAGCTAACGGTTCTCCATTACGATCCGAAATAATGCCACGTGCTGTCGGGATCGCCTTGACCCGCACCGAGCGCATATCCGCTTGTTGGATCAATTGATCAGGTTCAATTACTTGAATATAAGCCGTACGAACCAGCAAAACTAATAAAGCAAGAAAGACAAAACCAATGATCAAGTTATAACGCCATGCGATCAAAATAGAGTCGTTATTTTTTGAAACTCGTTTATTAACGGCTTTCTTATTTCGGCTGTTTTTTTTATTTGTTGTTTTTTTCATTTAAGGTTCACAACCACTTCTTTATCTGAATCCGGACGCTTCATATCAAGATCTTTAATTGCGACCCTTTGTACTCGGGTATGTTCAGCCAGTGCGTTTTCTTCTAAGAGGAGATTACGCCATTCACTATCAAGCTTTTCTCGGTTTTCTAATAATTCATCACGCAAAGTGATTTGATGACGTGTGTTATACGTGGTCAAAACCACCGCTATTGAACTGATAAATATCAGCAATAACAGCAACAAAGGTAACCGGCCTACTGTTTTAAGGTCATTCCAAATCGCACGAATTAAGCTAGGAGCTTGTTTATCTGTCATCATATTTTTTATGTATGCGTTAAATAATTATAGCTTTTCAGCAATTCTCAATACTGAGCTGCGAGAGCGAGTATTTAATTCAACTTCAGATTTTGACGGCTTGATCGCTTTACCGACGGTTTTCATATTGGCTGAACCCAGTTGCTTAATTTGATCTTCCGTCAAAGGAATACCATGTGGCACTTGTGGCCCTTGGCTTTCTCGACGCATAAAGCGCTTCACCATACGATCTTCTAATGAATGGAAACTGATCACTGAAAGACGACCTTCTGGCGCTAAAATATTCATAGCACCTTTTAAGGCAAAATCGATTTCTTCTAATTCACTATTGATATAAATACGAATGGCTTGAAAACTTCGCGTAGCAGGATGTTTTTTCTCTTTGAAATTTTTAGGCGCTACGTCCGAAATTAATTTAGCAAGTTGCCCCGTTCGAGTAAGTGGCTCATTGTCTGGATTTTCACGATACTCAACTAATCCGCGCGCAATACGTCTTGCGTGCTTTTCTTCACCAAACTCACGTAAGACCCAAGTAATATCATCCAACTCAGCTTCTGCTAACCATTCGGCGGCCGATAAACCCGTCGTCGGATCCATACGCATATCCAATGGGCCATCTTTCATAAAACTAAAGCCGCGATCAGCATCATCTAATTGAGGAGAAGACACCCCTAAATCAAACAATACGCCATCCACTTTACCCACTAATTGATATTGCTCAGCATAAGATTGGATGCCAGAGAAAGGGCCGTGAACAATCGTAAAACGAGGATCGTCAATTTTCTTTGCTTCTTCAATCGCTTGAGGGTCACGATCAATACTATATAAACGCCCTTCAGGCCCTAATTGAGACAAAATTGTACGGCTATGGCCACCTCGACCAAAGGTGCCATCAATATAAGTACCATTAGGTTTAATATTTAATCCATCAATGGATTCATGAAGAAGAACAGAAACGTGTTGAAAGGTATCGGTCATAGGATTAAATAGCTCAATAAAATATAAGGGTCTAGGATATTCATGTACGGCGCTCAACGCAAGAAAACCAAGAGATTCTCTACGGAGAATGCCATAGTTTATGCTAATTCTGAGGTGAATCGTTAATTGCAGGTAAAATGCCTAGCAAGATATTGCTAAATGGTTAGCACAAAATGAGTCATCTCCTTCTTTAAAGACTCGAACTCATCATGCGATTAATTGCTTACCAGTTAGGCTTGATGAATATTGGTTGAGATTAACCTAGAGTGAAAAAGGAAGAATATAGGCAGCAACAAAAAAACCCACCACAAAAAATTGTGATGGGTTTTCTTTAAATAGGGGGAGTTGACATCATAAGCCGGGTTCTGTCTCCACTTTCCTTCCGAAAAAGAAAGGTGGCGATAGCCATTCGTCTAGGCCAGCAATCGCTCACTGGCTCAAGCAACCTACCCGCCCCCTTACGCGAGCAACGCAATGTGAGGGCCTATTTGGTCTTGCTTCGAGTGGAGTTTACCTTGCTACGAACTGTTACCAGACGCACGGTGCGCTCTTACCGCACCCTTTCACCCTTACCTGTTCGCTTCTCGTCTCCGAAGAAACAAAGAATAGCGTCATCGGCGGTTTTCTCTCTGCTGCACTTGTCGTGAGCTCACGCTCCCCAGGCGTTACCTGGCACCCTGCTCTTTGAAGCCCGGACTTTCCTCCCCTCCGTCAGTCTCCCCACTACGAATAGCAAGGGACATCAACGAAGCAGCGACTATCCAGTCAACTCCGACCGCGGATTATACGCAAACCGCCTTAGAAGACAAGGGATAACAAGCTTATCTCTTACAACGATTGCGGTTTTCCCCTTAATTTAAGTGTTCTAATCCCCATTTATAAAGGGCATTTTTTTTCAGGTTATGGATTTCAGCCACCAGAGCGGCAGCTTTTTTTAACGGTAATTCGGTGACCAAAATTTTGAGACTGCGTAATGCTTCATCAGGTAAAGCATCCGCTTGTTTTTCTTCTCGATGACCATGGATCAATAACACCATCTCACCTCGTTTGCGATTATCATCTTGCTCAATCCATTCGATAAGCTCCCCTAATGGAGCCCCATGAATGGTTTCAAATGTCTTGGTCAGCTCCCTTGCTAGTACCACTTCTCTATCTGGACCAAGCACGCTAAGCATATCTTGCAATGAATCCATAATTCGATGAGGAGATTCATAGAAAATACAAGTCCTTTCGGCTTTAACGATCTCAAGTAACTTATCTTTTCGACCTTTACTTTTCGCCGGTAAAAAGCCTTCAAAACTGAAACGATCCGAAGGTAAACCGGATGCACTTAACGCCGTGATCACCGCACAAGCGCCAGGCAATGGCACAACTTTTACACCCGCTTGACGACACTTTGTAACCAAGTGATACCCTGGGTCACTGATTAATGGAGTGCCTGCATCCGAGACCAATGCTATCGATTCTCCAGCAAGAACTTTTTCTACCAAAACTTGCGCTTTTTGCTGTTCATTATGATCATGTAAAGCATAGGTTTTCGTTGCAATACCAAAATGAGAAAGCAAACGCCCAGTATGTCTTGTATCTTCGGCGGCAATCAGGTCAACTTGGTTTAAAACCTCGAGAGATCGTTGCGTAATATCACCTAAATTGCCAATGGGTGTTGGGACAATATACAAGGCTGGGCTTTCTAAAAGAGCAGTTTTGTTATCTATCATTTGTTTACCGTCACTTGAGCGATTAATATAGAGTCAATCTTTCACATAAAGAATAAAACACATGCAAATTATGAATCATAAGAGCTTCAGTGTACCACGCTTATTCACTTCTATCGCCTTGATGTTGTTGATCTCAGCGTGTTCATCACTTACGTCTACTCAAGACAAAGTCGATATTACCGCGCCACCAAGCCAAACCTCGCTTGCTTATAATGAACAAGCGAATGAGTTCGCTCCTTCTGTCGAGCAAACTGATTTATTCATCATGGCATTGAAAGCCTCTGTGGTAGAAAAAAACTACCAACAAGGTCAATCTTTATTAAATCGCCTTATCAAAATGCCTATGAATGATATGCAACAAGCTGAATGGCAAATGGCTCGCGCACAAATAGTGGCTGCGACAGAGAGCTCAGAATCAGCATTAAAAGGATTAAACTTCCAAGATCAATGGCAACTTGCCGATATTCAATGGCTAAACTACCACCAGCAACGCGCTAAATTGTTCGAAGATATCAACGACTATTTCAATGCCGATCGTGAGTGGATCGCCGCTAAAGAATTTCTAACGGCCAATAGACTCGAAGCGACAGACCAACATATTTGGGCGAATTTATCTCAATATTCACCACAAGAAATAGTGCAACTTAAAGCGCAACCGAGTGAAACCGAGTTACAAGGCTGGCTTTATGTTGCCACGCAAATGAAAACCAAGCTTAACAATCCAGGTGGCCTACAAACTGAACTGCAACAATGGTTTGCTTTAAATATGAGCCATCCTATTGTGACTCACACGCCTGTCGACGTACAAAAGATCTTAAATTTAGAGATCACCACACCCAAAAATGTGGCGCTGTTATTACCTTTAAACGGCAAATATGAAAAACCGGCAAAATTGATCCGTGATGGCTTCATTCATGCAATGACCAACGATAGTGACAAAGATCCTGCCTTTACAATGACAATGTACGACACATCAGCACAAAGTCTGCAAGATATTTATGCTCAACTTCGTAACAATCATACCGACTTTATTGTTGGACCATTGATTAAAGATAATGTGGAACAACTACAAAGTCTCAATGATGATACGATTCCTATGTTGGCGCTCAACTTTCCCGGTAATTTAGAATCAAGCAGCCAAGTTTGCTACTTAACGCTCTCTCCTGAGCAAGAAGGGGCGCAAGCGGCTAAGCATTTGTTTAAGTCTGGCTTTAAATACCCATTGGTCTTAGCACCAAAAGGTTCATTAGGTGATCGAATCACGGATGCCTTTGTTCAAAAATGGGCAGAATTAAGTCATACCCCTGTTGCTAAGCATGATTTTGGAAGCCGTGCTGAGTTACAAAAAAATGTTAAAGATGCATTTGGTTTAACTGATAGCCAAGCACGAATTAACCAAATTAAACAAATTACTCGCTTAGACTTAGAAACTGAAGCACGTAGTCGTCGTGATATCGATTCCGTTTATATCATTGCCAATCGCTCAGAATTGACACTGTTAAAACCATTTATCGAAGTGGCGATTAACCCTGATGCTAAGCCACCTAAACTGTTCTCTAACTCAACCAGTAACAATGGCAAAGCACGTGCTTATCAAGATGTCGCAGGCATTGTATTTAGTGATATCCCAATGCTAATTGATAAAAACAATAGCGCATTAAATGAATATAACTCCTTATGGCCAAATGGCAGCAACACCGAAAAACGCTTACATGCTCTTGGGATGGATTCTTATAGTCTCTTAGCTGAACTCCCAACAATGAAAGTGGTCCATAGTTATCAGTATCAAGGAGAAACTGGCAAACTCAGTCTCGATGATCAATGCGTGGTCCAAAGAGAATTAAGCTGGTCAGAGCATGAAGCTTTTCAGTCGGCAGATTCACAAGAATCCGAATAAAAGAGATATCGGATCTCAATTTGAAACCCTGGCTTGCCAATATTTAACAAGCCAGGGACTTAAATATATTGATAAAAATGTGTCCTGTCGTTTTGGTGAGATCGACCTCATCATGCAAGATCAACACGATATTGTTTTTGTTGAAGTCAAATATCGTCTTAACCAAGTTTATGGGCACGCGGCCGAAATGGTCACGTACCAAAAAAGCCAGAAGCTCATCAAAACAGCAATGATCTGGCTTAAGAGTCAATCTTTATCAATTGAACACACATCTTTCCGTTTTGATGTCATCGCTATCCACCATAATGGTAATGACATCAATTGGATCAAAAATGCAATTACTCAAGGATAAATGATGCTAGAGAGCATTAACGATAGTTTTAAAGAAAGCATTCAAATTCAAATTGCGGCAGCCGAGTCACTGCCAGACGCCATTACCCATGCCGCACAAGCGATGGTCAGTAGCTTACTCAATGGCAATAAAATTTTATGTTGTGGTAATGGCGGATCGGCGGCTAATGCCCAGCAGTTTGTCTCTTGTTTACTTAACCGTTTTGAGACCGAAAGACCAAGCTTACCTGCGATGGCGCTCACTGCGGACACCTCAACACTGACCGCTATCGCCAATGATTACCACTACCAGGAAGTGTTTTCTAAACAAGTTAGAGCTTTTGGTCAGGCCGGTGATATTTTGATCGCTATCTCGACAAGCGGTAATAGCCAAAATATTATTAAAGCGGTTGAAGCGGCCGTTACAAGAGATATGACCATCATTGCCTTTACTGGTAAAGATGGCGGTGAATTAGCGGGATTATTGGGAGAATCGGATGTGGAAATTCGTATCCCATCTCATCGTACTGCGCGGATCCATGAAGTGCATATGCTGACTCTACATTGCTTATGTGACCTCATTGATCAAGTTATCTTCCCTACACATACAGGATAAATTTGTGAAAAAAAGCATCGTATTTATCGGTCTATTAAGCCTTTTTATAACTGGGTGTTCCGCTCTTCAACATCAATCGCAGAGTGCTCAGCAACAACAATGGCAAGCAAACAACATTAAGCTAAATGTAAACACTCTCAATAAAGCTCCTCAATATAAAGGAAAGGTGCGTGTTGCGGCAGAAGTCATTAATGGTGATGTATTGTTGATTGGACAAGCTGTTGATGAAGAAAAAAGGCAATCTATTGAAGCTTATGTTCAAAAACTACAAGGCGTTGATCAGACCTTCAATCAAATTCGTATCGGCAATCCGATTTCTTTTGATCAAGTCAGTTACGATACTTGGTTAACCACTCGAGTAAAAAGTGCCTTACTTTCAGACGACCGTTTGGATAACTATTCGATCAGTGTCGTTACAGAAAATAAAGAAGTCTTTTTGATGGGTAACGTCCCTGTGGAAACCGCCAATATTGCAGCCGATATTGCCAGCCATATTGATGGCGTCGCTAAAGTGGTTAAAGCCTTTAATTACCTCAGCTCATCCACCAGCAATGCTTCACTTCCAAGTACGATAGCCCCCATCGATGCACCTACTGAAACGTCGGCTGACCACGAGAATAATGTGGAACAAGATGGCGTCCCTATCATAGACGACCCGATGCATGTTATCGATGAAGATGATGTGATGTAAGATCAATAAAACCCCATTACAACAAATTTGAATGGGGTTTTATTTTACTAGCACTTGGCCTCTTTTCTTTGAATGCGCTTCACTCTTAATCGGGCTGGCCTAACCTTAAAACACCAGAGCTCCATCCGTCTCTATCCTCACGGCAACCCTATCACCAACATCAAGAATATGATTCGATTGAGCCAATAAATGTACACCTTGTACATCAATCACATAACGACAATGATCGCCCATAAACTGCTGCTCGATGACCTGGACATCACTCTCTTCATCTTTTAACAGCGACACTTGTTGTGGTCGAAGTAAAATTTCACAGCCATCGCCAACTTGATAAGCATCCTTGCTCGCGACCGCAAGTTGTCCCAATACTGTATCAAATAATTGAGAAGCTATTTTTTCTGCTGGCAAATAAGCACCACCGCCAAGGAAGTTAGCCACAAATTGACTAGAAGGTTGATAATACAATTGTGTCGCACTACCAAATTGTTCAATAACCCCATGATTCATTACCGCCATTTTATCGGAAAAAGCAAAAGCTTCTTCCCTTGAATGTGTCACAAAAATAGCAGTGACACCTTGTTGCTTAAAGATCTGACGAATATCTCGGATCAAACCATGGCGGACTTGAGTATCAATATTGGAAAAAGGTTCATCCAATAAGAGTAAATCCGGCTGGCAAGCTAATGAGCGCGCAATCGCAACTCGTTGTTGTTGCCCCCCAGAAATCTGATGAGGATAGCGCTCACCCAGCCCGGTTAAGTGCACCAAATCTAACATGCTATCGACCATTTGATGTTGCTCCAATTGGCTTTTCCCCTTTAAACCAAAAGCAATATTCTCCGCAACGGTTAAATGAGGAAACAAAGCATAATCTTGAAAAATAAGCCCTATATTACGTGCTTCCGGCGGTAACCACTTTTCACCATTATCAAGCACCTTATCCTTGAGCTTCACTTCTCCTGAGGTTAAAGGTAATAAACCTGCTATCGCTTTTAAAAGCGTGGTTTTGCCACAACCACTCGCCCCAAGCAAACACACAATTTCACCTTGTTGTACCGATAAACTTAATTTTTCTAATACTAAGGTGCTCGAATTACGCCGCCCATGACTGTCAGGATAGCGGCAAGTTAGGTTCTCAATGGTCAATGCTGGCTTTGATGACACCTGAGTGGATAACGACATTTAATGTCCCTTTTCTAAAGAACGGTTGACAAGAATTAATGGGATCAAACCAACTAAAACCAATAAAATAGCCGGTAACGCTGCCATTTCTAATTGCTGATCTGACACATAGTTATAAACATACGTCGACAAGGTTTCAAAGTTAAATGGACGCAATAATATCGAGGCATTAAGCTCTTTCATCGACTCAATAAAGACCAATAGCCCAGCAATTAACGCACCTCGCATCGTCAAAGGTAAGTGCACCCTTTTTAGCATTTGTGAGGCATTACACCCCATGGTGCGTGCTGCCATATCAAGACTTGGAGGAACTTTAGCAAGATTACTTTCAACGCTCCCTATTGCCACTGCAGCAAAACGAACCGTTAATGCAAAAATTAAAGCAAACATGGTCCCGGAGAAGATCAAACCAGGTCGACTCCATTCCATCCATTTCGCAAAATCATTGACACTGTGATCTAAAAACAATACGGCCGCCATGATCCCTATTGCCAGTACAGTACCTGGTACTGCATAACCTAAAGAGGACAAACGCATAGGAAGTAGCGGTAACGATGAAGCCTTATCTCCTGTATGCATCGTGAGACGTCGATAAAAATTGACCACCAAAGCCACTAAGACACAGACAAGAGCAGCACTCAATGAGACCTTAAGACTATTTAATGAGTAAACTTGAAACTCCACAGTCCAACTGCGAGAAAAGTATCGATAAGCATAATGAACTAATTGTAATACCGGTAAGATAAACCCTACTAAGGCCAAGCCCCAACACCAAGATAAGGCTAAATACTTTGTGCAACCTTGTAGTACATAACGCTGCTCATCATGGTTAGAAAATTGCGATTGAAAATGCTTTTGCTTTCTACGGCTATATCGCTCACCACTTAACAGTAACACCATAACAAGTAGCATAAGCGCAGAGATTTTAGCGGCAGCGGTTAAATTCGAATAGCCTAGCCAAGTATCATACACCGCTGTCGTCAGGGTACTCACAGCAAAATAACTGACCGTACCAAAATCGCCCAATGTTTCCATCGCCACAAGAGATAAACCAACCGCAATGGCTGGTCTTGCTAGAGGTAGGGACACTCGTACAAAGCTTTGCCATGGCGTGCAATTTAATAATCGAGCAGACTGTAATAAAGAACGATTCTGCTCCATAAAGGCGGAACGAGCCAATAGATACACATAAGGGTAAAGAACTAAAGACAAGATCACAATCGCCCCTGGTAACGTTCGTAAGTCAGGAAACCAATAATCTTGAGGTGATAGTAAAAAAGTATGACGGATCCAAATTTGTATTGGACCGGCAAAATCAAACCAGTCGGTATAAATATAACCGACAATATAGCTGGGCATGGCTAAAGGTAACACTAACAACCATTGTAACCATTTTTCCCCTGGAATATGACACATCGCCATAAACCAAGCAGCAGGTAAGCCGAAAACACAGGTTAATATCACCGTGCCACAAACTAATAAAAAAGTATTAAGCGTATAAGTTGGAAGTACCGAAGAAAATAAATGAGCAAATAACTCATCACTCTCACCAATCGCAATCCAGAAGATGGCAAAGATAGGAATAACCAACAATAACGTGATAAACCAACTCGTTAATGTCCATGATAAATACTTTTCTTTCATTACACACACTTAATGCTAAATGGCATGCTAAAAATACGAAAAAAGGGAAGCCTTAGCCTCCCTTAATTCTTAAGATGTTAGAGAATTATAAATCGAATTTAACTTCATCTAATAATTTTACGGCGGTTTCGTGATGAGAAGCAATATCATCAAGAGACAAGGTATCGGCTTTATATTCTCCCCATGAGGCTACTAATTTAGACGGTGAGACACCCGGTTTTACTGGGGATTCAAAATTATCTTCCGCATACATTTTTTGAGCTTCATCACCAGATAAAAACTCCATTAGCTTCAGAGCATTCTCTTTATTTGGTGCATATTTTGCCATTGCCATACCACTGATATTCATGTGGGTACCAAAAGCTTCTTGGCCTGGAAAGTTAATATATACCGCTTCAGCCCATGCTTTTTGATCTTTATCGTTGAGCATTTTGCCGAAGTAATAACTATTCCCTAATGAGTAATCACATAAACCCTCTTTGATCGCTTGAACCTGACCACGATCACTACCTTGTGGTTTACGTGCAAGATTAGACTTTACCCCTTCTAACCATTGCTTGGTTTCAGCTTCACCATAATGAGCAATCATGGCTGATACGAGTGATACGTTATAAGGGTGTTTACCTGGACGTGTACAAATCTTTCCTTTGTATTCTGGTTTTGCTAGATCTAAGTAATCAAATGATGCAGGTAATTTTCCGACACGATCTTTTGAGGAGTAAACGACTCGAGAGCGTGTCGTGACACCAAACCATTCACCTTCTGTATCACGATATTGAGCAGGAATATTACTATTGATGACATCACTGTTGACGGGCTGCACTACTTCTTTATCGCTTAACTCAGCCAAACGACTAATATCAACCGTTAATACGACGTCTGCAGGACTATATTCACCTTCTTGTTTTAGCTTCTCAGCAATACCATCTTTAGCAAACTTCACATTAACCTTAATGCCTGTTTCTTTCGTAAATTGGTTTAGCATCGGCTCAACTAAAAATGGTTGACGATAAGAATAGACATTCACTTCTTCAGCAGACATCGCTAAAGGAGCAAATAAAGAAGTTGCAACGGCTGTTGAAAGTAGTAATTTTTTCATCAATCTCATCCTTTAATATTAATACAAATGATAATGGTTATCATAAGTAGTGAATTATATAGAATAAGATCTTCAACTCAACATCCTAACTAGCAGAATGAGCAAAAAGCCCCACTCAAAAGAGCAGAGCTTTGTAACAAAATTTAAACAACTTATTAGATGTTACTTTATTTATTAGAAGTAAACTCAGGATAGGCTGCGACACCACAATCATGCATATCGACACCATCCATCTCTTCTTCTTCTGATACTCGAATGCCCATCGTGGCTTTTAGAATTCCCCAGAGCACTAAGCTTGCACCAAATACCCAGGCAAAAATAACAACTGCGCCATAAATTTGAGCACCGAATGAAGCACCATCATTGCTCAATGGAACCATTAACAAACCAAAGATACCGCACACACCGTGTACTGATATAGCACCAACTGGATCATCAATTTTCACTTTATCAAAGAATAAGATACTAAAGATAACCAAAACACCAGCGACGGCACCAATCACAACGGCCATAATAGGTGATGGTGAGGCAGGGTCTGCTGTAATAGCGACTAACCCCGCTAAAGCGCCATTAAGAATCATCGTTAGGTCTGCTTTACCCCAAATCAGTTTTACCGTAATTAATGCAGCTACGGCACCGGCAGCAGCGGCAGCGTTAGTGTTCAAATAAACTAAACCAACTGCTGTTGCATCATCCGCAGAAGAAACAGCTAGCTGTGAACCACCGTTAAAACCAAACCAACCAAACCATAAAATAAATGTTCCTAATGTGGCTAATGGCATGTTTGAACCTTGAATAGGGTGAACTTCACCATTCTTACCATACTTACCTTTACGAGCACCTAACAATAGTACACCCGCAAGTGCAGCTGCAGCTCCCGCTAAATGAACAATACCAGAGCCTGCAAAGTCACTAAATCCAGCAGCAGATAAGAAACCACCACCCCAAGTCCAATACCCTTCAATAGGATAAATGAACCCAGTTAACACTACGCTAAAAATAAGGAAGGTAGATAATTTCATACGCTCAGCAACTGCGCCTGAAACAACCGACATGGCTGTTGCGACGAACACGACTTGGAAGAAGAAGTCAGAACCTAATGAATGGCCAGCATCATCCGCCTGCGTACCAATTAAACTACCAAATGATGGGAAAATACCGCCTTCAGCATTGCCTACATACATAATGTTATAACCAACTAACAAGAACATCGTACAAGCAATACCGTATAGGACAAAGTTCTTAGTTAAAATTTCTGTGGTATTCTTTGAACGTACCAAACCCGCTTCTAACATTGAAAAACCAGCGGCCATCCACATTACTAATGCACCAGATATCAATAGAAAAAAGGTATCTAATGCGTACTTCATTTCAGTCATTTCCATATCGTAATTCTCCAGTCCTTTAATCCGTTAAAGCGCTTCATCATCCATTTCACCCGTACGAATACGGACAGCATGCTGTAGATCGAAAACAAAGATTTTACCGTCACCAATTTTCCCTGTTTGAGCGGCTTTCATTATCGCCTCAATAACACGATCAACGTTATCGCTTTGAGTTGCTATCTCCACTTTCACTTTAGGTAAAAAGTCGACTTGATATTCAGCACCACGGTATAGTTCCGTATGCCCTTTCTGACGACCGAAACCTTTGACTTCAGATACAGTCATCCCTTCAATACCAACATCAGCTAACGCTTCGCGGACATCATCTAATTTAAACGGTTTGATTATTGCACTAATTAATTTCATTGCATTCCCTCATCATGATGCATTCTTTCAACAATCAAATTACTTTCAAGTTGCATGCCAACTTTTTAAATTATTGATAAATAGGGAATTAACAAGAAAACAAAAGAGAAGGAAAAAGCAGGAGCACCAATATGGTGCAATAAAATCACTAAGAATAAGCAGAAGAAAAGAAATTAAGACTCAACGAATAAATGCACACCAAGAATGCAGAACTTGTTCAAAATCTTCAATTCCACACCAAGACTGACTTTCTTCATCATAAGCTGATAAATCATCAGAAAGCTCTTCATCATCAATAGTTAATAAATGATTTGAAGATATATGAACTTCATTTTGTTCGATAAATAAACTCCATTCTTGCCCTAATAAACGCCATTCTTTATTAATATTTTTTTGTGCACCAATTTGCTGCAAAACATATTCAAGTTTTCCTAGATCAGCACCAATTTCTTCGATCAACCAATGACCAATAGCTTCATGTCCAGATGAAAACTCAACTCGATAACTTCCATCTAAAGTGTTCTTCTTAAATTCAAAGTCCATAAATAATATTTCTTATCGTTGAAGGGATAACACAATTTTACTTGTTTAATAAAGAAAAGGCGATTCAATTGAAATCTGAATATCTCAGACTAAAAAAACCGGACTTTTTCAAGTTAAGCTTTCGCTCTTTATTCTTAATAAGTAGTAAGCAAACAAGACAATAACCAATACCAATCACACCAATTGGATGCTCAGACATTACGTAGGAAAAAGGTTTGAGAACAAGGAGGAGCAGTTATCTCGTACCTTGGTATAAAACTAGCAGAATATTATCGAAAAGGTGTGTCATGCATGGAATCGTTTCTTGGAGAGCACCGACAGGGTAACAAAAATATGCACTAGAAACGGGAGTAATCTAGACAATTAATTTTTTAGGTTAGCATAAACGAAAAAATCCTGACTCTTTCGAATCAGGATTTTAAAATAAGTGGCGGAGTGGACGGGACTCGAACCCGCGACCCCCGGCGTGACAGGCCGGTATTCTAACCAACTGAACTACCACTCCGCAGTGTCTATTCAGTATATATATTCAAAGCCTGGCGATGTCCTACTCTCACATGGGGAGACCCCACACTACCATCGGCGCTACTTCGTTTCACTTCTGAGTTCGGCATGGAATCAGGTGGGTCCAAAGCGCTATGGTCGCCAAGCAAATTCTTTTGTTAAACGCTCAAGCGTTTAACTTAATTCGGAAAGCTGCTTTGTTATCTCTAACTCGTTCTCACACTCATTCAAGCATGTCTTATATCTATTAAGTCCATCAAAACCCTTTAGGTGTTGTATGGTTAAGCCTCACGGGCAATTAGTATTGGTTAGCTCAACGCCTCGCAGCGCTTACACACCCAACCTATCAACGTTCTAGTCTCGAACAACCCTTTAGGACACTTAAAGTGCCAGGGAAGACTCATCTCAGGGCTCGCTTCGTGCTTAGATGCTTTCAGCACTTATCGATTCCGAACTTAGCTACCGGGCAATGCCATTGGCATGACAACCCGAACACCAGAGGTTCGTCCACTCCGGTCCTCTCGTACTAGGAGCAGCCCCCTTCAATCTTCCAACGCCCACGGCAGATAGGGACCGAACTGTCTCACGACGTTCTAAACCCAGCTCGCGTACCACTTTAAATGGCGAACAGCCATACCCTTGGGACCGACTTCAGCCCCAGGATGTGATGAGCCGACATCGAGGTGCCAAACACCGCCGTCGATATGAACTCTTGGGCGGTATCAGCCTGTTATCCCCGGAGTACCTTTTATCCGTTGAGCGATGGCCCTTCCATTCAGAACCACCGGATCACTATGACCTGCTTTCGCACCTGCTCGAATTGTCATTCTCGCAGTCAAGCGGGCTTATGCCATTGCACTAACCACACGATGTCCAACCGTGTTTAGCCCACCTTCGTGCTCCTCCGTTACTCTTTGGGAGGAGACCGCCCCAGTCAAACTACCCACCAGGCACTGTCCTCACCCCAGATAATGGGGCTAAGTTAGAACATCAACACTACAAGGGTGGTATTTCAAGGTTGACTCCACATCCACTGGCGTGAATGCTTCAAAGTCTCCCACCTATCCTACACATGTAGGGTCAATGTTCAGTGCCAAGCTGTAGTAAAGGTTCACGGGGTCTTTCCGTCTAGCCGCGGGTACACTGCATCTTCACAGCGATTTCAATTTCACTGAGTCTCGGGTGGAGACAGCGTGGCCATCATTACGCCATTCGTGCAGGTCGGAACTTACCCGACAAGGAATTTCGCTACCTTAGGACCGTTATAGTTACGGCCGCCGTTTACCGGGGCTTCGATCAAGAGCTTCTCCGAAGATAACCCCATCAATTAACCTTCCGGCACCGGGCAGGCGTCACACCGTATACGTCATCTTACGATTTTGCACAGTGCTGTGTTTTTAATAAACAGTTGCAGCCACCTGGTATCTGCGACTCCCGGCAGCTTAGAGAGCAAGTCTCATCACCGCTAGGAGCGTACCTTCTCCCGAAGTTACGGTACCATTTTGCCTAGTTCCTTCACCCGAGTTCTCTCAAGCGCCTTGGTATTCTCTACCCGACCACCTGTGTCGGTTTGGGGTACGATTTCTTACAAACTGAAGCTTAGAGGCTTTTCCTGGAAGCATGGCATCAATGACTTCACTACCGTAGTAGCTCGACGTCGTGTCTCGGCCTTAAGATTTCCCGGATTTACCTAAGAAATCAGCCTACGCACTTGAACCTGGACAACCATCGCCAGGCCCACCTAGCCTTCTCCGTCCCCCCATCGCATTTGTAAGAAGTACGGGAATATTAACCCGTTTCCCATCGACTACGCTTTTCAGCCTCGCCTTAGGGGTCGACTTACCCTGCCCCGATTAACGTTGGACAGGAACCCTTGGTCTTCCGGCGAGGGAGTTTTTCACTCCCTTTATCGTTACTCATGTCAGCATTCGCACTTCTGATACCTCCAGCAAACTTCTCAGTTCACCTTCAACGGCTTACAGAACGCTCCCCTACCCAGCACAGTAAACTGTACTGCCGCAGCTTCGGTGTATAGCTTAGCCCCGTTACATCTTCCGCGCAGGCCGACTCGACCAGTGAGCTATTACGCTTTCTTTAAATGATGGCTGCTTCTAAGCCAACATCCTGGCTGTCTGAGCCTTCCCACATCGTTTCCCACTTAGCTATACTTTGGGACCTTAGCTGGCGGTCTGGGTTGTTTCCCTCTCCACGACGGACGTTAGCACCCGCCGTGTGTCTCCCGGATAGTACTTACTGGTATTCGGAGTTTGCAAAGGGTTGGTAAGTCGGGATGACCCCCTAGCCTTAACAGTGCTCTACCCCCAGTAGTATTCGTCCGAGGCGCTACCTAAATAGCTTTCGGGGAGAACCAGCTATCTCCAGGTTTGATTGGCCTTTCACCCCTAGCCACAAGTCATCCGCTAATTTTTCAACATTAGTCGGTTCGGTCCTCCAATTGATGTTACTCAATCTTCAACCTGCCCATGGCTAGATCACCTGGTTTCGGGTCTATACCTAGCAACTCGACGCCCAGTTAAGACTCGGTTTCCCTACGGCTCCCCTATACGGTTAACCTTGCTACTAAATATAAGTCGCTGACCCATTATACAAAAGGTACGCAGTCACACCACGAAGGTGCTCCTACTGCTTGTACGTACACGGTTTCAGGTTCTATTTCACTCCCCTCACAGGGGTTCTTTTCGCCTTTCCCTCACGGTACTGGTTCACTATCGGTCAGTCAGGAGTATTTAGCCTTGGAGGATGGTCCCCCCATATTCAGACAGGATAACACGTGTCCCGCCTTACTCGATTTCACTGATTATGATGTGTCGGTTACGGGGCTATCACCCTGTATCGCCAAGCTTTCCAGCTTGTTCACCTGCATCATTAAAAGCTTAAGGGCTAATCCAATTTCGCTCGCCGCTACTTTCGGAATCTCGGTTGATTTCTCTTCCTTCGGGTACTTAGATGTTTCAGTTCCCCGAGTTCGCCTCATTAACCTATGTATTCAGTTAATGATAGTTGCTTATGCAACTGGGTTTCCCCATTCGGAAATCGTAGACTCAAGTGGCTTTTACTGCCTAATCTACGCTTATCGCAAGTTAATACGTCCTTCATCGCCTCTGACTGCCTAGGCATCCACCGTGTACGCTTATTCACTTAACCATACAACCCAAAAGGGTCTTATGTATGTCAACTAAATAAGGTTTTAGTTTGTTGATATTTAAGAGGGTAATCTTAAATATCGTTGCCGGACTCAATAGATGTTTTTGCCTACTTTTATAAAAAAGTAGATAAAAACTAGAATACAAGACACTTGAATGTGTGTTGTGTGTTTATCTTAAAGATAAACATTGAGAACTTTTATTTGATAACAACATAAAGTCGTTATCAGTCAGCTTTCCAAATTGTTAAAGAGCAAGTTCTTTCTAATGAAAGGAACCATTTTTAAATACACTGTTTTAAATGCACTTAAAGATGGTATCCCGTAGGGGAGTCGAACCCCTGTTACCGCCGTGAAAGGGCGGTGTCCTAGGCCTCTAGACGAACGGGACACAGGATTTGAAAGCAATGGGATGCTTTCTGAACTCTTTTCTATATAAACCTAATCAATCTGTGTGGGTACTCATCAAAAATAATCTTCGTATAAGGAGGTGATCCAGCCCCAGGTTCCCCTAGGGCTACCTTGTTACGACTTCACCCCAGTCATGAACCACAAAGTGGTAAGCGTCCTCCCGAAGGTTAAACTACCTACTTCTTTTGCAGCCCACTCCCATGGTGTGACGGGCGGTGTGTACAAGGCCCGGGAACGTATTCACCGTGGCATTCTGATCCACGATTACTAGCGATTCCGACTTCATGGAGTCGAGTTGCAGACTCCAATCCGGACTACGACGCACTTTTTGGGATTCGCTTACTTTCGCAAGTTCGCTGCCCTCTGTATGCGCCATTGTAGCACGTGTGTAGCCCTACTCGTAAGGGCCATGATGACTTGACGTCGTCCCCACCTTCCTCCGGTTTATCACCGGCAGTCTCCCTGGAGTTCCCGACATTACTCGCTGGCAAACAAGGATAAGGGTTGCGCTCGTTGCGGGACTTAACCCAACATTTCACAACACGAGCTGACGACAGCCATGCAGCACCTGTCTCAGAGCTCCCGAAGGCACACCTGTATCTCTACTGGCTTCTCTGGATGTCAAGAGTAGGTAAGGTTCTTCGCGTTGCATCGAATTAAACCACATGCTCCACCGCTTGTGCGGGCCCCCGTCAATTCATTTGAGTTTTAATCTTGCGACCGTACTCCCCAGGCGGTCTACTTAACGCGTTAGCTCCGAAAGCCACGGCTCAAGGCCACAACCTCCAAGTAGACATCGTTTACGGCGTGGACTACCAGGGTATCTAATCCTGTTTGCTCCCCACGCTTTCGCATCTGAGTGTCAGTATCTGTCCAGGGGGCCGCCTTCGCCACTGGTATTCCTTCAGATCTCTACGCATTTCACCGCTACACCTGAAATTCTACCCCCCTCTACAGTACTCTAGTTTGCCAGTTTCAAATGACCTTCCGAGGTTGAGCCCCGGGCTTTCACATCTGACTTAACAAACCACCTGCATGCGCTTTACGCCCAGTAATTCCGATTAACGCTCGCACCCTCCGTATTACCGCGGCTGCTGGCACGGAGTTAGCCGGTGCTTCTTCTGTTGCTAACGTCAAGCAACGCAGTTATTAACTACGAAACCTTCCTCACAACTGAAAGTACTTTACAACCCGAAGGCCTTCTTCATACACGCGGCATGGCTGCATCAGGCTTTCGCCCATTGTGCAATATTCCCCACTGCTGCCTCCCGTAGGAGTCTGGGCCGTGTCTCAGTCCCAGTGTGGCTGATCATCCTCTCAGACCAGCTAGGGATCGTTGCCTTGGTGAGCCATTACCTCACCAACTAGCTAATCCCACATAGGCGTATCCAATAGCGCAAGGCCCGAAGGTCCCCTGCTTTGCTCCGAAGAGGTTATGCGGTATTAGCCATCGTTTCCAATGGTTATCCCCCTCTACTGGGCAACTTCCTATGCATTACTCACCCGTCCGCCGCTCGTCAGCGAAATAGCAAGCTATTTCCTGTTACCGCTCGACTTGCATGTGTTAGGCCTGCCGCCAGCGTTCAATCTGAGCCATGATCAAACTCTTCAATTAAAGTTTTTGTGGCCGCTCTTAAATAAAGAGACAACCGGCTCAACGAATACTGACTTCAAAACTATTCTTCTTAAAAAGAAGAAGTAACTTTAAAGCTATCATCTATCCAACAGATAGATAATGAATTGACTGTGCCGCTATTATTTATTTTCACTTTAAAAAGTGAAATCAAACCAGCTCAAGGCTGATTCTTTTAATAGCCGTTTGGTCACTCAGTTCATTGATAAATCTTTTTGATTATCATCAACGAGTGCCCACACAGATTGATAGGTTTAAATTGTTAAAGAGCGTTGTTCTTATCGATAATGCTTAGCGCATCTCGTTGAACAGGGCGGCCATTTTAGCGATTTAAAAGTTCGTGTCAAACACTTTTTTAAAACTTTTTTTCGCAAACCTTATTGAGAAGGTTTTGACCTCTAACCCGTGCTGCAGCTTGGCTGCGTGCCCCGTGTCAGTGATGTCGCATTATAGAGACATCGCTCACATTGGCAAGCGCTTTTTTAAAAAATATTGAAAAATAATGCTTAGACGCTCAAATTACACTCAAAGCCCTATTTATACCAATTTACCCTACCTAGGCACACAAGTTATCCACAGAGTTATTCATTTTATAAAAAAGAAAGGTCACTATTGTGAGTGACCTTTCTTTATTAAAGACAAAAATCTTTAACTTTTATATTCCAGAACCATCAGTTTGAGCATCTGGATCATCTTCATGAAGACCACATTCCCGTTTCAAACCAAAAAAACGAGTTTCCTCTTCGGTCATTCCTGGTTCCCACTTACGTGTCGTATGTGTATCACCTACTGATAAATATCCTTGCTCCCATAATGGATGATAAGACAAACCATGTTTCTGTAGGTAGTCATAGATGTCTTTATTAGTCCAATCAATAATTGGCAAAAACTTAAAGACTCCATTCTGGATAGCTAATATAGGTAAATTATTTCGTGTGCTTGATTGATCACGTCTTAGCCCAGAAAACCAAGTGGAGATCTTTAATTCATGTAATGCCCGACGCATTGGTTCTACTTTATTTATCTTATTGTACTTTTCGAGGCCTTCGACACCTTGTTCCCATAACTTACCATATAGCGCTTCTTGCCAATTTGGACTCTGCTCTGCACGGAAAACTTTTAAGTTAAGAGTGAGCTTATTAGTGAGCTCATCGATAAAACGATAAGTCTCAGGAAATAAGTAGCCTGTATCGGTCAAAATGACAGGTATGTCTGATTTAGCTTGTGTCACTAAATGCAGCATGACCGCCGCTTGTATTCCAAAGCTTGAAGAAACTGCAAATTCACCTTGTAAATGCTTTAATGCCCAATGAATGCGATCTTGAGCATTTAATGTTTCTAATCGACTATTAATTTCTGCTAGCTTTAAACTCTGTTCGACTTTATTTAAAGATAGCAACTCATCTAACTTAAGTTGCAGCCCTGTACCTATCTGTTCTATATCATTAAGCATGGAAGTCCCTCTTAGAGATCACAACCTCATCAATAATGCCAACACGGATGACAAAATCACCAAATGCTTCATTTAGTTCACGCTCATGGGCCCAGCGACCAACCAATTCATCAATTTCAGTGAGTATCTGTTTATCTGTAATGTTCTCTTTATACATTTTAGGTACACGAGTCCCACTTCTATTGCCACCTAAGTGTAAGTTATATCGACCTGGCGCCTTACCGACTAAGCCTATTTCCGCCAACATCGCACGACCACAACCATTAGGACACCCTGTTACACGTAAAATAATATTCTCTTCTTTCGGTAATTGGTGCTTTTCTAAAATCCCTTCAACTTGAGTAACAAAAGAAGGTAGAAAACGCTCCGCTTCCGCCATGGCTAACGGACAAGTAGGAAATGCCACACACGCCATTGAATTTTTACGCTGCTCACTCACCGAGACATCCATTAAGCCATGTTTAACCGCTATGCTTTCTATGAGTTCTTTTTGATCAGTCGCTACACCCGCCACAATTAAATTTTGGTTTGCCGTAATACGAAAGTCACCTTTATGAACTTTAGCGAGTTCAGCCATGCCAGTTTTAAGTGGCTTACCCGGATAATCTAAAATACGACCATTCTCTATAAATAGAGATAAGTAATGTTTTCCATCAATACCTTCTGACCAACCTATACGATCTCCACGTTCAGTAAATTCATAAGGACGGCTTTCTGCAAATTGACTTCCTGCTCGTTTTTCTACTTCAGCTTTAAAGACATCAATCCCAACGCGATCTAAAGTATATTTAGTCTTAGCATTTTTACGATTAGAACGGTTACCCCAATCTCGTTGGGTGGTAACAACTGCCTCAGCAAAAGCTAACGTTTTATCTACTGGAATAAATCCCAAATCATCAGCACGGCGAGGGTAGGTAGAGGTATCACCATGAGTCATTGCCAAACCGCCACCCACCAGCACATTAAAACCAATTAATTTTCCGTTCTCTTCTATCGCAACAAAGTTCAAATCGTTCGCATGAACATCCACATCGTTTAGTGGTGGAATCGCAATCGTGGTTTTAAACTTACGAGGTAAATATGTCCTTCCTAAAATAGGCTCTTCTTCTTGAACAGTACTATCAATCTTTTCTGCATCTAACCAAACTTCCGCATACCCTCTCGCATGTGGTAAGAAATGTTCACTGATTTTCTTTGACCATTCATAAGCTTCTTGATGCACTGCTGATTGGTATGGGTTAGCCGTACAAAGCACATTTCGATTCATATCTGCCGCAGTACCAATCGAGTCAATACCAATTGAATTAAGAGCCTTATGCACCTTTTTAATATTTGGTTTTAAAATGCCGTGATATTGAAATGTTTGACGAGTGGTTAAACGGATACTGCCATAAAGAGTATGCTCATCTGCCCACTTATCGACACCAAGCCATTGTGTTGGTGTGATCACCCCTGCCGGTAAACGCGCACGTACCATCAAAGTATGCAATGGCTCTAATTTTTGCTTGGCTCGTTCAGCGCGAATATCACGGTCATCTTGTAAATACATGCCATGAAAACGGATTAGAGTGAAGTTATCTCCGGTTACTGCCCCTGTAATGGGATTTTGTAAATCTTCGGCTATGGTTCCACGTAAGAAATTACTTTCGGCCTTTAAACGCTCACCATCAGAAAGTGGACCTAAGACTTCACCTAATACTACTTGTTCTTTCGTGCTCATTAGTACACATCCCTTTGATAACGTTTTGCTTTACGTAGGTCATTAATAAATTCTTCTGCTTGCTCTTGACCTAACTGACCTTGCTCTTTAACAACTTGAATCAATGCATTGTGGACATCTTTTGCCATTCTATTGGCATCTCCACAAATATAGATATAAGCCCCTTGTTGCAACCATTGCCAAACTTCCGCAGCATTTTCTAAGATACGATCTTGTACGTAGACCTTTTCGGCCTGATCACGACTAAAAGCCACATCCATCTTGGTCAAGATTCCAGATTTTAAATATTTCTGCCATTCCACTTGGTATAAGAAATCTTGGGTGAAAGTACGGTCACCAAAAAATAACCAATTTTTACCTTCAGCATCTCGTGCTTCTCTTTCTTGAATAAAACTCCGGAATGGTGCTATACCCGTACCTGGGCCGATCATGATCACTGGGGTGCTATCATCTTGCGGCAGTTTGAAATTATTGTTGTGCTCAATGAAGACTTTAACGCTATCTCCCTCCTCTAAACGATGAGTTAAATAATGTGACGCGCCACCAAAACGCTTTTCTTCACCTTGTTGATACTCAACTAGACCAACGGTTAAATGCACTTCATCTTCAACTTCAGCCTGACTTGAAGCAATGGAATATAAACGTGGTGTTAATTTACGGAACAAACTAGTTAATTGCTCAGCGGTCAGTGTTGTTTTCTTCTCTCTTAGAACATCAATAACTTGAGTGTTGCTTGAGTACTCACGTAACTTGTCTTTATCTTCCACCAGCTTTTGTAATTTCTTACTGCCTGATAATTCGGCGTATTGAGTAACAAGCTGTGGATTCGACGTTGTGATCTCAAACTTACTCACTAATGCACTATGAATAGAAAGGCTTTCATCATCGAGCTCAATGCTTTCAATACCAGATAGACCAACTTGATCTAAAATCGCAGCGACTAGATCAGAACTGTTTTCATACCAAACACCTAACGCATCTCCAGGCTGATAAGTAATGCCTGAACCATCGAGATCAATTTCAATATGGCGAACATCTTTTCCAGAATCGCGACCGGTAATTTTTTGGCTGGTCAAAAGACTTGCCGTATAAGGATTTTGTTTATTCCATGGGCTTTCAATATGGGCAGATTGACCAACAGGTAATTGCACAACTTGCGCATCGTTAGCCGATAAGGTTTCTTTCACTTTTTCTAATGCTTGCTTACGCCATTCAGCCGCAGGTGCTTCGTAATCAACATCACAATCAACACGCTCTAAAAAGGCGGTTGCGCCAAGCTTACTTAAGTAACTATCAAAATCTTTACCCGTTTGGCAAAAGAACTCATAACTAGAATCTCCTAAACCTATCACCGCGTATTGTAAGTTCGGTAGTTTAGGGGCCTTCTTCGATTGTAAAAACTCATGCAGTTCAATCGCATTATCTGGTGCTTCCCCTTCACCGTTGGTTGAGGCAACAATGATCACGTGAGTTTCTTTGGCTAAATTTTTTCCTTTGTAATCACTCGCATCAAATAATTCCACCGCTATACCATTAGTATCGGCTTCATTTTTAAGTGCTTCTGCCACCCCTTTAGCATTACCCGTTTGTGAGGCATAAATGATGGTCAATTTTCCAGCCGGTTGAGAAGCGACAGATAATTGAGAAGATTGGGCGCTACCTGCGGGCTGACCGGTTTGGCTTAAGCCCCAAAAGTAACCACTGACCCAAGCCAGTTGTTGTGGAGACAGCTCAGCCATCGCTTGTTGCAATTGACCAATTTGTTGATCATTAAGCGGGCTAGCCAGAGCCGAAAGATCCTTTAGTAACATGTCACGACATCCTATCTTTTTATCAGCCTAAGCCACATCAACGTTTACTTAGACATTTAGGGATATATCCAAAGTAGTTGGATTACAGCAAAGTGAATAATCACCACCAATAAAGCTGCAATGACCAATACAAAGGGGATTAACAATATAATTGCTTCATGAGACTAGATTAACGATTCTGATGAATATCGAGAAAGAATTGATAAGTATGTTTTATAACTTTTTGGACATAAGAAATGAAAACACCGCAACGGCTAAAATCAGCGCTACGGTGTCAGTGAGGTGAAACGCGTTATTTATTGGCAATACGAACTTGTCTAAATCCTACGTCTATAGCTAAGCGAGAGGCATCGTCCATATTTTGATAATGACATTCTTGACCATGTTCATCAGTGAGCAATACTAAGCCTCCTCGATGATGGCGAAATTCCACTATCCAATCTTCCTCTTCAATCGAAGATTCAATAATGGCTTCAAGCAATTGCTTTTCTTGATATAAGCGGCGTAATTCAGTCACAGTCATAACCAGCCCTTCCATGTCTCTTAGACACACTCTCTTTATTAAGCATGGCGCAAATTTCAAAACTTGCGAGCTAAATAGGCAACTTTATGGACTGACCACTAAAAAGTAGTGAATGATTCATTCACTTTGGTTAAAAAGGACTTGGCTTATTGTAATGCTTATAAAGATACAAACCGATAAGCGCAACAATGATCCAAGGTAATAATTTGATCACCGCGCCAACCATAGTTACGACAAAGCCAAACAATAGGGCCGCTGCAAAGGCAATAAAGAAAGTCACCATAGTGACGCCGGTGAACATCAATACTCCAAAGAACACTAAGATAAACAATAATTCGAACATACATCTTCCTTCTCGTCTTTATTGCTATCAACTTGCACAATGTAGGCCAAGTTAAAAGCAAGATGATTCATTTAAAAATCAAAAGGTTAAAATTAAGAAAGAAAATTCAAATGAAAAGACATGGCTAATTTCACTAATTTACAGTCAAATTAGCCATTTGCAAGACTGGTTAAACATCTAATTCAGCAGGAATTTTGGCTAAAGCGGCTTCGACGACTTCAATCCCAGCGCCTGACTTATGGGCATTCTCACTGATATGACGACGCCATTGACGTGCGCCTGGCATAGCTTGGAATAACCCTAACATATGACGTGTGATATGGCCTAAACTGGCTCCTTTTGCCATTTCATCTTCAATGTATGGCAACATTTTCTGCACCACCTGACGTCTTTTGATTATCGGTTTATCCGCTCCAAATAAACGTTGGTCCACTTCCGCCAATAAATACGGGTTTTGGTATGCTTCACGTCCAACCATCACACCATCGAGGTGCTTAAGATGTGTTTCACATTCTTCTAAGGTTTTCACTCCCCCATTAACCGCAATAGTTAAATGTGGGAAATCTTTTTTTACCTGATAAGCACGCTCATAAATAAGTTCTGGAATTTCACGGTTCTCTTTAGGGCTTAATCCTGAAAGCCATGCTTTACGAGCATGAATAGTAAATTGATCGACGCCACCCTTCTCACTCACTAAAGTAATAAAGCGGGTTAAAAATTCATACGAATCCTGCTCATCAATCCCAATACGCGTTTTCACGGTGACCGGAATATCAACGACTTCACGCATCGCTGCCATACATTCAGCCACCAGCTCAGGTTCCGCCATCAGGCAAGCACCAAACATACCATTTTGCACCCGATCCGATGGGCAACCAACGTTAAGGTTGATCTCATCATAACCACGCTCCGCCGCTAACTGCGCACACTTAGCTAAATCTGCAGGGTTAGAGCCTCCTAATTGTAAGGCCACAGGGTGCTCTGGTTGAGAAAACTGCAAAAAATCCCCTTTGCCATAAAGAATTGCGCCAGTGGTCACCATTTCGGTATATAGCAATGCATGCTCTGAAAGTAGACGATGAAAGTAACGACAGTGGCGATCGGTCCAATCGAGCATTGGAGCGACGGAAAAACGTTGCAATGGGTAATTTTTCATAATGGTATATGGGATAAATATCTCTGACTTATTAAGCCAAATATTTTACCATAGGCCGATGAAGTGCACATCAAGCAAATACAACCTGTGATGGCGCAACCTATCTTCGAGTTTAAGGCATAATTAAGGCTACGATTTTGAATACACGTTTACTTCAACAAGTGACTGAACTTTGTCAACAAAGAGGGGTTCGTCTCACCTCACAACGTCAACAAGTCTTAGAACTGATTTGGCAACAAAAAGGATCGGCGACGGCGTATGAGTTATTGGATAAACTAAAGCAAACCGAACCTCAAGCTAAGCCACCTACGGTCTACAGAGCGTTAGAGTTTTTATTAGAGCAAGGGTTTATCCATCGTGTTGAATCCACCAATAGTTTTGTGTCGTGTTGTTTTTTTGATGAACATGATTGCCACGGTCAACACAAGCATTTTTCTCACTTGCTCATTTGTGATCAATGTGGGGATGTGACAGAGCTACAAGATGAGACATTAATCAAACGACTCACTAAGAATATTAATGCTCATGGATTTAAGCTTACCAACCACGTGATTGAAACTCATGGGGTGTGCAAAAGCTGCCAATAATCCCACTCTCAACAATAATCATAAAAAAGTGTAACCATAAAAAAAGAGAAGCCTTATCCGCTTCTCTTTTTATTATTCAGAAAGTTAACTCTATTACGCTTTGAATGCTTTAAAAGCGTTAATCAAACCATTCGTTGAACTATCGTGCGACTCAACTGGGTTGTTGTCAGCAAGCTCAGGTAAAATTTGGTTAGCTAATTGCTTACCAAGCTCTACGCCCCATTGGTCAAAGGTAAAGATATTCCAAATAACCCCTTGCACAAAGATTTTGTGTTCGTACATTGCAATCAAATTACCCAAAGTGGTTGGGTTGATTTGCTTCACTAAAATCGAGTTAGTCGGACGGTTACCTTCAAACACTTTAAAGTTAACCAGATCTTTCACTTCTTCTGCCGTTTTACCAGCAGCGATAAATTCAGCTTCGACTTGCTCTTTAGATTTACCAAATGCAAGCGCTTCAGTTTGAGCAAAGAAGTTAGACATCAGTTTTTGGTGGTGATCACCAATTTGGTTATGACTAATTGCCGGCGCAATAAAATCACAAGGAATTAATTTAGTTCCTTGGTGGATCAATTGATAGAAAGCGTGTTGACCATTAGTACCAGGTTCACCCCAAATAATTGGACCCGTTTGGTAATCTACGGCCTGACCATTACGGTCAACATATTTACCGTTTGATTCCATATTACCTTGTTGGAAATAAGCCGCGAAGCGATGCATGTATTGATCGTAAGGCAGGATAGCTTCCGATTCAGCACCATGGAAGTTGTTGTACCAAATACCAATCAACGCCAAGATGACAGGAATGTTGTTTTCAAATTCAGTATTTGCAAAATGCTTATCCATTTCATGCGCACCTTCCAATAACTCAACAAAGTTATCAAAGCCAATCGCTAAACAGATTGAAAGACCGATTGCAGACCATAGTGAATAACGACCACCAACCCAGTCCCAGAATTCAAACATGTTATCTGTATCAATACCAAAATCAGCAACCGATTGGGCGTTGGTTGAAAGTGCCGCAAAGTGTTTTGCAACATGAGCAGAATCAATCGCCGCCTCCAAGAACCAATCACGAGCAGTGTGAGCATTAGTCATGGTTTCTTGAGTGGTAAAAGTTTTTGAAGCCACTAGGAAAAGCGTGGTTTCAGGGTTTAGCCCTTTCAATGTTTCAGCGATATGGGTTCCATCAACGTTTGAAACGAAGTGCATATTTAAACGCGTTTTATAAGCGGATAATGCTTCAGATACCATGTAAGGACCAAGGTCAGAACCACCGATACCGATGTTAACAATATCCGTGATTTCTTTGCCAGTGTAGCCTTTCCATTCACCCGATACGATTCGGTTAGTAAAGCTTTCCATCTTAGCTAATACCGCATTCACACCAGGCATCACATCTACACCGTCAACCAAGACCGGCGTATTGCTGCGATTACGTAATGCTGTATGTAATACCGCACGACCTTCGGTTTGGTTGATCTTATCACCCGCAAACATCGCTTCGATTGCCGATTTAACTTCCGTTTGCTCCGCAAGAGCAAAAAGATGCGTTAGCGTTTCTTGGTCAATTAAGTTCTTTGAGTAATCCACTAAAATATCTGAGCCAAACTTGGCAGAGAACTGATTAAAGCGATCCGCATTTTGTGCGAATAAGCTTGAAAGCTCCATATCTTGTGCTGATTCAAAGTGTTCAGTTAACGCTTTCCACGCGGATGTTGTGGTTGGGTTAATATTTTTCAACATGATTCATTCCTGGTATGTCTAATGGTTTCTTCAGAACAAAAAACCATACGGTTAATTGCCTGCCCCCGATACAAAAACTCAGCCATTTAACGAGATGGCTCAATTCAAAAACTTTCTTCTTTGGCGTCGAACGTCTAAATCAGATTATCGCAATGATTTATGTGATCTGTATTGCGTTATATCAGTTTAAATATAACTCATAAGTGATCCAAGAGATTCCGGCAATTTGTCGATATGTTTTACTTTGTCATCCTTTCTCTTTGCTTAAAATGGTTGATTCACCATGACGCGAAACATGCTTTCCTCATCTCCCCATGCCATTTCGGCTCGAACAACGATGCCTTCAACTTGAAAACGGACCGCTCCGCCATAACTCACCTGCATATCATCATGCAATTCAGATAAGTTATATTCATCAGCCACTCGGCCAACGTCGGTAAATAAGACCCATTGCCACCAAGGGACATGATACCAATCAAACACAGGCCAATTTTGAAGTGGTTGCCAATCAGGCATTACACGATATTCTAAGCTATAGTTGATAGCCGCTCGGCCAGTGAATCGCCCCGATGCGAAACCTCGTTGACGATATAGGCCGCCCAATCTTACTCCGGCATATTCAGGAGGGCGGTGTGTTTTGCCTTGGTTCCAACTTGGAGTGCCTGCGGTATAAAAATCAAATGCCACAACTTGTTTGTTAAAGACATGACCTAATGCCCCAAGATCAAAGTATTGGCTATTTTGAAACTCCCAAGTACTCCACGGATCCTCATTACCCACTTTAGGAGCATAGGTGTAATTGAACAAGGTATGCGAGCCATGGGTGGTATTACGAATGCTATCTCGGTTATCCCAATCAAAACTGAAAATCATGCCCCAAGTATGGTCAGGATCATCATAGACAACCCCATCGAGCTGACGAGATTTATAAAAAGGCGTAAATCCTAAGCTCGTCACCCCACTCTCCCATGGCGTTATCCCTGCAATTTTTCGATTGGGCGAATAACTGGCACTCGCCGCCCGCTCTTTCCCTAACCCTAGTGGCAATACATAACGAAATTTGGCTTGTAAACGAGACTCTTGGCCATCAGCTTCTGTGTAGTCATCAAAGTCAGAACTATTGCTGGTCGCATTACCAAGGTAGTAACGATAATCGTCAAACTGAGCAAGGTAAGCATCGGCATCGATTAACCAACGCTCTCCTAACTGATAATTATAACCGCCTAAATAGGAGACATAACTGCCTTTATCGGAGACAAACCCGGCACCTAATAACGCGGCTTGAGGTTGGCCAGCTCCTTTTAATAACCCCGCCGCACCAATAGAGTTACCAATGGAATCAGAGATAAAGCCAAATGGCACAATTTTAAATTCAGAATACCAAGAGTCTTTAGCGTTATCCGATGAGTCTTGAGAAGGGATATCTTGATGGGCAGAAGGAGAAGAATCTTGATGATGAAGAGGAGATGAAAGGCTGATATTAGGCTCAGCCGATACACTAGTTGAAAAAAAAACCAATAAACCAACAGCAATTGTAAATCTACCCTGTTGGCAAAAATAATTTTTCATCGGAACTAAAGCACTAGGAGTCATCATTCATTATGTTCTTCTTGATAAATCATCACTACTCGCCCTGTCAATTTTGTGACTAATTCGTACGCGATAGTTCCTATACGATTGGCAATTTCTTCTGCCGGTAAACCTTCGCCCCATAAAATGGCTTCATTACCCACTTGGTCTTGACTATTGCAGCCTAAATCCACGGTTAACATGTCCATCGACACCCTACCAACTAGAGGCACTCGGCGACCATTAATGACCACTGGCGTCCCATTAGGCGCAGTGCGAGGATAACCGTCACCATAGCCAATTGCGATGACACCAATCTTTGTATCTCGCTCGGCCGTCCAAGTCGCACTATACCCTACGCTTTCGCCCGCTTTGACATCACGAATGGCAATTAAATGTGATTTTAAGCTCATGACGGGCTTAAATCCCATGGATTCGGCATTTTGCGCTTCAAATGGCGACACACCATACAAAATAATTCCCGGCCTTACCCATTCTAAATGACTATCTGGCCAGGCTAAGATCCCTGAAGATGCCGCAATAGAACGCTCACAACCCGCTTCGGCTAATTGGGTAAATAACTCGATTTGCTCCATCGTTGCCGGATTATCCAATTCATCCGCACAACCAAAATGGCTAATATAGTGAAGTGGTTTTGCCACATTAGAACACGCTTTTAAGCGCGTAAGAAATTCCTCTAATTGCTCAGGTCGTACACCTAAACGGTGCATTCCAGTATCAATCTTAAGCCAAACCTCTATCGGAGCCGCCAATTGTGCTTGCTCTAACGCCAATAATTGCTCTTCACAATGCACGGCCGTATGCAGGTTATTCGCTTGTATGATCGGAAGATCAGAGTCATCAAAAAAGCCTTCTAATAATAAGATAGGTTTACTGATCCCCACTCGTCTTAATTCAAGCGCTTCTTCTAATCTCGCGACACCAAAACTGTCTGAGGTAGATTCCAAAGCTTGAGCAACCGCAGCAGCACCATGACCATAACCATTGGCTTTCACAATAGTGGTGATCTTACTCTTTCCAACCTTAGTTTTTACTTTTGTAAGGTTATAGCGAAGCGAGTCTAAATTAACGTATGCGGTTGCCGCGACAGGAGGCTTCATGATTGGGTCTGTCCTAAATCAATGGATGGTAAGAAATCGATTGTCGTTGTCATTGAGCTAACCCCTTGTTAACTCAATATTTCAGTGGCTTTATTCATCATCAAAGGCTGGGCCCGCGTAATTATCAAAACGGGAGTACTGGCCTTGGAAAGTCAGTCGCACTGAACCAATAGGTCCGTTACGTTGCTTACCGATAATGATCTCCGCAATTCCTTTTAAGGCACTATCTGGGTGATAAACCTCATCACGGTAAATAAACATGATCAAGTCAGCATCTTGCTCAATCGCTCCTGATTCACGCAAATCCGAGTTAATAGGTCGTTTATCAGCACGTTGCTCCAAAGAACGGTTAAGCTGTGATAATGCCACTACTGGAACATTCAATTCTTTTGCCAACGCTTTTAATGAGCGTGAGATTTCAGAGATCTCTAAGGTACGGTTATCTTGCAAGCCAGGCACTCGCATAAGTTGCAAGTAATCGACCATGATCATTGATAACCCCCCGGTTTCACGTGCGATACGACGTGCACGAGATCGTAAATCCGTCGGGGTTAAGCCCGAGCTATCATCGATATACATATTCTTCTTCTGCATCAGAATACCCATAGTCGATGAGATACGAGCCCAATCTTCATCATCAAGTTGCCCGGTACGGATCTTAGTTTGATCCACACGTGACAAGGAGGCCAGCATACGCATCATCAATTGTTCTGCGGGCATCTCTAAAGAGAAAATCAGAACGGGTTTGTCTTGATCCATCGCTGCGTTTTCACATAAGTTCATCGCAAACGTCGTTTTACCCATCGATGGACGAGCAGCCACAATGATTAAGTCTGAGCCTTGTAAACCTGCCGTCTTCTTATTGAGATCGGTAAAGCCTGTCGACACCCCTGTCACACCATCTTGTGGCGTTTTATACAGCACTTCAATTCGTTCTAATGTTTTTTCTAAAATATTATCAACGCTTTGAGGGCCTTCATTTTCAGCAGTACGCTCTTCGGCAATGGCAAACACTTTACTTTCTGCCATATCCAACAAATCGGCAGAGCTTCTTCCTTGTGGATCATAACCGGCATCAGCAATTTCATTGGCGATGCCGATTAAATTACGCACCATGGCACGTTCACACACAATGTCAGCATAAGCATTTATATTTGCCGCACTTGGTGTATTTTTCGCAAGATCGGCGAGATAAGCAAAGCCACCAACCGATTCTAGCTCTTCACGCAACTCCAAATGTTCAGAGAGTGTAATAAGATCAAGAGGTTGACTGTTTTCTAAAATCGATTTAATCGCCGCAAAAATTAAACGGTGTGGGCGACTATAAAAATCTTTTTCGACAATTTTCCCGGAAATAGAATCCCAACGTTCATTATCGAGTAATAAGCCGCCTAAAACGGATTGTTCTGCCTCAAGAGAGTGCGGTGGAACCTTTAAAGCGTCCACTTGCGAATCTGAGATTTTTCGAGGTTTATTTTCTGCCATAGGACCACTTACTTGAAAATTTGAGCCAATCATTATACCCAAGCCACCTCAAGATGCGAGTTCAACAAGAATAAAACCCCTTTGAAACGCGACAAAATAAAAGCCTCAAGACATACGCAGTGCGTGATAAACACACTATCGAATCAAAACATTTAACGGTATGATGACCGCAAAATTAGCGCCATATTATATTATCGACGGCAATTTATTTATTGAGGTACCATTCTTAGTGCAAAATCGATTATTACCGCTCTTGTTTTTACTCTTAAGCAGCCAAGCTTACAGTGAAGACATCATGATAGAGAGCGAAGTAACCACGCCCAAGGATGATATGGCAATAACGGATCAACTATCTGATAGCAATCAGGCAGAAGAAACGGCTACGCCAAATAATAGTGATTCAGCCTCAACGACCGATGATGCGTCTTTAACCACCAGTAATAAAGAGCCATCATCTTCATCCCAGTCAAACGCACCTTCGACCTCACAAACATCATCACCCGTTGCCTCAGACGAGAAAGACGAGAGCCATGAGAATGAGCGCGACAAAAATCAATCTGTAAGTATCAATGATGACGGTGTCGATGAAGACCTCATTGCTGAGTTATTAGAAGAAGATGCTGAACCGGTAAAAAAGAGCCCTAAAAAAGCCCCACTTAAAAAGAAAGCGGCACCCGCAGCGCCAGCTTCAACTTGGTTTCCCGAAATTGAGTTTGGTTATCGTTCAGAACAAGGTAATGAGGATGAGCGTTCATTAAATACTCGACTCGCTTTATCGTATATTAAAGGGCGCTTGAGAAATACAGGTGAAATAAAGCTGTATTTAAAAAATGAAGATGGCAAAGAAGACGAAAGAGAGCAAACTTATCAATTACAAAGTGACTACAAGATAAGTCCCAAAATGTATATTTATGGAAGCTTTAAAGGCATTGACTCAAAGTACAGTTCGTACTTCCATGATTATACAATTTCAACGGGTCTTGGTTATCAAATCACCAATACTGACAGCTTAAAAGTCGAAACCGAACTCGGTCCAGGTTATCGTTATCAAGAACCCAATACCGATGAAATTGATGATGACGATCCTATTTTCCCTGAGAATGTCGATGAACCTATTATACGAGCAAATTTAACCGCTCAATGGCAGCCTTTTGATAGTATTTCATTTAATTTTGATGGCACTGTGGTCAGCGGTTCAAGCAATACTCGTATCGATACAGAGATCAGCATTCTTAACCACATTACTGAAGATATTTCGTTGAAGATAGCTCAATCTAGGCAACACCTTAGCCGGGTTCCAAACAATCTGAGTAAGACCGATAGTATCTTCACTATCAATATCTTATATTCACCCAAATAGTACACTTACGCACTTTTTATACCGAACACACTAAATCTAGATATAAAAAAACCGACACGAGGTCGGTTTTTTTATTGTGCTTTGGTACTGAAGATTATTCAGCAGCAACAACTTGAAGTTTAACTTCAGCGAATACTTCAGAGTGAAGTTGAACACTGATTTCAAACTCGCCAGTTGTACGTAGTGCACCTTCAGGAAGGCGAACTTCGCTCTTAACAATTTCAACGCCAGCTGCAGTAACTGCATCAGCGATATCACGAGTACCGATAGAACCAAATAGTTTACCTTCGTCACCCGCTTTAGAAGCGATTACAACTGCTTCTAGTGCGTTAACTTTCTCAGCGCGAGCTTGTGCAGCAGCTAGTTGCTCAGCAACTTTAGCTTCTAATTCTGCACGACGTGCTTCGAAAACTTCAACGTTAGCTTTAGTAGCCATAACTGCTTTACCTTGTGGGATAAGGAAGTTACGAGCGTAGCCAGATTTAACGTTAACTTGGTCGCCAAGGTTGCCTAGGTTACCGATTTTATCAAGTAGAATAACTTGCATTATCTTAGTCCTCTTAAACTTAATTAAACTGCTGCCAATTACTGATGTTTGTCAGTGTATGGAAGAAGTGCTAGGTAGCGAGAACGCTTGATAGCGCGAGCTAGTTGACGCTGATATTTAGCACTTGTGCCAGTGATACGGCTAGGTACAATTTTACCAGCTTCAGTGATGTAATTTTTAAGAGTTGCTACGTCTTTGTAATCAATCTCTTGTACGCCTTCTGCAGTGAAACGGCAGAATTTACGACGACGGAAGAAACGAGCCATGGGCTATCTCCTGATCTTAAATTTGAGTAATGTTGTCGGCATGTAAAACCAATTTACCTAAACCATTTCGGCCGGTGTGGTAAGCGACAAAACCGCTTGCCTTGATTTGACTGCCTAAAACTAAATGTTGAGTAAGTGGTTGTGACCCTTGCCCACTCACGACTACCTGCATACGACAATAAACTTGTCTCGGTAAATTCGCTTCTTGTACTGTCGAACGGTGCTCAATACTAAAATGGCAATGGGCAATGCCCGCAGGACTTAGGCTTCTAACCGGAGCTTTCACGACAGTGCCGCTTAACTCCAATCGATTGGTCATCAATTAATTACTCAGCTGCTGCTTCTTCTGACTTAGCTTCAGAACGCTCTTCACGACGAGGTGCGCGTTCTTCACGTGCTTTCATCATGATAGATTGTTCAGTCACTGCAGATTTAGTGCGCATGATCATGTTACGTAGAACTGCATCGTTGAAACGGAAAGCAGTTTCTAACTCATCAATCACAGATTGCTCAGCTTCAACGTTCATAAGAACGTAGTGTGCTTTGTGCAATTTGTTGATTGGGTAAGCCATTTGACGACGGCCCCAATCTTCTAAACGGTGGATAGTACCGCCAGCTTCAGTGATAGTGTTAGTGTAACGCTCGATCATGCCAGCAACTTGCTCGCTTTGATCAGGGTGCACCATGAATACGATTTCGTAATGACGCATGGGTTGCTCCTTACGGATTATTAGCTTCCACATGGGCTCGACCATCCGGAGGAAGCAAGGAACGAAAATATAAAAGGTCGAGATTTCACAGGCGGCGAATTGTATAAGACGTCGCCACAATAGGCAAGGAAAAGATAGAAAAAGAAATGAGGCTCAGATATCGGACGCTTCGCTGTTCGTGACTCGAATAAACAGAGATTCAGGTTGCGAGAGCCGAGTGCGCTACGCTTCGAGTTGCGAGGAAGAGCAAAAGACCGTTGCGGGTTACGTACGCTTCGCTTCGAGTTACAAGCAGCGAAGCGACCGAGACTCGCAACTCGTAACCGCTTTTCGGCTCTCTAGCGCAGCGTCCCCGCATCTCAGCTCTAGCTTTAACCTAAACGCTGACGTACCGCTTCAAATAAACACACACCTGATGCGACAGAAACATTTAAACTAGAAACACTTCCTGACATCGGGATTTTTATTAAATCATCACAGGTTTCACGAGTTAAACGGCGCATACCATCACCTTCAGCCCCCATAACAATCGCTAATGGACCAGTTAATTTGGCTTGGTAGATATCGTGAGTCGCTTCACCTGCCGTGCCAACAAACCAAATACCTTGCTCTTGAAGCGCTCGCATTGTACGAGCCAAATTGGTCACACGAACAAATGGGACGGTTTCCGCGGCACCACAAGCCACTTTGCTAACGGTACCCGTAAGAGGGGCTGATTTATCTTTTGGCACAATCACAGCAGCGACGCCCGCCGCATCGGCATTACGTAGACAAGCACCAAGGTTATGAGGATCCGTCACACCATCTAAGACCAATAGAAGAGGTTGTTCACCTTTTGCTTCACATTGTGCCAAGATGCCATCTAAATCATGCTCATTTAACGCCTTAGCTGGCTTAACTTTAGCAATGATACCTTGGTGATTGGCACCGTTGGCTTTGTTATCCAAGGTTTTACGGTTCATCTGTTGAACAGACACACCGTATTGTTGTAATTGCTGTAAAACCGGCATTAAACGGTCATCTTGACGGCCATTTAATACAAAGGCTTCAACAATACGTGCAGGATCTTTATCTAATACTGCGTTAATGGCATGAATGCCAAAAATAAATTCGTTACTCATTATTTACCTTGCAGGGGTATTCCCTGTCATCGTGATTATTTTTCTTGTTTCATTTTAGCGCGTTTTTTTGCCGAAGGTCTGCTACGTTTAGGCTTAGTACCTGGTGCATTACTCACTTTCGGTTTACGTGCTTTTTTCTTCTTATTTGAATCGGTCTTGCTGTCCGGGCGCTTAGTTGGTTCAACCAATGGCTTAGCCTTTTGTCCCGGCTTATTGGCTTTCACCGCTTTCTTCTTCTGGGTAGCCGCTTTCTTATCCGCATTCGCTGAACGCTTTCTTGCCGTTTTACCCTTCCCTCGAGGCTGACGCGTAGTACTGACGACTTCAAAATCGATCTGGCGATCATCAAGATTGACCGAAAGCACTTTCACCGTCACGCTATCGCCTAAGCGATAAATCAAACCAGAGCTTTCACCAATGAGACGCTGCCCTAACGGATCAAACTGATAGTAATCATTGGCGAGTGATGAAATATGAACTAACCCATCGATATGTAATTCATTCAAACGCACAAAGAAACCAAAGCCGGTTACATTCGCGATCACCCCTTCTAATTCTTCACCGACATGATCTTGCATGTATTCACACTTCAACCAGTCAGAAACATCTCGCGTTGCATCATCCGCACGACGCTCAGTCATCGAACATTGTTCACCATAGTAATCCATATCATCAAATGAATAATGATAACCGCCCGTTGGTGTCCAACGATCGGTATTCACTCCCGCTTGTTTAGCAATTAAGTACTTAATCGCACGGTGCAGTAGTAAATCAGGGTAACGGCGAATTGGTGAAGTAAAGTGTGCGTAACGTTGTAAAGCTAACCCAAAGTGGCCCGCATTATCAGGACTATAGATGGCTTGCTTCATTGAACGTAATAACATCGTTTGGATAAGCTCTTTATCGGCACGTTCACCAATTTGATGCATTAATTGAGCATAATCTGTTGGTGAAGGCTCTAACCCACCATTTAGGGTTAATCCTAACTCAGCTAAGAAATCTTTAAAGCCGGTTAAACGCTCTTCTCCCGGAGTTTCATGAATACGATATAACGCCGCCTCTTTCGCTTTCTCCACAAGAGAGGCCGAAGCAATGTTGGCGAGAATCATACATTCTTCAATGATTTTATGAGCATCATTACGGATCACTGGCTCAATACGATCGATTTTACGTAATTCATTAAAGATAAATTTCGTTTCAACCGTTTCAAACTCAATCGCACCACGTTGTTCACGAGCCACTTTAAGAACATTGTACATGTTGTACAGTTCTTCTAAATCCGGCACTAACGTTTGGTAACGTTCACGCAGCTCTTCATCTCCCTCTAAAATAGCGGAGACTTTGTTATAAGTTAAACGAGCATGTGAGTTCATCACGGCTTCATAATGCTTATAACCCGATAACTTTCCTGAAGCGGAAATGGTCATCTCACACACCATGCACAATCGATCCACTTGTGGATTGAGTGAACATAAGCCATTAGATAAAACTTCCGGTAACATCGGCACCACTTGGGATGGGAAATAAACGGAGTTGCCACGATTAATCGCTTCTTTATCAAGAGCGGTATTCGGTCTTACATAATAGCTGACATCCGCAATAGCGACCCAGAGACGCCAACCGCCACCTTTTTTCGCCTGGCAGTAAACGGCATCATCAAAGTCACGAGCATCTTCACCATCAATCGTGACAAGAGGTAAATCACGAAGATCGACTCGGCCTTCTTTGGCCTCATCGGGTACCTCTTCACCTAAATTCTCTACTTGCTTTTCAACAGCAACCGGCCATTCATTCGGAATTTGATGCGTATGTATCGCAATTTGGATTTCCATACCTGGTGCCATATTTTCACCAAGGACTTCAACAATTTTGCCCATCATGCCACGAGAACGAGTCGCTCGAGCCGTTAGCTCAACCACCACCACATTCCCCATACGAGCTCCAGCACGGAATTCATCAGGAATTAAAATATCTTGGCTAATACGTGAATCATCAGGCACCACAAACGCATGGCCATCTTCTAAGAAGAAACGCCCAACTAAATTGGTTTTTCGTGCTTCAAGGATGCGGACTAAACGCCCTTCCTTACGTCCACGCTTATCCGTTCCATTGGGTTGAACTAAGACATAATCGCCATGGATAACAGTACGCATTTGATGATGAGGTAAAAGTACATCATTATCTTTGCCGACACTGCCTTCAGGTCGGACCCAACCAAAGCCATCACGATGCCCAATGACCGTCCCTTTGATAAGATCGATTTTTTCAGGCAAAGCGTAACATTGACGACGAGTAAAAATTAACTCGCCATCACGCTCCATCGCGCGCAGTCTACGACGTAAACCTTCATACTCTTCTTCACCCTTGAGCTGTAATGCTTCGAACAAATCATTACGATTCATAGGAACATTAGCTTGTTTCAAAAAATCGAGAATAAATTCGCGACTAGGAACTGGGTTGTCGTATTTTTCAGATTCACGTGCTGCGAAAGGATCAATGTGATTATGTTCAGACATGGCATACCTGCTTATGTGAGCAAAGTGTAGGGTAAAATACCCAAGTGGCTTCAAGATGCAGAACTCATAACTATCATGAAGTAACTTAATTATAAGTATATCTGACTGTAGAGCTAAGCTACAGAAATGCTTTAAATTAACAAAA